>JANXQX010000247.1 GCA_025353305.1 Holophagaceae bacterium
AGGGCATCGGGCCGCACCTCGTCCGCAAGGATGAACAGCCCCAGCAATCGCCTGCCTTTGGCGAGGCCCACCGCCGTGGCATCGACAGGTACTTCAGGAAAATCCACACCAAGAAACATCGCGTTCCCGAGCCTCAGATCGCGGCCCTGGACAGTGCCCGACACACCACCACCGGGATGGGCACGGAAGTCTTCAACCATCGGCAGGACCATGCCCTTGGCGGCATCGCGGATGCCCTTCGCCAGGGGGTGTTCCGAATCCCGCTCCAGGGCCGCGGCCAAGCGCAGCGCATCGGTGCCATCGACTGATAGGATTCGCGTCTCCCGCAGCACTGGCTTGCCGAGGGTGAGCGTGCCGGTCTTGTCGAATGCAAGGTCAGTTATGGAGCCCAGCCGCTCAAACGCTGCCGCATCCCGCACCAGCAGGCCATTGCGGGCCGCCGTACCCAGCGCCGTAGTCAGTGCCACGGGCGTGGCGAGCCCCAACGCACAGGGACAGGCGATGACCAGCACCGTGACCGCCGGCCGCCAGGCCAGCGAGATATCCCCGGAGTGCAGCCACCATGCGGCGAAGGTGAGGGCAGCCAGCACCAGAATCGCGGGCACGAACACCGCGCTGAGGCGATCAGCCAGCGCCTGGACAGGTGCTTTGGAAGCCTTGGCCTGGCCCACCTGCCGGGCGAGTTTCGCGAGCCAGGTATCACGGCCCGCGGCGCGGACCTCAATTTCAAGACTGCCCCCATGCACCAGGGCGCCTGCTATGACCGCATCACCAGCAAGTTTGGGAACCGGCAACGGCTCGCCCGTGAGCAGAGCCTCTTCCACTTCCGCCGAACCGGTCACCACTAGGCCGTCCACAGGAATCGCCGAACCAGGGCGGACGCGGACGCGGTCGCCAGCCTTCAGCATCGACACTGGGATTTCTTCCTCGTGGCCTTCCGGATCCAATCGCAAGGCCGTTGCGGGTGCGAGTTTGAGCAGCGAAGTCAGGCTGTCGCCGGTGTGGACCTTGGCGCGGGTCTCCAGATATTTGCCGAGCAGCAGGAATGCGACCAGGGCCGCGGCGGTCTCGAAAGTGAGGTGATGTTCCCCGCGAAGGCCTTCCACCAGCCCGAAGCCCCAGGAAACCCCCGCGCCCAGGGCCACCAGCGTATCCATGGTGGTCTCGCGATGGAGAAGTTGGAGTGCGGCTCTTTTAAAAAAGCCACCGCCCGCCGCGAATACCACCACCGCACTGAGCAGCGCCTGGATGCGCCAGGGAAGATGCATCTCAATCCCGGGAATCATGGAAACGAACAGCGGAAGCGTGAAGACCCAGGCCAGCAAGGTTCGCAGCAAGGCTTCGCGCAACTCGCGATTTTTCTCGTCACCCGTGGGGTCCATGACGAGTGCATAACCCCGCTCCGCCAGGGCCTGGGCCAGGCGATCCGGCGACACGCCTTCAAAGGTGACCTGGGCCTCTTCACTGGCCAGATTCACCGTCGCACTGGCCACTCCAGGTACGGCCTGGAGCGCCTTCTCCACTCGTCGGACGCAAGACGCGCAGGTCATGCCCTCTATTCGAAATGTCTGAGTATTCATGCTGTGCTCCTGCCATTTCATCTGACTGCGGGCAGTGCGACAAGAAACCAGGGATTTTTCCGCCTTCAGCCCACTGCCTACTGCCTACTGCCAACTGCCTACTGCCCATGCTTCAGCGGTACTTCAACAGTTCCATCAGTTCATCCACCATGCGCGACTCGTCCCCCCGCCCGGCGGCGGTGACCACGTGCTCAGCCAGGTGGCTCCGCAGCACGAGATCCCCCACGCGGCCCAGGGCCCCCTCTACGGCCTTGATCTGTTTGAGCACGTCCACGCAGTAGGCGCCGTCTTCTTCCAGCATCCGCAGGATTCCCTCCACGTGGCCGCGGATGGATTGCAAGCGACGCTTGGCGTCGGCGCGCACAGCCAGGTCGAGCTTCAGGCCATGATGCGCGTGGCCTTTCATGGGCGCACCATGGCCCTGTAGCCTTCTTCCTCCACGGCTTTCACCAGGGCCACCGGGTCCGCTGTGCCCTGTACCTGCGCCTCCCCTGGGTCCAGGTTCACGGCGAGCACTTTCTCAACTCCAGGAACCCCCTGCAAGGCTTCCGCAACCGCCCGGGCGCAGTGGCCGCAGGTCATACCTTTGATTTCAAGCGTGATCATGATCGCCTCCAATTACCCCACCCCACCTGGGGTGGGACAATCATAGTATCGCGATTTTATTCCTCTATCTCAATATTTCTTATGGAACCGGTAAAGCCGGCAATTCCAGGTTCTTGATTTTCGATTGAAAGCGCCCGCTGCGATGGCGGATCCAAACCGCCAATCGTCAATCGAAAATCAATCGCGGCCAGCCCTAAGCCTTCTTGTAGTTGCGGCCCCGGCGGCGCCGAAGTCCCTGTCATCATGGCTGCATGGCTTTGGCAGAACAGTGGGACATCCTGGTGGTGGGAAGCGGAATCGCCGGCCTCTCCGCCGCCTTCCATCTGGCGCAAGTGCCTGGGCGGCGCATCCTGCTGGTGGACCGGGAAATCCTGCCGGGCTTCTACGCTTCGGGCCACAACGCCGGCATCGCACGCCAGCTGACGGGGCGGCGGGAGCATTCCAGGCTGGCGGTGGAGGGCCGAAACCGCCTGGCTGACGCGCGTCTGCTGACCGAAAACGGAGGCCTTCTGCTGGCCGCGGACACCTTGGCTTTGGATGCCATCGAAGCGGAAGCCCAGGAATTGGGCGTTGCGGTTGAACGCAATGCCGGTGCGGGTATTGACGGCTTAATTGCCACCGCGCATCTCTCCGTTCCATCCGACGGGTTCATCGATGTACACGGCTTGTTGGGCCTTTGCGCCCGGGGAGCGCGGGAGGCCGGCGTGGAACTGCGCTACGGGTGCGAGGTGAGAGCAATCGAAATCGCGGAAAATGGTTTCCTGGTCGACACTTCCGAAGGCAGGGTCCGCGTCGCCACGATCATCAACGCCGCCGGAGCCTGGGCGGGTGAACTGGGACGCCGGGCGGGCGGTCTGGACATCGCGTTCAGTCCCCTCCGCAGGCATCTGGCCTGGAGCGATCAGCCCTACGACGGGAACCAACCTTACATATGGTGGGTGGACCGGGAGCTCTATCTGAAAGCTGAAAGCGGAGGGCTGCTCATGTGCCCCTGCGACGAGGACGAAGTGGCCCTGCCCCCTCCCGGCCAGCAGCCCGATACGGATGCGAAAGCCATCGAGCAGCTCGCCGATTCGATGCACGAGCTCGCACCCGGCCTGACGGATCATGGCATTTCGCGGGCCTGGAGCGGCATCCGCACTTTCGCGCCGGATCGGCGTTTCGTGCTCGGCTGGGACCCGGTGAACCCAAACTTGTTTTGGGTCGCCGGACTCGGCGGCCATGGCATGACCACCGGCCTCGCGGTGGGAAAGCTCTCGGCGCAGCTGTACCAGCAGCGCGGCGAACATGAACTGTCCCCGCGTCGGCTGATGAAATAGAAGGGCCATCCAGTGCTGGCTTGCTTCCTCTCGGATGCTTCCGGCGGAGGATCGCAGCGGACTGCGCGTGTCACACCGATTACCCCGTCCGGGGTCGAGCGGCTCAGCGGTGGCATCCAGGGCGAAAAACCTTGACCAATATCACTGCCAATCAGCTTGTTTTTCATTTTCCTCCGGCGCATGATTTCTGCGCGCTGGGGAGGCTACACGGTCACCCCTCAGCATGGTGGTGATCGCGGATTCCCCCTGCATTCCTAGGAGGGAATCCCATGTTGAACAAAGCCGCGGACCTCGCCGGACCAGGCATCAGCACCTACGAGGAGGTGGAGAAGATCCTTCCCACCGGCTATGCCCCGCTCCTGAATCGCCTGGATACCCAGCGGGCGATCTTCGCGGTGAAGCGGTACATCGAGGACAGCCTGTGCAGGGAACTGCACCTGAACATGGTCCAGGTGCCGCTCATCGTGGACCGCGACAGCGGCGTGAACGACTATCTCGACCGGGACGGATCGCGGACGCCCGTGGAATTCCCCTGCGGCCTCGGCCTGGAGAAACGCATCACCGCCCAGGTGGTGCAGGCGGCCACCAAGTGGAAGCGGATGGCCCTTGCGCAGTTCGACTGCGGCGTGGGCGAAGGCATCTGCACCGATATGCGCGCCGTGCGGAAGGACTACTTCCTGAACCACGACCACAGTTCCTACGTGGACCAGTGGGACTGGGAACGCCGGATCACGCTCGGCATGCGCAACCTCGACGTCCTGAAGGACACCGTCAGGCGGATCTGGAAGGTCATCCGGGGCGCGGGCCTGC
>JANXQX010000252.1 GCA_025353305.1 Holophagaceae bacterium
TGGGCATCGGCCATACCCGTTGGGCCACCCACGGCCGGCCCACCGAGGAAAACGCTCATCCCCATTGCAGCAACGATGGCAAGGTCGTGGCTGTCCACAACGGCATCTTCGAGAATTTCCTGGAGCTGCGGGCGGAATTGAAGGCCGCGGGCTTCGCCTTCATCACCGAAACCGATACGGAATGTTTTCCGATGATGGTGTCGCACCTGATGGATGGCGGTCTGGAATTCACCAAAGCTTTCCGCGCAGCAGTGGAAAAGATGCGCGGCATCTACGCCCTGGCCTGCCTTCACGCCGATGACCCCGATCGCATCCTCGTGGCCCGCAGCGGACCACCGCTGGTCATCGGCTTGAGTGAGGGTGAAACCTATGTGGCTTCGGACGTGGTGCCGCTGCTGCGCCACACCAGGCAGATCATCTACCTGGAAGACGGCGATCTGGCTGAGATCACGCGAAAGGGCGCACGGATCTTCCGCATGGATGGGCTTGACGTGCAGCGAGCCGTGCACACGGTGCCCTTCGATCCCGTGGCGGCCGAAAAGGGCGGCTTCAAGCACTTCATGCAGAAGGAGATCTTCGAGCAACCCCAGGCCCTGTCGAACACATTGCTGAATCGCCTGCCCATCGAGGCTTCCGAACCCATCCAACTGGATCTGCCCTTCACCACCGAGCAGCTTCGGGACTTCGACCGGATCTCCATCGTGGCCTGCGGCACCAGCTGGCACGCGGGTCTCGTTGGCAGGTTCTACCTGGAGCAACTGGCGCGCATCGGTGTCGACATCGATTACGCATCGGAATACCGCTATCGCGATCCCGTTGTGCCACCACGCACGCTGGCCATCGGCATCACCCAAAGCGGCGAAACCGCCGACACGTTGGCAGCGCTGAAAGAGGCCGCCGCCCGGGGGGCGCGGACCCTGGTCATCTGCAACGTACAGGGTTCAACCGCCGCGCGCCAGGCCGAAGCGATCCTGCTGACCCATGCGGGTCCGGAGATCGGCGTGGCCTCCACCAAGGCTTTCACCACGCAACTGACCGTACTGTTGCTGTTGGCGATGCGCATCGGTGAAGCCAAGGGAACCCTTGCTCCCAGCCTTCGCGCAGAACTGATCCAGGGCCTGCGGGAACTGCCCGCCTTGCTGGAGCGCATCAACAGCCTGGAGCCGCACATCGCGAAGTGGGCCCAGGACTGGCGCGAGGCCAAGGATTTCCTTTATCTCGCCCGGGGGCCCCTCTATCCAATAGCACTTGAGGGAGCTCTGAAGCTCAAGGAGATTTCGTATATCCACGCGGAAGGCTACCCGGCCGGTGAGATGAAGCACGGTCCCATCGCCCTGATCGACAGCCACCTTCCCATCGTGGCGCTCATGCCTAGGGATGCGCACAGGGAGAAGACCCTGTCAAACCTTCAGGAAGCCGCCGCCCGGGATGGTCGCATCCTCGCTCTGGTCACCGATGGGGACGAAGGCCTGGACCACATCGCCGAGGATGTGATCCACCTTCCCAAAGTGCATCCTTGGCTCACGCCCATCCTCTATGTGGTGCCCCTTCAACTGCTCGCCTATCACATCGCCGTGTTGCGCGGCTGTGACGTGGACCAGCCCCGGAATCTCGCCAAGAGCGTGACGGTGGAGTGAGTGGCGGGCTGGGGTTGCTGCAGGAAGTTGAGGACTACGGATCGCCGCCCGCGCTAAGTTGTTACCCATATGCCCCAGGCCTTCGCCCAACATTGGTCCCTTGACCCAACGGTCATCTACCTGAACCACGGTTCCTTTGGCGCCTGCCCCACGGCCGTGCTGCAACTGCAGGCGGAGCTCCGCAGGGAGATGGAATCGGAACCCGTGGACTTCCTGGTACGCAGGCTGCCAGGACGCCTTGACGAGGCCCGGATAGCGTTCGCGGTCTTTGTCGGGGCAGATCCCGCTGATCTGGTCTTCGTTCCCAACGCGACCACGGGCGTCAACTCCGTCCTGCGCTCCCTGGACTTCGCGCCCGGAGATGAACTGCTCACCAGTAGCCACGTCTACGCGGCCTGCCGCAAGACCCTCGACTTCGTCGCCAGCCGCAGCGGAGCCCAAGTCGTCGTGGCGGACGTGCCGTTTCCAATCGAGTCCGAGGACCAGGTGGTCGCCGCCGTTCTCTCGGCGGTCACGGCCCGCACACGCTTGGCCCTGCTGGATCACGTCACGAGCCCCACCGCCCTGATATTTCCCATTCGGCGTCTGGTTGAGGAACTCCATGCACGCGGTGTGGACACACTGGTGGACGGCGCCCACGCCCCGGGCATGGTGCCACTCGACCTCGACAACCTTGGGGGCAGCCTATTACACGGGGAACGCCCACAAGTGGCTTTGCGCCCCGAAGGGCGCGGCCTTCCTCTTCGTCCGGCGGGACCGCCAGGCCGGCCTTCATCCTTCCGCCATCAGCCACGGCTATTCATCGGGATTCCATGCGGAATTCGACTGGACCGGAACCTGCGATCCGACGGCCTGGCTCTGCGTTCCAGAAGCCATCCGCCATGTGGGCAGCCTGCTTCCGGGGGGTTGGCCCGCGGTGATGGCGGCCAATCACGCCCTCGCCCTACAGGCACGGTCCCTCCTGTGCAACGCCTTCCACATCGAGTCGCCCTGCCCGGACTCGATGCTCGGTGCCATGGCCTCGCTTCCACTCCCAAAGGCGCGCGAAGGATCCCCTGCCGCCCGCCTAGACTGTGACGGGCTTTCGGCCTGGTTCCGTGAGCGGGGAGTGGAGACTTGGCTCTATCCTTTGCCCGTGCCCGTGCTGCGCGTTTCGGCCCAGCTCTACAACGATCTCAGCCAGTATCAACGGCTCGCAGAATTGCTGGACCAGGCGCTCCATGGTGGATGAACCGGGCAAGATCCAGGCCCGGCTTTCCACCTTTGATACCGCCATGGTGGTCTTCAGCCTGGTGGTGGGCATCGGCATTTTCCGCACGCCCGCCATCGTCGCGGGCGCCGCCGGCAGCACCGCAGTGTTCTTCGCAGCCTGGACCGTCGGCGGGCTCATCAGCCTGCTCGGCGCCCTCACCTTCGCAGAAATCGGTTCCCGCCACCCCCGGGCAGGAGGCTACTACCGCGTGGTGGCTGACTGCTACCACCCCGCCCTGGCCTTCATGCTGAACTGGGCGCAGACGCTCATGCAGGGCGCCGGCGCGGCCGGAGTGGCCTTCATCGGCGCCGAGTACCTGGCGCCCTTTGTGCTGCCCACGGCCTGGCGGACGCCCCACTCCTCCCTCGCCCTGGCCTGCGCCCTGATGCTGGTTCTCCTGCTGCTGAACTACTTGGGCATCCGGAGCGGAGCGCGAACCCAGAATCTGCTCTCCCTTCTGAAGATCGGCATGATCATCGGCCTCGCTTCGCTGGCTCTCGTGCTGGCACCCCGGGTGGCCAGCGTCGACGTGATCCCCGCCAAAGCCTGGGGGACCCGCTTCGCGGCAGCCCTGATCCCCTGCTTCTACGCCTACGGCGGCTACCAGATGACCATGAACCTGGGAGCGGACGTGAAGGACGCTCGCAAGCGTTTTCCTCTCGCGGTGACCGGTGGAATGCTGTGCGTCATCGCCTTGTATCTGCTTATCAACATCGCCTACCAGCGCGCGCTTGGCACCGAGGGCGTGGCGGGCTCCAAGTTGGTGGCAGCGGCCCTTTCCCGGGCCACCTTTGGACCTTCGGGAGAGGCCCTCGTGTCGGTCGCCATCTTCCTTTCAGCCGCCGGTTTCGTGAACGCCACCATCCTCCAGATGCCCCGCAGCTTCTACGCCATGGCCGAGGATGGCGTGTTGCCGCGGGCCTTCCTGCGGGTGAATCCGTCCACGCAGGTACAGGAGATCGGCCTCCTCTTTTTCGGGGCCACCATGCTGCTGCCGGCCTTCCTTCTCGGCTCCTTCGAAAAGCTGTTGAACTACGTGATCTTCACCGACGCCCTGACCCTCGTGGTGGTGGCCTCCACGCTTTTCATCCTGCGTCGGCGAGGGACGGGGGATGGAGGTTTCAGCATGCCCGGCTACCCCGTCCTGCCAGCCTTATATATCCTTTGCCTCGCCGGTGTCGCCACTCATCTCCTGGTCACCGAGACGCGCCTCGCCCTCGTCGGCGTGGCCATCTTGCTCACGGGCTGGCCCCTATTCCGGCTGGGCAGGAAGCTGATGGAATCAACAGCTTAGCCCAGACTGTGGTGCGGGCGGCTAGGGAGGATGTGAGTCGCGGAGCGCGCACTGCGCGCGCAGCGGGGCCCCACACCGACCGAGTAACCGCCGAGGCGGTTCGGGATCGCACGCAACAAAAAAGCCGCCCAATGGGCGGCGGTTTGGTTGGCGCGGGCGGTCTCGAACCGCCGACCCCTACCGTGTCAAGGTAGTGCTCTACCGCTGAGCTACGCGCCAATGCGGATCTTCAAGTGTAGCCAGACCACCGGAGATGTCCAGAAGAGCTCCTCCCCAATCAGCAAAGACTGTAAGGCAAGCAACGTTGCTGCAGGGCACCATCCATCGCGTCGGCCTGCGGCCGACATAGAGGCCAGCTCCGTGAACATGGTGAGCGGGAGGGCGCACTGCGCCCGATAGCTGGAGGCGCAGTAACTACTTCGATGTTGCGCAGAGCACCATCCACCGCGTCGGCCTGCGGCCGACATAAGGCGCAGTAACGTCTTGGCCAGAAAAGCGCTGGCCAAGGCGTAACTGCGCCTAAAACTGATACCCCGCGGATATCAACAGGGTGTGCAGTTGGCTGTCTCTGTCCAAGCCACTGCGTGGATGGCCCAAAATGCGTTTCCAGTCAGAGCCATATTCGATCTTGATGGGGAGACCCAATTTGATGATGAGACCCAGGCCAAGCGCAACCCGCAGAGGCGGGAAGGGCGGATTCGCTGGATTGGCTACGGGGTGCAGGCGCTCATAAACCTGGCCTACGTCCATGAAAACTTCACCCCCGATGGTTTTGCCGATGAGGGGGAAGCGGTATTCCAGATTCATCAGTACCAGTCCCTGCCCGCCAATCGGGATGAGTTGGTACAGGACGTTTTTTCCGTCTGGAGTCACTTGGGGTGCATATTTCCCGTCAGGGGTCTGGATGAGGTAGGGAATACTTCCCAAAGGGCCAACATAGTCCGGTTCAGCTCCCCGAAAAGTGCCTGATCCGCCAGCGAAGAAGCGTTCAGTCAGCGGCAGTTCCTGGCTTGTGCCAGCCGTAGGCCGGGCTGCGCCAATCCGCAAGCCAAGGCTCACAACGCCACCATCGGCTCGATATCCCACGGGCCAAGTCCATTGCTGCCTGGCATCGAGTTTCACAAAACTGGAATTCGAGCTGGTGCCGAGAACCTGGAGCGCCAGCTCCAAACGCAATGAAGTGAGACTCCCGCTGGTGGGATCGTAGGAATTGTCGCGGGTGTCTCGAACCCATTGGGCGTACGGGGCGGAAACCTGGGACTGCGATGGACTATGGGTGGCATTGTTCAGCAGATTTGGATCTTCAAAGATGTGCGCGATCGATTCGTATTGAGGCGTATGCAGGTCCACCAGATCCACGAGCCTGGTGTCTGCCCGCTCGAAGCGGTGTCCCACCCTGACCACGGTGATGGGGTCAAGCCGCCATTCCAGGCTATTCATCAAGCGGCGACGACGGATCAGGTAGGCAGTCTCCTGTTCCTGGACATAGGAGGCTTCGGCGCGGTACTTGACCAGATCCGGCAGAAAGCGGGTGAGGAAGCCCGGTGAGAACCAAGGATCTGTGTAGGCGAGGGTGAAGCTGTCCACCGAACGGGCAAAGTCCCCCGTAGGAAACCATCGTCGAAGCGTGGGGCTATCGATGGTGCCGTCGCCCGCCCGCAAGCCAAAATCCAACGTCCGCCCCATGCCCTGGAAATTGAGTCGCTGCACACCGTACCCAAAGTAATAACCGGTGCTTTTGTCGTACCCGAAGGACTCACTGAAAACCCAATGGGAACGCTCTTCAAGCCGCAACACCAAGTCGCCGTCCTTCCATGGACTTGTTAAATCCGTGGCAACAGGCCCCTCAGCGATGTCCTTCATGGTTACTACGTCTACTCGCTTGAAGGCCCCGAGATTGCCCAGGTTCGCCTGGGCACGACTCAACCGATCGAGGTTCAACGGATCGCCCGGTTCAAGATCCTGGGTTTCCCGTGCGACAGCGCGGGATTGTGTTTCAAGGCTGCCTTGGACCACAAGCCGGCGCACAAAGGTTAAAGGCTGGGCTGGAATTTCAATATGAATGATGGCTCCGGCATCGTCCTCTTCAAAGTGGTAACGCACGATGGGTTTGGAGGACCCTAGACCCGCCACACTCTGATTGAGCTCTCCGAGCACCGCCGCGAGACCCGCACGGACATAGGGCACTGGCCTTTCTGTAAGGAGCCGGACGACTTTCTTTGGCTTGCCTAATTCGCTGGGGAGGAGCTCAAGAACAGCTATGAGGCCATCCAATTCCCGCCGATCGGAACGATATCTGCGCCGTTGTGAAAAGACGGGGCCCAGCAATGCCGGTTTGTCCGCGACAGCACGCAACAGGCTTTCGCCGAACCGCCACGGATCCCAAACCGGCCCCTCGGGTAGCTCAAGGAGGATTGCCCTGACCGTGCGCCGTGGCCCCTCGCGGATGGTGATCACGAGAACCTGTTCCCCATTGCGGGTTTCGATGCGCCGCTTGAGTCTAATATCCGAAAACCCCATCGAGAGGTATCGGTTCGTGATTCGCGTGTCGATCTCAGCCAGCAGTCCGGGCGTCGCCCTGGGAGCATTGAACACTAGGAGGCCAGAGGGCAGGTTCGCGGCCTTGCTCAACTCCTTGTCGTTCAGTTCCTGATTCCCTTCGAAAAGAATCCGCTTGATGTAGCGGCGTTCCCCGGTCTGGATACGGTATGTGACGCGGGCTTCTTTAGGATGTTCGGCACTGCCGGACACCACTTCGCGGACATGTGTGGCTTCAACATCCAGAAACCCCTGGTCACGGTAATGGCGCATGATGAGCCGATCCCCTTCATCCAGAAGCTCGGGGCCATAGTGATCCGTCCGGGTCAGTGGAAGCAATTCCTTCAAGGTCCTCTGGCTGAGCCACTTGCCTGTGGTCGAGATGCGCACCACGGGCCCCGGATCGACTGAAATGGTCAAGGTGCCATCGCTCGAATACGAGAATTCGACCTGACCTTCGAGCCGCCTATCTTTAACAAATCGGCGGCGGATTTTTCGGGAGGCCTGACGCCGCAGGCCTGGGGTCCAAATCGACTGTCCCACTTTGATTTCAGCGACCTTAAGCAGAGTCTCTGAATTATATGGACCAATATCCCCGTTCACTACGGAAGCTCTCACCAGACTGGCGGTCCCCAATTCCAATTTCAGGTTCAGGTGTGCACCAGAAGCATCGCGATCGACCGTCAGCCGAGCCTTTGGATATCCTTCGTCCCTCAGCCGCGCTTCCGCTATTCGACGCCATTCCTCCAATCTGAGGTCGCCAAGGCGCATCCCTTTACGCAATTCGGGTAAAAGTAGAATTCTGGTCTTTTTCGGCAGTGTGTCGCCCTGCCAGCCCCAGGACACTATCGGAGCCCAGGGGTGCAGGCGGATATGGGCCGTGCCGTCGGCTCCAATTGTTCCATCCACCGACCTGAAGCGGTCTGTGGCCCGGATGGCTCCTAGCACCAAGTCGAAATGCAGATCAGGGTAAGGCCTCCCTGTGACCAATCCCGAGGCCATTGCGGCGAAGCCACGGTCATCAGCACTTCCGCCTTCCCATAGAAAGCCCCGGAAGCTAGGCTCCGGCGAAGGCGGCAGGATGGCCTGAGCCGCGCTACCACCCGCGCCGGTGGTGAGGATAATCGCGATCAGCGCCGATGCGCGAGCGGCGCACATTCTGTCAACGGCCTCAGAAACCGCTGAGGGATTCTTCTTCGGTGTCCTTCACATCAAACACCGAGTGCAGGCTTGTCATGGTGATCAGGCTGAAGATCCGGGAATTCATGCCGCAAATACGCAGCTCGCCGCTCTTGCCTTTCACCGAGGTATAGCATCCCACCAGTTCACCGACTCCCGAGGAATCCAGGTAGCTGACTTTCGAAAAATTGATGAGCACCTTGCGAGCACCCTGTTCCAGCGAGGTGCGAACTGCCTCGCCCAATTCCTGATCCCCGTCGCCTAGGGTGATCTTCCCTTCGGGATAGAGAATCGTCACATCGTTGTGACTGCGGGTCGTCATCTTCATGGGGTATTCCTCCTGGGTGGTTTAGAGAAGGTTGGGCCAGTGTAACAAAAGATTCAATGGATGAAAGTACCGCTAGTTTCATTGGGCGAGATGAGCACCATAACACCTGGTCGACCCCCCCCGGCACCAATTCAACATTCCCGCCCACTGATTTGGAGGGGTAGCCGTTAAAGTGGTTCATACCCAGCTCCGGCTGGACGAGGTCATGGATGTCCGATCAGTTATCGCCTCTGAGTCTCCGCCGCAAGACCCGCCAGATCATGGTGGGCAAAGTGCCGGTAGGGGGCGACGCCCCCATTCCCGTGCAGAGCATGACCAAGACCGACAGCCGGGATGTGGAAGCCACCGTCAGCCAGATTTACAGCTATGCGGGTGCCGGATGCGAGATCGTCAGGGTGAGCGTCCCTACGAAGAAGGCAGGTGAGGTCTTCCACGAGATCGTGGCCCGTTCGCCCATCCCGATCATCGCCGACATCCATTTCGATTACCGCCTGGCCCTGGTGGCTGCGGATGGCGGCGCAGCCTGCCTGCGCATCAATCCCGGCAACATCGGCGGCCAGGATCGCGTGCGCGCCGTGGTGGACAAGGCGGGAGAAAAAGGCATCTCGATCCGAATCGGCGTGAATGGCGGCTCTCTCGAAAAAGATCTGCTTGAGAAATTCGGCACCGCCACGCCGGAAGCCATGGTGGAGTCGGCCCTGCGGCACCTGGAGATGCTCGAGAAGGAAGGCTTCACCAATACCAAGATCAGCCTGAAAGCCAGCGACGTGGTGCGGACCGTTCAAGCCTACCGGCTGCTGGCCAAGCAGGTGGACTATCCCTTCCATTTGGGGATCACGGAAGCCGGCACTCCCTTTGGAGGCACCATTCGCTCCAGCATCGGCATGGGCATCCTGCTGGCCGAGGGCATCGGCGACACCGTCCGCGTTTCCCTTACGGGGGATGGCGAAGAGGAATGCAGGGTCGGCCACGAGATGTTGCGAGCTCTGGAACTTCGCTCGGGCGGCATCCGCATGGTGAGCTGCCCCTCCTGCGGCCGCGTGCAGATCGATCTCAACCGCGTGGCCAACGAGATCGAAGCCGGCCTGAAAGCGATCAATCACGAGGGAATAACCTACGCGGTGATGGGCTGCGTTGTGAACGGCCCCGGCGAGGCTCGCGACGCGGATCTGGGCGTGGCCGGAGGCGCGGGTGAAGGCCTGATCTACCGGCGCGGTGAACTCATCCGCAAAGTGAAAGAGGAAGATCTCGTCCCGGCTTTCCTGGAAGAGGCTAAAAAATTCAAGGCGGAGAAAGAACTTGCCGGGATCTAAGCGGATGACTTCCTGGGCAATGAACCATCCCTTTCTCACCCTCTTCATATACCTCTGTGTGGAGGCGCTGGCCCCCGTGCGCTTCCAGCCCAGCGCCTGGGCCTGCCGCGGCATGATCCGCGCCTACCAGATGACACTCAGCCCATTTGTTCCGACCCAATGCCTGTTCACGCCGACCTGCAGCCACTACGGGCTGGGTTGCATCCGCCGCTACGGCACCTTGCGAGGCGGCATCCTAACCACTTGGCGCCTCATCCGCTGCTCGCCCCTCACCAAGGGTGGTTTCGATCCCGTGCCCGGGGATGAAGAAATCCACGCAGCAGGCGTACAGGGGTCTTGAAATGCTTCAAAGCACCTCTGGCTTGCTCCGTTGGACGGCATCCACATGGGCGATGATGATGACGTTGGCGGGGCAGTCTTTCTGTCCGGTCACATCGTCCACGGCGCCTCCGTTCCGGGCTACGAGCACGTGGTCGCCTGGGCCGGCCTGGACACCATCAAGGGCAACCATCGTGCGGTCCCCAGGCCGGCCATCCTCCAGGATTTCGCGCACCAGCAATAGCTTGCGTCCCGCGAAGAAGGCATGTTTTTCAGTGGCGACCACCGGGGCGAGCACTTCGGCGATGAACATGGTGCCTCTCCTCAGATGGCGGAATCCAAGAGCCCCACAATGCAGGCATCGATGGGTCCGTAGGCGTTAGGAAGGGCCTTGGGGGCCTCCCGGGCATCGATGTACATCACCAGGTCGCCGTCACGGGACGCCATCAGGTCCACCGCGGCAAGGGGATCGCCCAGCGCGGAATCGGAGCCATCCACGGGCTGGATCATCCGGAGCTTGAGGCCATTTAAGGATTCAAGTTTCTGCGCGGCCACCACCAGACCTTTCACTCGCGCGAGAAGCATAGGCTCTCCAGTCCTTCATGCACGAGCGTCTGGATCCGCTCGTGGGGGCGGGCCAGGATCTCGCTTTGGATGAAGGCGCCTTCCTTCCGGAGCAAGGCTTCCGCGGTGGCGAGGGCGGCTTCCACTTCAGCCAAATCGCCGGTCAGGGTGAAATAGCCCTTCCCCCCCATATCCAGATCGAAGGTGATTTCCAACAACCGTACTGCGGTGGTTTTAACAGCTACGTCCGCAGCCTGGATCAGCGCAGCCAGAGCCTGGGCTTCGATGATGCCAAGCGCGTCCGTGGGGACTGTCGTGCTCCGTTTGCCTTGAAGCGCTGCAAGCACCTGGGCATGCAGGTTCGGGATGAAGGTCCAGTGCACCAAATAAGGCGCTGCCTTGTCCCGTCCCTCCTCCACAGCCTCCAGGAGATCGGCCTCGTCACCGGTGACCTGGATCATGAACTTGCCGCTGCCAACAGGTCCGGCCCGGAGCAGGCGCACTTCCGCCTTCTTCAACATGAGGTCGCAGACCATCAGCCCTTTGGCGATGCTGGAGAGCTCTATGATTCCGAGGGTCGGAACCGGATTTGCTTTCGCTTTGGCCATGGATGAATCCAGTCTCGGTTGATCAAACGATTCGGAAGTGGTCCTTGAGCACGCAACGCCGGCGCCTTGTGAAATGGATTGCGTTGGTCATCCCTTCCCCCGTAGGAGAGGCGATGGTGAAGGAAGTGGATCCAGGCCCTTCGAAGCCGAGGCCGTTGAAGTTGGCTCCGTTCTTGACGAAGATCGAGCAGTTCACCGCGCGGGCCATTTCATCGAGATGGTCGATGTTCTTGGAGTACATGCTCGCGGTGTGCCTGAAGCCGTGCTCTGCCTTCACGGCGAGTTCGATGGCTTCATGGATATCCCGGGCGCGGGTGAACCCGATCAAGGGCATGAGCAGTTCGGCCTGGATGAAAGGGTGGTCGAAGGGCACGTCCGCGAAGATCAGGCGGGGGTCGCCCGTGAACGAAATCCCCGCTGCCCGGAGGATGACACTCGCATCCTTGCCGACGAATTCCTTGTTCGGGTGCCAACCGTCCACAACCAGTTTCTCCACCGTGGCGATTTCGGGGCCACGCAGTTCATAGGCTCCCGCCGCCACGATGGCGGCCTTCAGGCGATCGGCAATGGCCTCCACCGCGATCACTTCCTTTTCGCATACGCACACGATGTTGTTGTCAAAGGAAGCACCTGCGACGATGCCGCGCCCAGCCTGTTCCAGATCTGCGGTCTCATCCACCACCACGGGCGGATTGCCCGGTCCTGCGGCAATCACCTTTTTCCCCGAGGCGAAGGCGGCCTTCACCACCGCCGGTCCACCGGTCACAACCACCAACTTAATGCCTGGTGAACGCATCAGCTCATTGGCGGATTCGATGGTGGGTTCCGACACACAGGTGATGAGATTGGCGGGCGCCCCTTCCGTCACCAGCAATCGATTCATCAGGTCGATCGTGAAGGCGGTAGTTTGCTTGGCGGACGGGTGCGCATTGAAGACCACCGCATTGCCGCCGGAGATCATGCCGATCCCGTTGTTGATGACGGATTCGGAAGGGTTGGTCGAAGGTGTGATGGCGCCGATCACGCCCCACGGTGCCAGCTCCTCGAGACAGAGGCCATGCTGGCCGGAGACAGCTTCCGCCCGGAGGATTTCAGGACCGGGGGTCTTGTTGATGACCAGCAGGTTCTTCTTGACCTTGTCCTCGAGGCGTCCCATCCCGGTCTCCTGGACCGCGATGCTCGCCAGTTCCTGGACCCGCAGGCGAAGACCTTCACGAAGGCGCTGGATGATCTCCATTCGGCGTTCCAGGCCGATGGACCGGTAGGCTTGAAATGCTTTCTCCGCGGCTTGGATGGCGGAGGCAACATCGGGGAAGCAGCCCAAAAGTGTCCCCGGCGCCGTCACTTCAGCGCCTTCCAGCTCGCGGAGAACGCGTTCAGCGATTCTCGAGACCAGGGCTCGATCGATTTCCATAACTGAGCCTCGCCAAACTTGCGTGTTTAGGATTTCTTGTAAACCTCTTCGCCTTCGAACTGGATGGCATCCACGATCCCGATGACGACGGCATCAACGGGGCGGCCTTCGCTCACGGGCGTCATCCGGGCGGAACTGCCCTGGCAGACGATCACCCATTCCGAAGCACCGGCGCCGACAGCATCCGAAGCCACGAGCGGGTTGCCCTTGGCCGCACCCTTCATATCCACTGGCTGGACCAGCAACAGCTTGTGGCCGACGATGCCGCTCACTTTTTGGCTCGCGACGATATCGCCCACCACCTTGGCGATCAACATGGCAGGACTCCGGAAATGTTAAGCGGTCGCGTTTGGGCGGCCCAGCGGAAGGACGGAGTCCACGTTCTCGTGGGGACGCGGAATGACGTGCACGGATACGATCTCACCGACCTTTTGCGCGGCCAGGGACCCCGCTTCCACCGCAGCCTTCACGGCAGCCACGTCGCCGCGGATGATCGCCGTGACGTAACCGCCGCCGATCTTCTCGTAGCCGACCAGCTGGACCCGGGCCGCCTTCATCATTGCGTCGCAGGCTTCTGTCATGGCGACGAATCCCTTGGTTTCGATCATTCCGAGCGCTTCACTCATTGGTTTCTCCCTTGATGGTGGGTGGCGTTATGCCACGAAAATTAAGTTGGGAAATCAGGCCTTGGTCCGGTAGGGACGGCCTTCGATGGAATTGATCGCGTTGATGGCGGCTTGCATGGCGCTGTCGATCTCGGATTCGCTCCCGGCCATCATCAGGCGCCCCACAGCTCCGTAGGGTTTGAGATCGATGAGGAACACGTCGGCGGCCTTCTCGGCTTCATTGGCGGCCAACACGGCGTATGCAGCGGGATCGCATTCGAACAGGAACAGGGATTGCCCCGGAAGGATCATGTGGCCGTAGCGGTTGCGGTTGATGATCTGTGCATGCATGGGTTCCACGGAGCGGATGATTTCACAGGTGGCCACATAGGGCGTCAGACGGTCCTTCTCCGTAAGTCCGAAATGCCCGATGGCAGCCTCGCCCGCGGTCCGGACCTCCCCCTTGTCGAAGGCATGCACTTCCAACATGCCGAAGGTCCGTTCCACCACCTGGGCTGCGGGTTGCACCTTGGCAGCCTTCAAGGCCACATCCGTCATCTTGTTGATGGCGATGCCAGGAGCCACCTCAATGTAGACGGAGGCCTGTTCCTTGAGTGGCGGGAAACCCCTGGAGCCAAGGCCCACGAAGGCCGCGAGTTGCGGCTGGAGGGAATCGATGAAGACGTAGGCCCTGAGAATCAGCTTGTCATCGCTCATGTCAGTACCCCTTTCCTTCGCCACCGGTGACGATGGCTACCCCTGAACTGGTGCCGATGCGCGTGGCGCCTGCGGCGATCATCTTCATCGCGTCGGCCACGCTGCGCACCCCGCCCGATGCCTTCACGCCCATCCGAGGGCCTACCGTCTTGCGCATGAGCGCTATGTCAGCCTCGGTAGCAATACTGCTTTTCACGAAGCCGGTGGAGGTTTTCACAAAAGTCGCGCCGGCCTTCTTGCAGAGCTGGCAGGCGGTCACCTTTTCCGCATCGGTGAGGAGGCCTGTCTCCAGAATCACCTTGGTGACTTTGTTCCGGGCAGCCTGGACCACGGCCCGGATATCCTTCTCCACCAGATCCAGATCGCCGGACTTGAGTCCCCCGATATTGATGACCATGTCGATCTCGTCGGCCCCATTGGCAATGGCTTCACGGGTTTCATAGGCCTTGGAGCGGAAATCCATGGCCCCCAAGGGGAATCCCACGACACAACAGACTTTGACCCTGGAGCCCCTAAGCAGATCCCGGCATCTAGATACCCAGGAGGAGGTGACACACACAGAGAAGAACCCGTACTGCCGCGCTTCCCTGCAGAGCCGTTCCACCTCGTCGGCCGTCGCCTCCGGCTTCAGCAGGGTGTGGTCGATGACGGACGCCAGTTCCGTGTTGATCCCACCTAATGCCAGCCCGGTGGAAGGTTGAGTCGCACCCTTGTCCCCAATGGCCTTCAGCACTTCCTGGGTGATCAACTCCACAAGCTTTTTTTCGTCCATCCCAACTCCGCCAAGGCTGCTCGTCTCACGATATCAGACGTCCCGTTCGATCTTGTCCACCCGTTTCTGGTGCCGTCCACCCTCGAACGGCGTGGCCAGCCAAGCGAGGATCATTGCCTCCACGACGTCGGGAGGATTGGCAACCGCGCCCAGGGTCAGGACATTGGCATCGTTGTGTGCCCTGGAGTTCAGGATCGACTTCATGTCGTAGCAAAGGGCCGCCCTGATTCCAGGAAAACGGTTGCAGGCCATCGAAGAGCCTATGCCGGCGCCATCAATCATGACCCCCTGAACGCAATCGCCTCTAAGGACGGCCTTTGCTACGGCTTTGGCGAAATCTGGGTAGTCGCAGGCTTCCTTCCCGTGGCAGCCCATATCCAGCACGACATAGCCATTCCCTTCCAACAGGCCTCGCACCCGTTCCTTCAGTTCGAAACCCCCATGGTCTGAACCGATGGCGATACGCCTGCCATTGCCGCGCCGGGAAAGCACTTCCCGCACGACCTCTGTGACCAGTTTTTCGACCTTCTGAGGATCCACGGGAATCCCTCCTTGGATTTCAGGTCAGGAAGCTGTCGCGCCAAAACAACCTGAACAGCACAGGTTGGTTTGGCACAGTCCCTAAACAGAGGCCCCTAACGTTTTCGAGGATAACAACCTGGATCGCGTTGTTCCTAAGCCTGGCTGAACATGTAGATAATTTTTTACTTACCATGAATAAATAATCTACCACGCCCATCCAGCGATTTCCACTCGGGAAGCTGCAGCTCAACGGACTCAAGGCTCGGCAGGAGAATCGTACCTGCCACGGCTAATGAAGCCACCTTGTGAACAGTCCTCGCAGAACCCACATTGAATCCCGGCACAATTCCTGAATGATCCGGTGCAGGCAAAGCTCCTTAGTGGAAGCTCAATGCGGGTGGCCAATGGACCTCGACCAGGCTTTAAAAAGGCACATTGAATGGAAAGTTAAGTTCCGCATGGCAATCTTCCAGAAGGAGCCCCTGGATGCCGCCTGCATGGGGAAGGACGACTGTTGTGCTTTAGGGGCGTGGTTGCACGGCGATGCAAAGGCACTCTTCAGTGCACTGACGACCTACTCCGCCTGCGTTGCTCGGCATAAGACCTTCCATGACGAGGCCGGCAAGATCGCAAGCGCCATCAATGCTGCCCGGTACGATGATGCGACGGAGATGTTGATGTCATCCGCTGCTTTCGCAAAGGCCTCCTCGGCGGTTGGTCTGGCCATCATGGACTTCAGGAAAGAAGCCGCGATGACTCCTGGCGGCTGAGCATAATGGATGGTGGAGGATCCCTTTGCGCATCACGGAAAAGATTCTGGCGGACCATGCGGCGCGCAAGGACTCCAGCGGCGTGACCTGGTTCAAACTTGAAGACCTTCACCGCCTTGGTATTCCAGTGGCTCTGTTCACGGCCATGCAGGACGTCCAGCACGACCTGCGGTCCCGGCACAGCGATCACGTGGTTGAAAGTGAAGGATGCACCGACCGCTGGTCCATCCAAGACTCTCGATAGATGAAAAATTGGCGGCAGACTTTTTTGTGGGGCTGCTTCACCTTTGCGTGGACCCTGCTCACGGTTCCTCTCACGGTGCTGGGCATTCTGCTAGCCACACCTTTCCTTGGACCGCGCAAAGCCTTTTTTACCATCGGACCGCTTTGGGCCAGGCAGATGTTCTGGGTATCCGGCATCTCGCTGGAGCGAAAGGGCTGGGAGGCCTTGCCCGAAGAGATACGCAGCACGCGCCAGCCGGTGATTTTCATGAGCAATCACGAAAGTCAGATGGATCCGCCCCTCCTGATCAACGCCATTCCCGTGCCCGCGGTCTACATCGCGAAAAAGGAAGTGAAGCTCATTCCCTTCGTGGGCTGGGCGGCCATGTGCGCGGGTGTCATCTGGATCGACCGCGGAAAACGCGAACGTGCCATTCAAAGCATCAAGGAAGCTGCAGACAAGATCCGCCGAGGCCGCAATGTCGTGATTTTCGTGGAGGGCACCCGCACCCACACGGGAGAACTGCTGCCATTCAAGAAAGGCGGATTCCAATTGGCAATGGATGCCGGTGTGCCCATCGTGCCCCTGGCAACTGTGGGCGGTTATCAGACCCTGCCCCGGGGCACCATCTTCGTGCGCCCCGGTCGCTATGTTGTGAGCTTCGGTGAACCCGTGGACACGGCTTCCTACACGAACCGGGATGAGCTCATGCAGGAAGTGCGGACCCGGATCGAAGCCCTGATCGCTGACGCCAGAATAACAGGCCCTGGCCAGTAGGCCGTGGGCTGTGGGCCATGGGCCATGGGCTGTGGGCTGTGGGCTGTGGGCTGTGGGCTGTGGGCTGTGGGCTGTGGGCTGTGGGCCGTGGGCTGTGGGCTGTGGGCCGTGGGCTGTGGGCCATGGGCTGTGGGCCGTGGGCTGTGGGCTGTGGGCCGTGGGCTGCGGCTGTTCTTCCTACTGCCTACGGCCAAACGCCCACTGCCTACTTAAAGGCCGGATCCCTCTGTGCCACCTTGCGTTTGCCGGTGTGCAGTTTTTCGGCGAGGTCCACCATCGGCTTGGCTTCGGATCTCAACCCTAGCTCCGCCAGGGTTCGAGCCATGAAGTAGAGGTTCACCGAGGTCACGCGTTTCTCGTTGTGGCGGCGGGTACTCCAATCCACGGCCTGACAGTGGCGAAGGTAGGCCCCGTAAAGCCTGAAGGCTCCTTGAGTATCCTTGGTGACGGCCTTCACAAGACCCTGCAAAAGCACCTGGTTGGAGTGTTCCGGAGGCCATTCGGACATCAGATTTTCGGCATAGCGCTTCACGGTCGCAACATCGCCCCGCTCATAGGCGCAATAGGCATCGAGACTTTTAAGCACCGTTGAGCCCGGTGCCTCCTTCAGGCCCCTGGCAATGCGCACCTCTGCCTCGGGTGCCCGACCCATCCATAAAAGAGCATCCGCGGCAGTGACATAGGCGAACTCCTTCGAAGGATTGAGCTCGATCGATCGATCCGCATGGCGCAAGGCGTCTTCCAGATCGCCATCGTTCTGCAGGAGCACGGCATAGCGGTAATGGGCCTGGGGATTGTCCGGATCCAGTGCAAGGGCTTTTTCGAAATAGCGGCGGGCGACGACATGGTTCTCCTCGCCATCCAGCCCCGCGAAGGTATCCGCCAGTACGTTGTAGGCCCGCGTGTCACCCGGATCGAGCCGGATGGCCTCAAGGGCGGCCTTGCTCGCGCCATCCACATCCCCCCGGCGCAGCTTGATGGCGGAAAGCGCGCGGTAGGCCATCTCGTTGCGGGAATCCAGCTGGATGGCCTTTTCAGCGTGGGCTTTTGCCTCTGTGAACAAGCCCTGGCCCTCGTCAAATTTGCCTTGGCTCAGTGATCTCGTGCTGCCCAATTCAGAAAGGGTCCAGGCCATGGCGGCGTGGGCCGGTGCATAGTCCGGCTCCAGGTCAAGGGCCTGTTGCAGCATGGATTTGGCGAGCACCAGAGAGTCCATCCCGCCTTGGGTGAAGAGAGCATTGCCCTTGATGAAAAGCTCCCTGGTGCGCGGGTTCTTGGCTCGGTACCGGATGCCGCCATCATCACTGCTGAGACCCATCTCCCTGGGCAAGCGACGTTGCAGTTCATCCTCGATTTCGAACAATTTGGCTTGGGACCTCTGCACCGAAAACTGCTTCAGCACCGTGCCGCTGGCGCTATCGAGAATTCGGATGCCCATGCGTACCGTGCCTTCCACCACCTGGTAGGTTCCCTGCACCACCCATTCGGCATTCAGGGCTTTGGCCAGCTGGCCAAAAGCGCGAAGGGGCTTGCCAGGAATCTCACCGAGCTGGTGCATGGCCTCGGCGACCCGCAGGCGGTCCACCACCAGGATGTCTTCCCGCGCGACTAGGCCCGAGGCCATCGCATCGGCAAAACTGCTGCTGAGCCAAGCCTCGGATTCATCGCCCGTTAGCATCTCCACCGGCAGGATCGCCACCACGCGGCGGCCTTTTGCGAAATCTGTCGTGGAGGCCAACCGGGCCATTCCCAGACCGCTTTCCGGCACGCGGGTCCGCCACCACGCGTAACCTCCCCCAGCCACCAACAGCAAAGCAATGGCTGATGCAATCAGCCATGTTCGCCGAGGCTTGCCCAGCGCCTGGGCCTCAGCCTTGCGAAACTTCTCCGTGGGCAGTCCAGGAAGAAACGGCGTCATCTGCGTGGCTTGGCCTTCCTGCAGGGCTTCCACCACAACCTGAAGATTCGGGAAACGTTCTTCTGGCACTTTTGCAAGCATCCGCTCGATCACCAGCCCTAGATTTGGCGGCAGATCAGGCCGGGTGGTGCGTAACGACACAGGTTGATCCTTCACCACCGCGAACAACGTCTCCACCAAGGTCGCCCGCATGAAGGGATGCACACCCGTGGCCAGCTCATACAGCACCACGCCAAGGGAGAACTGGTCACTGGAAGGCTCCACGGCCCAGCCGTTGGCCTGCTCGGGACTCATGTAGGCCGGCGTGCCTTGGCTGTAGCCCGGTGCCGTGCGCTCGACGAGCGTGGCGTGATGGCCCGTGGGGCCGTTCAGCGGCGTGGAGGACTGATGTTGCGCAATGCCGAAATCCAGGATCTTCAATACACCTTCGGTATTCAGAACCAGATTGTCGGGCTTGATGTCGCGATGGACTAGCCCCTTTTGATGTGCGTAGTAAAGCGCGGATGCCGCCTGCATCGCGATGCTCCTCAGCAGAGTCCACTCAACCTCCTTATTCGCGAAATGGCCCAGAGTCTGTCCTACGACCAGCTCCATCGCGATGAAGGGAGTGCTTTCTACTTCACCGGCTTCGTAGATATGGGCGATGTTCGGGTGGTTGAGTTGGCAGGCCATCTTGGCTTCTTTCAGAAGCGCGCGGTGCCTGACTTCGTCCGCATTGCGGAGGATCTTCAGGGCCACCTCGCGCTCCAGGCGCAGGTCCATGGCCCTCCACACGGTCCCCATGGCGCCTTCGCCCAGCCGTTCGATCAGGCGGTAGGAACCGAAGGTCTGAAATTCAGTGTTCAAACGGGAACCCGAAAAGCTTGAGTATAAGCTGAGTGCCGGGCTCTTCTGTTACCTGGCCAACACGGGGCTCATCAGAATCGGTGCGGCCAAAGGTCTGCTCAAATGACGAGGCAGGAACCCAGGTCAAAACCGGAACGCCACTCCCAGGGATGTGTGGCTTAAATCCGCATCGTGGAAATCCCGTTGCGAGTTCGGCACCGAGGTGAGCATCTGCTTGGCCTCGATTCCCACGTGGCTGTTGATGTGGAAGATGAATCCCACAGACAGAACGAAGGCGATCTTGTCCCCATAGCCTTCATCGGTGTAATTGCTGGCCGGCGAGCCGACGTTGGATGTGTAGTGCCGGTTCTGATACCAGTGCGCGCCGCCGATCCCGATGAGGAAATCCACACCCGGGTCTCTCGTTGGGCCCATCTTGATCAACCAGTCATAGCCGATGAAGCGCGTGTCGGCGCTGATTTCTTCAAAACCTGGATAGTCGCTTCGGCTCTTCCCGTCGAAATGGCCGATTTCGATGCGCAACCGTCCTTCGACATCCTCTCCCTGACGGAAATAGAAGGGGATGCCGATGTTATAGCCGGTCTTGTAGAGCTTTCCGGCGGTGTCCGTGGGCAGCATCATCTGGAGGTTGAAACCGAAGCGGTGGGAGGCCGATTGCTCCATGCCCTGGGCAGATAGAACGCTGGCGGCGCTGAGCAAGAGGGCGGGCAAGGATTTCCGCATGACATCTCCAAAAAATCTGTAGGCCCCATACGACCACCATCAGGCCTTTCATGCAACCCTGGGCTCATTTGAAATACGACTATCGCGCTGGAAAATTGGAAGGTGGACTCAAATAGCACTCCACCTCCCTGCGCACTTCCCCGGGTTCAAGGATTCGTTGAATCGCACCAGCCTCCATCGCTTGCTTGGTGTCCCAGCGCTCCATGCCCTGGAAAAGCCGATCCGCGCCGGCCTCACCCAACACTTCCACCAGTCGAACTGTGCCGCCGAAGCCTGTGAGAATGCCATGGAGCGCTGCTGGGTGTGAAAGCTTCAAGTGCCTGGACCCTGATGAAGCTTCGACGCCAACCTCAACCCCCCAACATTCCTGGCCCGCCAAGGCCAGATCGCACCCGCCACCCACAGCGGCGCCGCTGATAAGCGTGAGGCTGCGCCAGCCGGGCCAAAGCAGATGCTCCATCACCCGTTGGCCTCGCCGCGCAAAGGCATCGGCGGTGGAGGCATTCAGCAAGGACACCTCGTTGAGATCCGCGCCCGCGCAGAAATTGCGACCGCAGCCAAGTAACCAGCCCGCGTCGCTCAAACAGATTCGCCGCACGCCGGACCACCGCAGCTCGATGAAAAGGAGGTCCAGGGCCTCCAGCAGATCCATCCGCAGACGATTCAGACCATCATCGGAGGCGAGGCCGATCCATGCCCAGCCATCGCCGCGCACAAGGTCCAGAGAGGTTGGGCCACTGAATGCACGCTCAGGTTTCACAAGAGCCCCAGCTTTTCAAAAGCCGCATCCAAGGACTCCACATCTGGATTCCAATGGGGGGCATCCACCAGCTGATTGCGAAACCAGGTAGCCTGGCGTTTGGCAAAGGCCTGGGTCTCCTGAACAATGCCTTCGATCCCCTTGTTGCGGCTTCCCTCCACCATCGCCACCAAACCCAGGTAGCCCAGGGGCCTCAAGGCCTCCAGATCAGCGCGATGGCCCGCCCTCAGCAGGCCCGACACTTCGTCCTGCCAACCCGCCCTGAGCTGGTGAGCCACCCTCAGCTCTACACGTTTGCGCTGCATCTCACGTGTTGATAGCACGACCAGGGCTTGCCAGCCTTCGGGAACACCGGTCCGCACTCCCGTGAGCAATTCAGAAGCCTTGAGTCCCGTAGCCAGATGCAGCGTCAAGGCGCGGGCCACCCGGGCCCCGTCATTGGGGTGAAGCTCCGCCGCACGCTTGGGATCCAGCCCCTTGAGCAGACGGTGAAGGCGCGGCGCGCCGAGCACCGAGGACCAGCGGCGCACCTTGGCCACGGTGGCTTCCGGCACATCTGGAAGTTCCGTAAGCTGCTCCCAGATACCCCTAAGATAAAGCCCGGAACCCGTCACCAGCACTGGCTTGTCGATGGACCCAAGCCACGTCCTTACCTGTTCCCCGAACAACGCGGGATTGGGCCGCGTGGAGGGCGGCAGCAAGCCATAACCCACGTGGGGCACTCCGCCCTGTTCCTCCCCGGAAGGCTGGCCGGTTCCGATGGCCAGGCCTGCGATGGCTTGGAAGGGATCGCCATTGACGACCGCTCCGCTGACACGCTGGGCCACAGCTATCGCCAGGCCGGACTTGCCAGAAGCAGTGGGACCCAGGATCGCGAACTTCATCTTTCCAAGGTAGCCGGAACCTCCTTGCTGATCCGCCCACGTCTCAATAGTTCCCGATGAAATCCCGATTCCTGATCCTCGCGGTCCTGCCCTCCTTGGCCTTTGCCCAGGTGGGGGCTTTTCAGCGCAAGCAATGGGCCTTGGTGGATCGTTTTGGCTTACAGATCCTTCCCTTGCAATCGCTTCGGAACCTGATGCCGGAAGCCACCGTCATCGTGGAAAGTGACTACATGCCTCTTTACACCGAACGGGAAATCCGTTTCATGGAATTCCGGGCCGCGCTGCTGGCGGATCTGAGGATTCATCTGGAAAACAATGACCCGTCGCCTTTAGCAGGGGCCGGTGTGCCCATCCGATACGCCGGAAATGCGGTGCCGAGGATGTACCCAATGGGTGGATTGAAGTGGAGGTGAGATTCGGGGGTTGAAGCATATGCCCAGAGCCCACACCCTAGCACCCACTGCCCAGTTCCGGCAGCAGCGAGGCCGCCTGATCCCGGCTTAGGAGCGCGGCTTCGATCGCGCTCTTCAACAGCACCTCAGGATCCTGATCCAGATGAAGCAGGACCTCGCATTGTTTTTTCAGACGTGCCACTTCTCCGTTGCGGTCTTCCAGGTGGCGTTCGGCGGCGGCCTGGAATATGGACAGAAAACATTTCATCGCATCGCAAGCGGCGCTCAGCGTGGCCGCGCCGTTGCGGTGGTCGCCCTGAAGCGCCAAGGCAGTGGCGAGAAAGCGCAGGCCATCCTCAAAACGCACCTGGAGCGGCCCCGTGGCGCCTGTTGCAAAGGCTTCAGCAGACACCTTTGGACTCCGGCGCCACCGCATACTCGCCGGTGAAGCAGGCGTAACAGAAACCTTGGCCACCGTCGGGGTCCCGGACGGAGGCTTGCAGATCTTCCAAGGTGAGATAGCCCAGCGTGTCCGCATCCACGAAAGCGCGGATGGCTTCGTTGTCGCGGTTGAAGGCGATGAGTTGTTCGCGGCTTGGCGTGTCGATGCCGTAGAAACAGGAATGCGTGGTCGGCGGGCTGGAAATGCGCAGGTGAACTTCCTTGGCGCCGGCGGCCCGCACCAGCTCCACGATCTTTTTCGAGGTGGTGCCGCGCACGATGGAATCGTCCACCAGCACCACGCGCTTGCCCTCCAGCAAATCCCGGACAGGGTTGAGCTTCACCTTCACCCCGAAACTGCGGATGCTCTGTTTGGGCTCGATGAAGGTGCGGCCTACATAGTGATTACGGATCATGCCGAATTCAAACGGGATTCCACTGGCCTCGGCATAGCCCAGGGCGGCGCTCATGCCGCTGTCCGGAACGGGCACCACGAGATCGGCCTCCACCGGATGGCGCCGCGCCAGCCTGCGTCCCATCTCGCGCCGCGTAGCCATGACGCTGCGATCAAAGACATTGGAATCGGGCCGTGAGAAATAGACATGCTCGAAAGAGCAGGGCTTGGGCTGCATCTTGGGTCGCGGAAACCGCGATTGCATGCTCGCGCCCCGCACGATGACCAGTTCACCCGGCTCGACCTGCCGTGTGTATCTCGCCCCCAACAGATCGAAAGCGCAGGTCTCGGAGGAAAAGACCACCGCACCGGCCAGTTCACCCATCGCGAGCGGCCGGAAACCATGTGGGTCCCGCACAGCCATGATGGCGTCCTCCGTGAGAATCAGCAGCGAAAAGGCACCCTCGCATCGCTTCAAGGCTTCGATGACCGCATCGTCCACATTCGTTGCATCGGCCCGGTTGATGAGCGCCAGGATGATTTCCGAATCGCTCGGACTCGTGAAGGTATGTCCTTCTTGGATCAGTTCGGCCCGCAGTGTCTCGGTGTTGGTGAGATTGCCGTTGTGGCAGAGCGCCACCTGGCCGAAGCGCCCGTGGATCAGGAAGGGGTGGGCGGCGCTCGCCACGTTGCCGCCCGTGGTGCTGTAGCGCGTATGGCCGATGGCCGTATCGCCAGGCAGGGAATCAAGGGTGGGCTGATCAAAAATGTCCGCCACATGCCCTTGCGCCTTATGGAGGAACAGCTTCCCTCCCTCCCTGGAGCAGATGCCCGCAGCCTCCTGGCCACGATGCTGAAGGGCGTAAAGTCCAAGGTAGGTCTGCCGCGCGGCTTCGGTCTGGGGAGAAATCCCGAATACTCCGCATTCGTCCCTAAACGGCATGATGGCTCCAAACATAAATTCTATATCGGAACTATCCCGGAACCACCAAGGCCCCAGCATGCATAAACACACAATGGAGACTCTTTTGTCCAAACTTCTTCCTTTGTTCCTTTTTTCCGCCCTGCCCTGTTCTGCCGATGGCCTGACGGACCTTCGTGGCACCCTGTCCAGGCTGCAAGGCAGCGAAGCCATCCGCGCCACGGCTGATGTCCAGAACTGGACCCAGGATGGCGAGGGTAAGAAGGCCCACGTCAAGCAGACCCACAGTTCGGTGCAGCTCGAGGATGGCCCCAACGGCCTGCGCCTGGGCTGGACCCCCCAGCAGATCAAAGGCGCCCGCCAGGAATCACAACTCAAGGCGGTGGACCCGGAAGCCGCCACGCCCAACCTGGATTCCCTGAGCGCGCTCACCGGCCTCAACGCCACCACCTTCCTGAGCCAGAGCGACCACCTGCTGCAGCAGCTCAAGGGCGCCACGGTGCTGGAGGACAGGTCCGACACCTACCAGGGCAAACCGGCTCGGCTGGTGGTCTTCAAACTGGACCCAGTCGCCAGTTCCGAAGAGAAGAGCATGATCAAGGATCGTAAGGAGACCCTGAAGGTCTGGCTCGATGGCAGCGGGGTTCCTCTGGCCACTGAACACGCCATCGCCATCAAAGCCTCGAAGTTCCTGATGACTTTCACCGCCAACAACCGCGAGGCCCGCAAGCTGGCAGTGCTGGGCAACCGATTAGTGGTTTCGAACGAAACCAAAGAGAGCAGCGGTTCGGGGATGGGCTTTTCGAACACTTCCAAGAAAGTGACCGCACTGACCTATTTCTGATCGGGGATCTGCCCGCGCGCCTTCCTTCGGGACTACCATGTCAGCACCTGGGAGAATCTTTGTGCTAAAGGATCTGCTGTCGTTCATTCCGCCAGAAGGCTTGAAGATCATCCTGGTCCTTCTTTTGTCGTTCCTGGTGGGCCTGGATCGCGAAGAGCACAGCACGGATGGACACAAATCCTTCGGTGGCGTGCGCACGTTCCCCATCTTTGGACTGGTGGGCTACTCCATGGCGTTGTTATCGGGCGACCAGATTCTACCCGTGGCCTTGGGATTGGTGGTTGTGGGTGGATTCGGCATGTTGTCGTACTGGTTCAAGCGAGCCCAAACGCAGGAGGCCGGCACCACAACGGAAGTCTCGGCATTGGCGATCTATCTTGTGGGCGCGCTGGTCTTCAAAGGGGAGTTATGGATCGCCACCACCCTGGTGGTCATCCATCTATTCCTGCTGGAACTGAAATCAGGGCTCGAGGGCATGGCGAAGCGATTGGCGCCGGCGGAAGTCATCGCCTTCACAAAATTCATGCTGCTGACCGCAGTGATCCTGCCGGTGGTGCCGAACCGGGAATTCACTTCCTTCCAGATCAATCCCTTCAAGACCTGGGTGGTGGTGGTGGCCGTCAGCGCCGTGTCCTACGGCAGCTATGTGCTGCAGAGAATGCTGAAGGGCCGTGGTGGCATTTTTCTTTCCGCGCTGCTGGGCGGCGCTTATTCCTCCACGGTCACCACCCTGGTGCTGGCGAAGCAGGGCGCCCGCGACCCGCGACCCAACGCGATCTCCGGGGGCATTCTGGCGGCATCGGGGATGATGTACCTGCGATTGGCGGTGCTGGTGGGTTTGTTCAACCGGGAGTTGATGATCAAGCTTGGGCCGGCATTCTGCATCCTGGGCTTGGCTGCGGTTTTTTGCGGGTGGTTGTGGTCGCGCCGGGAAGATGGCGCCGCGGATCAAGTGAACCAGATCGAGGCCACCCGGAATCCCCTGGAGCTGAAAGCAGCCTTCCTTTTTGCGGCCATTTTCCTGGGCATGCTCCTGGTCACCCATCTCGCCGTGACCCACCTCGGCACGGGCGGGGTCTACTCCCTGGCGGCCATCATGGGCCTTTCGGACGTGGATCCTTTCATCATGGGCATGACCCAAACCGCCGCGAATTCAACGCCGGTGCACGTGGCCTCGGTCGCAATCCTGATCGCCGCCTCCAGCAACAACCTCATCAAAGGCATCTACGCGCGCTTCTTCTCCGACCCCCGCACCGGCCGCTGGAGCCTGGTGATGCTCTTGATCCTGGCGCTCCTGGGTTTGATCCCCATCTTGTGGGTTTGATCAGGTATGAGGCAGCGAGGCATGAGGTGCGAGGTTGCGGCCGGAGGCCGTATCAATTAGCGCGCCGTTGGCGCGCCCCTCATACCTCGTACCTCAAACATCGCACCTCTCAATCCACATTTAGCGTCTCGGTGATGCCGTCATCCAATCGCCCTGCACCTTCCAGCGGCGCCCTGGACCACTGTTGCAGCGTGCTGAGCAGCGCGGTGCCATCCGCGGGTGGGGCTGCGCCAGATTTCAAGTTGAAGGCCTCGAGATGCACTTCCAGCGTGGCGACTTCACCCGTATCGAACTTCACGGTGGCATCGCAAAGCACCAGGGTGTTCGTTCCAACTTCCAGAAGGCTGGCGAACCCTTGCACATTGGCTGGCACAGGGACTTCCCATACAGGATAAGTCTTCGCGCCAAAACGAAGACCGTAGGGTTCCGGCCGCAGTGAAGGCGCAGGGCCCGAGAAATACATCAGCCGCTCGGCGCGGGCCAATAGCATCGTCTGCGCGAAGGGTGTTCCCGCGGTGCGATCCGCCTCCAGCCGCCACCCACCCAGCCTTGGTTTTTGAACCTTGTTGTTGGAGCGCCGTGCGGGTGTTGGCACCAACAGGAAACTGGTTTCCAGAATGGCGTCCTCGCCACGCATCCGCATTTTCACGTGGTAGCGGAGGACAGAACCTTTCGGGAGAGTGTCCTGGGGTGGTTTTTTAGCGGTCTTGCCGGATTCATTCGCCGATTGCACCACTTCTGGCGGCGCTGCCACCACGGGTGCCGCGGTCTGCGCTGAGACCGAGGCTGCATACACGCCTGACAATAGCAAAGTCCTGATGGCTCCCATCGCTTTCATCGCAGCCATCCGGCCCCCCACCCTCTACAATGCCAGATCCAGGGCCATAGATTCCAGGTGAGGGTGCCACCTGGGCAAGTTAATGTGGATCATGCCGCTCTGCTTCGATCTGGATGGAACCCTAGGCACCTTTGGCGGTGGCTACGTGCTGCTGCGGGAAGCCCTGGGGGAGCTCTGGGGAACCGCGCCCAAGTCCGAGGAACTTCGTGCCTGTATTGGCTCCACGGATTGGGAGATTGTGGACGAATTGCACCGGTCCCGCTTCGGAAAGGGACTCGAGGACCGTGCCTATGAGGAATTCGAAGCTGCGTGCCTTGCACGTTTTCGCACCACCTTCCACCCGGAAGGAAAACTCCCCGTTGCCTTTATGGGCATCATTGAAGGCTTGCACCAGCTTGCGGAGCGCGGCCATGCCATCTGGCTTGTGTCAGGAAATGTGCCGCTGGTACTGGATTTCAAAGCCGAAGCATTATGCATCGATGAGCGCATCCATCGCCTCGGCAGCCTGCCCAGATGCAGTCGAGCGGATCTAATTCGCATGGCTATGGAAGATTGCTCCGGACCGCACCTTTACGTGGGCGACCGCCCCCATGACTGGGAGGCTGCAAGAGAAGTGGACGTGCCCTTTCTCGGCATTGGTGACGCGGTGCCCGGGGACCATCCGATCCTCAGTGCCGAAGCCGAGGCTGTGCATCTGGTTGCAACAGTCGAACGGCTTATTCCACAGCGGAATCCGAACAGTTTCTAACCGAGCCTGGCTTCCTTGTCGGCGATTGCCTCAAGGGCCTTTTTCGCAGCGGGGTGGCCCGCCTCGGCGGCACGCTGGAACCAGGATCTGGCCTGGGCTGGGTCCTTCATTCCGCCATGGCCGAAGCGCAGCAACTCGGCCAACTGGGACATGGCTTGGACATGACCACCCTCAGCGGCTCTGAGCAGCCAGCGCCGGGCCTCGGCCACATCCCGGGGCGTCTCGGGGCTGCCCTCCATGAATGCCATGCCGCGCTCGAAACATGCGGTTGGATCCCCACCCTCGGCCCTGGCGTGGTGGCGTCGGCCCAAGAAGCTCCAATGCATGCCTCGGCGGCTGGACATCCAGAATACGAAAAAGAGGATCGTCGGTGCTCCGAAAGCAATGCTGAGAAATGCAGCGGTGACCCAAGGCGCGGAGAGAAACGTGGCGAAGCCGATCACGGCAAGAATGGCGCCCGCAAGTCCAAGGATTACCACCAGCCCAAAGGGCACAATGACCAGCCAGAAGAACCACAGAAACCATTGGCCGTGGATCGCTTCGCCCATCCAGGCATCGAGGCCATCGGCAATGGCGCTGGAGATCCGCACAAAGGGATCACGCGATGGTTCAGAGGGCAATGGCAACAGAGCGCTGCGGGACGGCTCCGCAGATTCGAGCTTTTCTGCGCGCCGGTGCCAGAAGGCGGCCATCTCGGCATCCGGCCCCATGCCTTCGCCTTTTTCGAGAGCCACCGCCAACCACTCGGCGGCCGGTTTCCAACCCATTTCCGCGGCCCGGCGATAAGCTGTGCGGCCGACTTCTGGATTCGCAGCGAGGCCGATTCCCCAACGAAGCATTTCACCCATGCGATAGGTGGCCTCGGCGTGGCCGAGCGCTGCTCCGCGGCGGTAGTGGTCCAGCGCCTTCTCACGAACACCGATGCCGAGACCACCACCCTCGCAGTAGAGTCCCAACTCGAAGTGGGCATCCGCCACATCGAACTTCGCTGCGCGTTCGATGAAGTAAAGCCCCTGGGACACGTCATGGGCGTTGCGGCCCCACCGAAGCCAGGCGGCACCGGGATCCTTCATGAATTTCGCGCAGAAGGCACGGATGCCATTTTCCAGAGCTAAGAGCATTGAACTATCTTCGCACCAGTGAGCCTGCCAGCGCTGCTTTCAACTCGGTTTCAGAACGCCCCGCTGCGTAGCCGGACCATCGGGTGCGCAGCTTGCCGTTTGCATCGACGATGATGGTGGTTGGAATGCCGCTGATGGGACCGAAAGGTTCCAGCGCACCACGGTTCAAGGGCACGAAGGCCTTGAGTTGCATCGCGCGGCGGCCGAGATAGGCGTTCACGTCCGTGAAACCGCCATCGTCAATGGAGATGGGCAGCACCGCATATCGGCCTTCGGCCTCGGATTGCAGCTTGGCCAATTCAGGAAGACTGGCCTGGCAGGGAGGACACCAGGTGGCCCAGACATCCACCACCACAACCTTCCCAGCGTATTCGGCCAAGGTGTGACGCCGACCTTCGGCATCGAGGAAAGCCACCGAGCGGACATCCGCCCCCACGTTTGGAGCGTTGTCCCGCTTCACTCTCCAGATGCCGAACAAGAGCACTAGGCCAACCAGACCCAGCGTCGCAAAACAACCCCAGCGGCCCCACAGGTCCTGGATGCTTTCCATGGCGTCTTCGTTCATCGCCACCCTCCATGGCAAAGTAGAGCATGGCATCACCACTCATTTCCCCTAGTGAATTAGCAGCCTTGGAAGGCGCCTTAATGCTGGATGCACGATCCAAGGCAGCCTTTGAAGCGGGCCATCTGCGCGGTGCGCTGAACGCTGATCCGGGAAGGCATCTGAGCGCCGCTTCAGCGCCGGGTTTTGATCCATCGAAGGGTGGGCGGCATCCACTGCCATCCTTGAAACAGTGGCGGACCACCCTGGGTCTGCTGGGCATCGGGCCAGGCACTCACGTGGTCATCTACGACGATCAAGGCGGCGCCAATTCCGCGGCAAGAGCCTGGTGGATGCTGCGGGCGGTCGGCCACGAGGCCGTGCAGGTGCTGGACGGTGGGCTGAAGGCCGCCACCAGCGCAGGCTGGGAACTCACCACCGATGCATCCCTTGCCATAGCCTGTCCCCACTATCCAGCCACCGCCTGGCTCCTTCCCACGGTGGACATGGATGTGCTGGAAAAGCTCGCGAAGCATCGCGACTGGCGTGTGCTGGATGTGCGATCCACGGAGCGCTACCGGGGCGAGACAGAGCCCTTCGATCCCATCGCCGGCCATATCCCAGGGGCGGTGAACCTGCCCTACACCGAAAATCTGGATTCGGATGGCCGCTTCAAGCCGGCTTCGGAATTGCGCGCCCACTACACCCGGCCGCTGGATGGCCTGAGCCCCGACCACCTTGTTGTCCACTGCGGCTCCGGCATCACAGCCTGCCACACGCTGCTGGCTCTGGAACACGCAGGCCTTCCGGGCGCGGCACTCTATGTGGGCAGCTGGAGCGAATGGTGCAGGCGCGGCAAGCCCATGGCGAAGGGGACGGAATGAGGTGGGCTGAAGGCAGTTGGCTGTGGGCTGTAGGCGCTAGGCTGTGGGTGGTAGGCAGTAGGATGTGGGCGGCCAGCTCCAGGCTGTGGGATGAGTGTCCCAATGCCATTTGCGGACGTAATTTACGCATGAAAATAAACGTGGCCCTCAATCCCGGCCGCTGCGAATTCTTGAATGTAATAGCCAAAGCCCAGGACTTTGGACTTTCGAATTGGGACTTAGGATTCGGGACTGAAGGCCTCATTGGCGGACCATGGCCCGCTGACCATAGCCCAAAGCCCACAGCCCACAGCCTAAGGCCCACTGCCCGCGGCCCAGAATGAATCCCTGGCGCGGCCTGGGGGGCCTTCCACGGGATGCGTGGGTGCTGGCCATGGCCACCTTCATCAATCGCGCGGGGACCATGGCCCTGCCCTTTCTGGCGCTCTACCTGATGAAGCAGATGGGCCTCGGCGCGGCCCAGGCGGGCCAGGGCTTCATCGTATTCGGGCTGGGCGCGATGATCGCCGCTCCGCTGGGAGGCTGGCTGGCGGACCGTTTCGGGCCGCTGAAAGTAATGCGGACCTCGCTGCTGCTGTCGGGCCTGCTGATGCTGGTTCTGCCACTGGTCAGGGATGTGCGCAGCTTTTTTCTGCTCATCGGGTTCTGGGCCTTGGTGAGCGAGGGGTTCCGGCCAGCATCCATGTCCATCCTTGCGGATCTGGCGCCGCCGGAGCTGCGGAAGGCCGTGTACAGCCTGAATCGCCTGGCCATCAATCTCGGCATGAGCATCGGGCCCGCACTGGGTGGATTCATCGCCACGCGGTCCTATCATGGGCTCTTCTGGGTGGATGGCGCCACGACCTTGGCGGCGTGGATCGTGCTTGTGTTGATGGTGCGCCACCGCCCGCACAAGCATGAAGCAGCGACCAGTCCAGCGCTGCTGTTGGCGCTGCGGGATCCGATCCTGGGCTACTTTCTGCTCGCGATCATCCCAGTGATCATCGTGTTCTTCCAGCATGAAGGGCCAATGCCCATCTATCTGGTGCGGGATCTCAAGCTGCCGGAAAGTTTTTACGGTTCCCTGTTCACCATCAACACGCTGCTGATCGTGGTTCTAGAGGTGCGGCTCAACCTGGCGACGGCCCACTGGCCCCACCGGCGGACGCTCATGCTGGGAAGTCTGCTCTACGCCATCGGCTTTGGCGCCATGGTCGCGGCTCATACACCCGCCACCATCATCGCGACCGTGGTGATCTGGACCTTTGGCGAAATGATCCTGTTTCCGGGAATGTCGGACTACGTCGCTTCCATCGCGCCGCCCTCCCGGCGCGGCGCCTACATGGGACTGTTCACTTTCACCTTCAGCGTGGCCTTCAGTCTGGGTCCCTGGATCGGAACCTGGATGTTGGACGCATGGGGCAGCGTGATTCTCTGGCCTGTGATGGGCGTGCTGGGAACTGTGTCGGCGCTGGCCTTGGCGAGAGTCGATGCAGACTCAGTGCCCGTCATCCTCCGGCATACGGAGCCGTAACGCCTTCGACCTTGCTGCAGAGCATCACCCATCGCGTCGGCCTGCGGCCGGCATAGAGGCTCCACGTCCACGAACACAGTGCGTGGGAGCACGCACTGTGTGTGATACGTGGAGGGGCCGTAACGGTCCCTAAGGCAAGATCAGATCCCGCCGATCAACCAGCTTGTACTTGACCTTCTTCCAGGTGGCATCCATGGGCTCGATCATTATTTCGCTGGGCTTCAAGTCCTTCGGCTTGTGCTTGGGATCGCCATCGAAAAGAAATATCTGTTCGAGTTCGCGGAAGGCCTCGTTGCCCTCGGGAAGCATGACGTATCTCACAATCCACTGGGCATTCCGCGGGTCTGCGTTTTCGGCCTTTCCGTACACTTCGTAAAGGTAGTGGCGGGTATCCACCAAGGCAATGCTGTGGCTGGCGGCTCGCAGCCAGGGTGGCGGCACAGGCTCCCCGGTGAAAGGTTTGATGATTCCGTCGCATCTCGATCCATCGGGTTCTCCCTCTGCTTGGGCTTGGACAGAGAACATGGCGGCGGAAAGCAGGCAAGTGAAGACAACGCTTCGCATGGTTTTTAAGCTCCTCGGAGGCCTTAATCACACCCTAATCGGGTGCTCCACTACTCGATAAATTTCTGTAATTTCCATCACGTTTTGGCCGCACTGAAACCCAAAGTAGAGCCCAGATGACCCAGGCATGCATTGCCACCGGGCTACTGCGGGAGAGGTAAACCATCCAGCACTCTGCCACCAGGTCGATGACCGCCCTGCCCCCGCCGGTCGCCGGTCGTTTTCTTCCACTCATCGAGGAGGGACGTTCCGGCCCTCGGATCTTCGCTAATATCGAGCAATACCTTTCTGGAGGCAACCATGAGCGAGTCCGAGTCCCTGTTTGGATCAACCGAGAAGACCGAGGCCAAGCCGCCGGCAATGGGGCTGGTGGATCAATTCGTCGGGTTGTTCACGGAGCCCGTGGAGACCTTCAAAAAGCTCCAGCTCTCACCGGCATGGATTGGAGCCCTGGTGGTCATCATCATCACCAGCCTGGTGGTGGCCGGGGTCTGGGGTTTCAAGGTGGACGTGGATGCGATGCTGCGCCCCGGCTTCGAAGCCAATCCGAAAATGACCCAGGAGCAGATGGACCAGGTGATCTCCTTCATGGAGAAATTCTTCCCCTACATCGCCATCGTCCAGACCCTCTTCATCATTCCCATCGTGGTCTTCTGCATGGCCCTCATCTACTGGCTCATCGGCAAAGGGACCGCCGAGGCCGAACGGCCTTCCTACGTCCATGCCCTCACGGCCGCCGTGGTACCTGGCCTCGTGATGGTGCCCCATTCCCTCCTGATCCTGGTGATGGCCTTCCTGCGCCCCGTGGGCGGCCTCACACCCGAGAAACTCACTCCCAGTTCGGTAGGCTTTTTCGTAAACGTCGCGAACCCCAAGCTCCATGCCCTGCTTTTCGCGCTGGATCCCTTCACCATCGGCAGCCTCGTGCTTGGCTTCCTTGCCTTCCGCCACACCATGCGGTTGAAGACTGGCGGCGCCATCGCATGCACGGCACTGGCCGTGCTCTTCACCCTCGGATTCCGCATCCTCGGAGCCAAATAGATGGCCAGCCGCAAAAATAAGATCCTCCTTGGTGTTGGGGTGGGCCTGGTGGTCCTCATCGGGCTAGGCATCGCCTTCGGTGGCAGCAAAGAGGACGCGGATGCCTATTCCTGGGACCGGATTTCCAAGGGCGACATCCGCGAGACCATCAGCGCCTCGGGTGAGATCCAGGCCAAAACGCGCGTGAATGTCGGCACCAACGTGGCCGGTGAGATCAAGGCCATCCATGTGGTGGATGGGCAGGAAGTAAAATCTGGAGATCTGCTGGTGACCATTGATCAGGTCCGGCTGCAGCAGGAGATGGCCCGCGCCACGGCGGCCCTGGAAGGCACGAAAAAGGATGCGGAGCGATTGAAAGCAGCCATGGACCGTGCCGAACAGGCCTTCGCGCGCCAGGAAAGCCTCTTCAAGCAGGGACTCATCAGTGATGAGGACTTCCGCCAGGCCAATCTCGCTAGACAGAGCGCGGAGCTTACGTTCCAGGGGGCCAAGTCAAACACCGCGCAAAGCGAAGCGAATCTTGGATCCATGCGCGACAACCTTAGCAAGACGACCCTGCGGGCGCCCATCGATGGCCGTATCACCAGCCTGAAGGCGGAAAAGGGCGAGATGGCCATCCCCGGCATGAGCAACCTGCCCGGCGCCACGCTCATGATCATTTCCGACATGCACGAGCTGATGGCGGAAGTGAAGGTCAATGAAAGCGAAGTGGTCCGCGTCAAGCCGGGCCAGATGGCCCAGGTTACGGTGGAATCCCTTCAGGGGCGGATCTTCACGGGCAAGGTTGCCGAAGTGGCCACCGGCAGTGAGGGTACCGGCGCCGACGCCAACATGTACAAGGTGAAGGTCTCCGTGGACATGTCGGCGAAGGACGTGAGCCAACTGCGACCAGGCATGAGCGCCCGGGCGGTCATACTCACCAGCGAAGTGAAGAACGTGCTGCGGGTGCCTCTGCAAGCAGTTCTGGAACGGGATGGATCCATGGAAGATGCTCAGAAACAGGGCCTCCTGGCGCCGGCCTCCCATAGCGTGGCCATGGTGGTGAAGGATGGCAAGGCTGCCGAAAAAGTGGTGCAGACTGGCATCGCCAACACCCAGTATTTTGAAGTCAAAGGCGGTTTGCAGGAAGGTGACAAGGTGCTTACAGGCCCCATCCGCAAACTCAAGGATTTGAAGGACCGGGCTTCGGTGAAGCTCAAGCTCAAGTCGGATACTGAGCTGGAGGAGGCCTCGAAAAAGCGGAAGGCCGGCCAGGAGAAGAAGTGATGAATATCCAGGAGCCCGTCTCCGCGGCGGTGCGCGCGCTCAGGGCCAACAAGATGCGCTCTGCCCTGACGACCCTCGGCATCATCATCGGGGTGGCGGCAGTGATCATTGTCGTGAGCCTGGTGCAGGGCCTCGAGGGCAGCGTACTGAAACAGATTGAAAAGGCCGGGAGCCAGACTCTCACCGTGCGGCCAGTCTTTCCTGGGGATATGCCCTACGCGGAATTCACCAAGATCAAGAACAGGGATCTGACCCTGGAAGAAATGCGCGCCCTGCAAAGAGCGGTGCCCCAGATCACGCAGATGACACCCCTCTTTTTCAATGGCTCAGAAGTGAAGTCCGAAGGCCACAGCGCCTCCGTGAGCATGATCATGACGGACGAAACCTACCTGGAACTCAACAGCATCAATGTGACCACCGGCCGTAACTTCGTGCCTTCGGATGTGCGCCTGGGCAACAAGGTGGCCGTGGTGGGGCCCCATGTGATCGAGAAGCTGGGCATCAAGGGAAATCCCCTTGGAAAGATCATCAGCACGGCTTCGCTGAGCCTGGAGATCATCGGCGTCCTTGAAGAACAGGGGTCCACCCTCGGGAATGATCCGGACAGCATGGTGATCATCCCGCTGAGCACCGGCATGGTCCAGCTCACCGACGCCCAACGGCGCCAACTCATTTTTCAGGCCCGTGTGGATCCCAGAATGTCCGCTGATGATGGCGCTGACCTGGTGGAAGACGCCCTGCGCCGGATCAAGGGCCTGCGGGGCAAGGAGCCTTCGGGCTTCAAGGTGTTCAGCCTCAAGCAACTGACCAGCATCATCGGCGGCATCACCAATGTCATAACCACGGTCGCGGGAGGCATGGTGTCCATCGCCCTGCTGGTGGGCGGCATCGGCATCATGAACATCATGCTGGTGAGCGTCACCGAGCGGACCCGCGAGATCGGCGTGCGCAAGGCCGTAGGCGCGAAGCGGAAGGATATCCTGCTGCAATTCCTGATCGAGGCCTCCATCCTCTGCGTCTTCGGCGGGGCCGTGGGCATCCTGCTGGGCTACGCGATGGGCGCCATCCTGGGCAAGCTCATGTTCGGCCAGATGGGCGGCATCCCGCTCTGGGCAGTCGTTGCAGCCTTCATGGTCCCCGCCGGCATCGGCCTGATCTTCGGGATGTACCCCGCCGCCAAGGCCAGCAAGCTCGATCCCATCGATGCGCTGAGGTATGAATA
>JANXQX010000289.1 GCA_025353305.1 Holophagaceae bacterium
TCGCCCCCCGCTCGAAATCCACCACGATGTCCAACCGCTTGGCCTCCACCGAGAACCGCAAATCGCGGACCTCCCATGGCGGCGTCAGACCGAGTGCGACAGTGAAGAGGGCGTTGGGATCCATCCCTCCATCATCCCTGTAGGCAGGCAAGCCCGGCTACGGCCTACCCCCCTGAAATGGAAAGGAACCGGAAAAAGGTAGTCCCATTAGCGATCATTGCCCCCCGGCCACCGCACCCCTCCTAGAGTCAGCACAAGGTCTCGACGAATGCGTTGAATGGTCGAATCGGATTTAGGTGCGAGTCTTCTTGATCTGACTGCCGAAGAGAGTCATCGCGTCCCGCAGACCTGCCCCTGTGACCTTGGTGTACCGGAGTGTGGTCTGGACGTTTTTGTGCCGCAGAATGGCCTGAATTGTCGTGACGGCCACACCAGCCTCAGCAAGGATCGTGGCGCAGCTAGACCTAAGCCTGTGAGGAGACCAACTCCCAACGAGCCCTGAATTCTCGGCGGCATGTTTGATGGCGCTGACAGTGAACTCATGACTGCGCACATAGTAGTAAGTCCGCTCATTGATTTCCTTCCGCCTTGAGCGATGCCGCGTTTTTGGATCTTGGTAGAACACATGCGGAGGACGTGGCTGGCCTTGCTTCTCCCAGTAGTCACCACTTTCCTTGAACCAAGCTTCGATCCGAGGAATCAGGTCCGGATGGACAGGAAGGCCGTCTGCTTCACGTCCCTTGGTTTCTCCGGGCGTATAAGTGTTGAAGCCCGTTCGGAACCAATTCCACCGCATGGTAATGATTTCGCTGATTCGAAGGCCCAAGTAAAGCATGAGCCTGACAGCGAGTTGGGTCTGCGGGTCACCAGAATCCGAGTCTAGGGCCTCTAGGAACGGAATCACTTCTTCACCCGTCATTGCTTGGATTCCCTTCTTTTGTACCTTAGGGATGGGAACCTTAGCTGCAAGGGAGTGGATCAATCCCTGCTTCACGCAGAAATTCAGCAGGGTCCTGAGATCCACCAGGAGTTTTGCTGCTCCACCAAGAGTGTGCTGCCTCCCAGGCTTGGTACTATCGGGTTTGAAACTCCTATGCACAGCGGCCATGTAATTGTTTTTGATTTTGGCAAGGTGCTCACCGGTCACCATGTTCGCGGGGATGTTCCCGATTAGTGGGAGCACCCATAGCCGGATGTTCAGACTCATGTTCGTTTTTGAAGCTGAACATGACGTAAGGTTCCGTTCGTTATAGATCTCAAGGGCCTTCGCCACTGTCGGGGCATTCCCAAGCCCGACCTTCCGCAGCGACATTTCATCCCGATACTTCCGCAGATATCGCAAAGCTTCGTCGTGGTTCTCACAGCCTGTCGAGCCATGAAAGCCCTTCCCCTTGTGCTTGAACTTGAAGTACCAGACTCGTCCGACCTTCTTGAGACCGTTCTTGAAACCTTTGGCCATGTCATCTCCTATGTCGTTGCGTGGGTTGCCTACCCAGGGGAATCCAAGGCTTGGCGGTGGTTCCGTAGCTGAGGACGGGGGCGCGTCTACGCCGACTTACATACGGATTTCCGTGCAGAAATGGCTGAAAGACTCCGATCGATGGCTTCCTGCGCGATGTCCCTTTGGATCAATCGCGAGCACAACCACTCGTAGACCTCCTGGAAGAGATACAGGCGTTGTCGGCTCCCGGGGTGTAACCGGTAGGGCAGTCCCGTTTGAGCCCAGCGTTGCAAAGTACGGTGGCAAGGTTTCCTGGGGAGAACGCGAGTGAGTTGGGCGAGAAGCTGCTGCGCACTCAAGAGTCGAGCCGGGCTGCCTTCCCCACTAGTAACCAGGGGCGAAATGTTCCAGCTGAAGGTTCCCGATCCTTCCGGAGGGACACCGGAAGACATCTCGCCGCCTGATTGGGTCGTCGTGGCATCGTTGTAGGTCATGGCGTTCTCCTGAAGGAATAATTGGGATGGAACGGACTGCGGCAGTTGCTCTCGAACCCTTCCGACTCAGATTCGGAGCGCGCAGAAACTTTCCTCACCTCGAAACCCCTCAGGGGAATCAAGCTTTCAGCTCAGGAGTCGATACGGTGCATGACAGCTGGAGACGCGAGCAACCCAACCCCCCCATGGATCCGGGCCGCTCGCGCCAAGGATAAAGACTGGAGAAGGGTGTGGATTTGGATTGCAGCCACGGATTGCAGCCTATTTACCCAACAAGGAAGCCATGAATCAGCCTGACCTATCTCAATTTCTAGTGAATAAACCGATCTTCCGACGAGACGACCTGATCGGGTTCCTGGAAGGGGCAGGATCTATTTTCCCGCCCAAGGATGCTGACAAGCACCTCCGAAGAATGAACAAGGAGGGCCGGATTGAGGCCCTCCGTCAGAACCTCTACTCATTGAGGATTCGGCCGGAGGAGGGACTTCAGCCCTGGCCTGACCCCTATCTGGTCGCGTCCAAGGTGTGTCCAGACGGCGTCATCGGCTACGCCGGAGCACTTGCCCTCCACCTGGGCCTAAAGCCTCCCAGCTTGGTTCAAGTGCTCACCGAGAGAACCCAGCGGCATATCGTAGTGGAGTCAAAATCAGAACTACCTGAGTTCCAGGGAGTGTGCCCATCACGCAAGGTCCAGAATCGGATGGAGACGGGTGTTGTCTCCCTGGTGCGCGTTGGGATGACGTTCAAGGCTACAAGCTTAGAACGTACACTCGTTGATCTGTTTGATTGGTGGGGCTCCCCAGCAGATCGGGGTCCCTCCTGGGACACCTGGGATACGCTTGAGCGAGTACTCCCGCCAAAATGCCCGACACTTGATCAGGATTTCCTCTGTTCCTATCTCCAGCAACTGGGCAATGCCACCGGCTCAGCTCGACTTGGCGCATTCCTGGAACGCCATCAATACAGCCTCGGCATCCACTCCCAGACCCTGCGGCAGATCCTGGAGATGCGCCCTAAGGATCCCGTGTACTGGGAACCAAAACAGAAAGGGGCCAATTCAGGGCGGAAACACTTCCGTTGGAACCTGATCATTCCCGATTCCATCGCGGGCTGGATGCCGAGAGATTCAATCGGGGAAACCTTCGTAGAGGGCTCTGATGGTCCCTTCAAGGCCCTTGGAGATCGCCCTGATGCTGAGTCATCAGAAATCGAGGCCAAGCTCGATTCGGGGGAATTGGAGCAATTGGAGGTTCCGGAGGAAAGCATCAAAGAGAATGAATACTACCCCGTGGACGTGGCGGGTGACCCCCTCAGGCAGGACACCTACCCAGAAACGAGGCATCGGATCGTGCCTTCCATGCAATCGAGTGAGGTTTCCGAAGGTTCCCTTCTTCTTCCATTGCTAAAGAAGCGCTTTGGGTATGATGCTTTTCGGGATGGGCAGGAACCTGTGCTACGAACCCTGCTGGCAGGAGAGGATGCCCTCGCCATCCTGCCTACCGGGGCTGGGAAAAGCCTGATCTTCCAGTTGTGGTCGGCAATGAACCGAGGCCTCGCCCTAGTCATTTCGCCGACTATTTCGCTCATGGATGACCAAGTAGATGAGGCCCTGAAGCGAGGTCTCCGTGCGGCTTGCCTTCATACCGGCCAGGAAGGTCACTATAGGGAGGGGGTGCTTGATCAGGCCAGGACGGGCGCACTCGATCTTCTCTTCATCTCGCCAGAGGGACTTTTCCCACTCATGTGGTCAGCGCCCTGGCTTGCCACTCGGGTGCGCCTTGCAGTCGTTGATGAGGCTCATTGCATTGCTTTATGGGGTCATGAGTTTCGTCCGGCATACCTGGAACTGCACAACCTCAGGAACATCTTAGGAAGTGTTCCCATCCTCGGACTGACCGCTACGGCAACCGAACAGGTGAGAGGCAGCATCCTTTACTTCCTGGATATGCGGAATCCCTATGTCTATTCAGGTCCAGTGTCCCGGCCCAACCTTAACTTGGAGTTTCAGTCCATCCAGGGTGGGTTGCAGGCGCGCCTGCCCAACCTGTTCCGATTCCTCAGTAAGCGGGCCGGTCAACCGGGAATCATTTATTGCGCGACCCGCGGAGCTACCGAGTTGGTAGCTAAGGCGCTGATCGCGCAGGGATGCCCCGCCTCGGCCTATCACGCTGGACTCGACATGGAGGAACGCCAGAAAGTTCACCAGGCGTTCAAGGAGGAGCCAGACCGGATCGTGGTGGCCACCATTGCATTCGGGATGGGCATCAACAAGGAGGATGTGCGTTTTGTGGTGCATCTGAACCTGCCCGGAAGCATCGAAGGCTATGTGCAAGAAATCGGCAGGGCCGGCCGAGACGGGAAACGGGCGGATTGCCTGCTCCTCCACTCCGGGGGGGATTTCCATTTCCAGCGTTGGCTGATCTCGAAATCAGCCCCAGCCAATCAGGGTGTTCGCTTAGGCCAGGTTGGGAAGGTGAAGGGCTTTGCCCATAGTAAACACTGTCGACATCAGGCCATTGCTGCCTACTTCAATCAGGACGTGCCCGCTTGTGGAAGCCATTGCGACCGCTGCCTGAGTAGGTTGAAACCCAAGGCGAAGCACTGACCCTTTCTGTCCAGCGAAGCAACCTCCGGGACTAGCGGCAGGAAGGGTCTAGGGCGATACTAATGGCGAGCGGAATTGGTTGAAGCTTCCACTTACGATGTCCCTTTAAAGTAGCAATTCGCGGGAAGCCCCGACGGGTGGCAGCCGAGTGGCACACGGTTTTTGGATCAATTTTAAATAATGAAACCAGACGACTTAAAAATGAAACCTTACGCCCTACACTCTTCTCCTAACCCAAAGGTCGCAGGTTCAAATCCTGCCCCCGCTACCAAAGAAAAGGCCCGTCACATATAGACGGGCCTTGTTTTATTCCGGCA
>JANXQX010000007.1 GCA_025353305.1 Holophagaceae bacterium
TCCCTGAGGGCGCGAAGGCTCCAATCATGGCCGATGTGGCCGGCATGGGCCCTGAGAACGGTATCAGCTTGAACTCGATGATGTTCATCGACACTGTCCCGCCACCCGATGAGAACAAGACCAGGAGTCCGCTCGAGGTCAGGGCTCCCGATGTATCTCGAGTGCGTTCGATGGAAAGCAGGTTGTGGCTTGGGACGAAGAACCACAGCCGATTGTTTCCAGAACTCCCGAGACACGCCGCCGAAGCCATGGAGGGCATGCTTCGATGGCTCTGCAGGCGGGTCAAGAGAACGCCAGTGATATTTCCAACCCCGTCACTGCCTGTTCCAAGGGTGACCCAAAGGGCAGGGTAGATTTGGGACGACCCGCATCCGATCTCGATCTTCATGAACACGGGGGCGGTTGCCTGCAAGGCATCATTCATCCGCCAGACCTGGATGCACCGGGCCTGATCTAGGGCCGTCGCAGCGGTGGCGGAGGCCACATCGATCTGACCCGTGTCCGAGGTTCTCACCCATCCACCATTGGTCAGCAGGTCAATGATGAACCCGGCCAAGGCCCTGATCCCAGCATCCGTGTTGACGATCGTGTTTATGGTGACGGAACTGATAGACATATCATGCCTCCTGATCTTGGTAAACAAGCGTGACAACGACCACACCAGCTGAGTCACTGTTGGTGACGCTGAGATAGGCCGCCGCGGTGACAGGCGAGTCATGGTTCGAGAAGCTCGCTTCCTTCAAAAGGAACTCCAGGTGTGCAGCATCCGTTGTCACCTCGAGTTCACAGTCTCCGAGAGTCTTGGGGTCCTCGTTTGCCGGCCTGGTGGCATCTTTGGACCTGAGGGCCGAGGTTGAGTACACTCGCACACGCGCAGCCTGAGAGGTGACGATCTTGAAGAGCTTTGCGGACTTCGCCAGGGTCACATTTTGTTCTTCCGTGGCGCCGGTGGCCAACGAAGCCGTTGTCCACGCTATCGATGTGCGGGCCGGTCCCAACCCATCCTTCCCATCCGCGCCTCCTCTGGCTATCACCCCCCAGTAAGTGGGAGAAGATTCAGGTGGTTGATTGACTCCCCCCTGGATGGAAACGTAGGAACTGCCGAGGCGTGAGCAGGTGTCATCGACCACGTAGGTATGTGCAGAGTCCCAGGCCCCGTGCCAGATGTAACTGCGTCCGATGGCTCCGGGTGGTCCCATTAGGTCCACCCCTGCTGGCCAAACACCCGTGGTCTTCGGGCCAAATATGAAGTGGGTTGTCGTATTAATGTAGGAATCTCCGTCCATTCCTACATTTACAGCAGGATCAAGAGGCCCGTAAAGAACGGTTCTACCATCAGATCCGTTAAGACCAGGCAAGCCATCGTTACCTGATCGCCCCGCAAGCCCCTGGGGGCCGCCATGATCCAGGTCTTCTTGGGGAAGTAGGGCGAAATCCAGTGCGATTGGCCCGGAGTATCCTTGTTCCCAGCTGGTTACAGCGAGGTAAGCGGTCTTCCCCAGCACATCATCGCAATTGTTCCAGAAGGGGACAGGGGATAGATAGATCAAGAGCCCATCCGGTGCGTAAGTCAGGACCTCTACCATGAGTCCCGTCCCAGGCATTGGGTCTTTTGCGTTGGGCCGGCCGGCGTCGTTTTCCCGAGCCTTGGCGTTGTTATAGATCCGAACCCAAGCGGGATGATCTGTTTCAATCGAGATAATGTCGGCGCTCTCGGTGAATCCGACTTCCACCCATGAGGTTTCAAGGAACCCCAGCGGGCCAGACGTGGCCTGGACACGCAGGCGCCCCTTAACGGCAGAAGGGTTCCCACCCACCAGAATCATTCCGCCGCCGCGACTCGGATTGACCCGGCCCTGGGTGGCTTGGCTGGTGGTGCCCATGCTTCGCAGAAGGTCCTGGCGCATGGCCAAGAAGGCGCGCTGGATCTCCTGGAGATTGGTACCTTGAGGAAGGCTGGTCATCGACGCCTCCCCTGGTCCGGCAAGGGCGTCCAGAAGACCCTACAGCCCAGGAGTTTCCCTGTGAACATAACCAGGGCGAGGAATTGACAGCCAGTGCGATTCCCGCGTGGAGGTTTAATCCGACTGGTCTTCCGCTTCACGGTCCGGCGCAGGGTCAGCATCCCCTGGGCTACCTTGCGGTCATCAACCCAGACGATAACACTGGCGCGCCCATCGCCCCGCAGTTCCAGGGATTCCCATTTCTTGCTGCCAATGGGGTCGCCACCGATGAAGGGCCCGATCAGGATGGCTCCGGCTAGGTATTCGCCCTCGTCGGGGGTGAGCTCACCTAGCCAGACTGTGCCGCTTGGCGTCAGGCTGGTCAAGGGGGACTGGTCGTTAGCTAGGTCCATCTGGACCTGGTTGAAGATCGGGATAAGGGCAGGGTTAGGCATGGCGAGTCCTCATCCTGGTGGCGAAGTGACGGGATCTTGGAACAGGAGGTAGGCGCGCTGGGTTTCGGTCACATGAGCGGCCATGGGCTTCAGGCCGGAAACCGTGATCGGGTAGGTCCGCTGGGTGCAATCTACGATCACCATGCCATGGTGCTTGAAGCTGTTCGACTGCCCGGTGAAGTCTCCGTAATAGAGATGATAGCGGCCGCGCCAGACAAAGGAACGGATGCAGCGGGTGGCCCAACCGATGGGCAGCACATCCGAGAGCTCCCGTTCTATGCGGGCAGGATCGGCCGCGGGCAGGCCTTTGGTCAGGTGGGCCCAGGCGGCCCCTCGGCGCGTGGGGATCATCCAGAAGGGGAAGGGGGCACCCTCGGGATCTCCGGACCCGGACAGAAAGAAGGCGGGGTCGATGCGGCCCTCACTGATGGGCACGGCGTCGTTCAGGTCCGCCCGGAAGGCCATGAGGCCCCGCTTGCTCAGATAGACCAGTCCGGCCGGGGTGGGTTGAACCGAATAGGGGGCCATCAGACCATCCTCCGCCAGGGTCTTCTGGCAGCGCATGGCGCTCGGGTCGTCTCCGTCCATGCGCCGAATCCCGTCCGAGCAGAGCACCAGGAGCGTACCGCCGTAGGGGTACAGGGCCAAGGGTTCGCTTTCAAAATCCCTGGAATACACGTCCGGCCAGGCATCGGGTCGGTTGATGGGCGTCCAGCGCACCGTGCGATCCACGATCCCGAACAGAGAATTGTTATGGGGGGTCAGGCCATGAAGATCCTGGGGCGGGGGTTGGAACTCGACGGTGAGGGCCACGCCATCCAATCCGGACACGTCATAATTGGAGCCGCAGGTCGAACCCAGTGCCTCCACGGGCGAGGCATCCACCACGTCAACCTGGTCTAGGTCATAGGTGCCCTGCAAGAGAAAGGCGCCTGTGTCTCCTCGGGTCACATACAGATTCCACTTCGTCACGAAGCGCATGTGCGGGCCCGCTATCTTGCATATCTGGGCCCCGGTGATGGTGATGGTATCTTCGGTGAGCAGGGGCAGAAAGAAGGCCGAGGAGCCTTGGGTGACCCCGCAGATGGCACTGAAGCCAGTCACCAGCGCCACATCGCTGGAGAACCAGATCAGATCCCCGTTGGCCGGCACATAGCTCCCCGCGATCGGAACCACCTGGGTCTTGGGGGTGTAGGAAATATCGCCCCATTTCCCGGCAGACACAGATACCCCGGGATCCCAGTCGATACTGGCGGTCTTGGGCAGGATCAGGACCCGGGTGATCGTCGTATTGATGATGGGAAGGGGGCGCCCCCCGTGGGGTGCAACTTGGCCAAAGGTGCAGAACTGGATCGTGGAAGGCACCGTAGCGATCCAGAAACCGTCCAGGTAGACGTGAAAGCCATCCACATCACCTGAAGGGAAGGCCCAGCGCACGGTCATTGCCTTGCCTCCAGTGGGGGTCAGGGTCAGGGTGTCTCCGATAAGCGCCTCCGTCTCTGCCGGGGGCCCGCCCAGGCAGTTCTCCCAGGACGCTCCCCGAAAGGCCGTTACTCCCACGCGATGCAGGACGCCCGCACCCCAGGCAATGGCTCCCCCGGGCAAGGCCTCTTCGATCAGTGCGGTCAAGGTGGGTTTGGCTAGGGCCACGGCGGGCACGGCGGAGCTGTAGATTTGCCTGGGGATGGTCGTGCTCACGCCGGAATGCGCGTGTAAAACGCCGATCATATCTCCGGCGCTGCGGCCGTGCGCGGTGCGCGTCGTAAGGTAAATCCGGCTATCCATCGCCCGTCTCAGGTAGCCATTTATTGCGTTGTCCCGGGAAGTCGGATTTGTGTGGAGTTGTCCTGACGTATAGGTCCATCCCCCATCCAGGATCCCTTCAAACAAGGGATAGCGGGTGATCTGTCGGGCCTTGGCGGTGACCATGGGACCAAACACAGGGCTGGGCCCACTCTCGTCTTCATGGCCGTTGACGGTCCGAAGATAGGTAAAGAAGTAGTAAAAAAGGTTGTTCTCGTCCAGGGTCTTGGCGTACTGACCATTCGGGGTTAGGGAGCCGTCATCCACCCAGGAGGTGACGATGGGGTTCAATTCCTCGAGGATCTGCTCGGCTGCGGAATCACGTCCATAGACCACAATCTTGGTGGCCTTGGTGTATTTGATGGCGGCCCAGGTCAGTGTGACCTTGCCGCTGGCGGCCACAGCCAAGGAAACCGGCGCGCTGGTCGGTAGCAGGCCTAGATCGGTTCTCAGTCCAAGCCGATAGGTCTTGGACCCTGCTACGAGCCCCCCACCTACACTAGCTGTCGCCTCGATGTTCTGGGGCGTGAGGGTCACGGCCGGAGTGGCATAGAGGGGCACGATCGGGCGCGGGGTGCCAAGCAGTGCCTCGACGCCATCAATCACCTTGTAGGGGCGGCGATCCGCGGTGCCTACCTCGACGTTCTTGTAGAACAAGCGTTCCTGCCGTCCCACGAAGTCCGCGATCCACTCCCTCCGGCCCGGGCTGAAATGCCACTTGCCCCGGTACTCGAAGATGTCTCGGGTTCCTGCCGGAGGATCGAGCCGGAAGACCGGAGCCCGCATGGCTTGGGCGGCGATCCCGGTTAGGTCCACGTTGTCCAGAATCACGGCATACCCAGGGCCTTCCAGCCGGGGATCCACCACGGCGCTGATGCCACGGGTAAAGTCGATCCGCCGGTCTTCCATGGGCTACCTCTTGCAGATGATTAAGAAATTGGCCGTCCCGCTCGTACCCCAATTGGCTCCGCCCCCGCCGCCAGTGATCCGGGTCCGGACCGTTACCACCAGCGTTGCGGGGTCCACGTAGCACTCATAGGCCATTGCCGTGGCCTCACCACCATTTCCCCTGGTCTGTGTGTAGGGGGAGACCAGCAGGCCGCAGACCTCTCCGATAACGGCCCGGGTCCCGTCTGCATATTTGGGGAGAGAAATGGTTCCGCCATCGCCTATGGTCCCAGACGCGAAAGCCAGATTATTGCCGATGGAAACCTGGGTCCCGGCGCCCGCTCCGCCCGCTCCGCCGATGGCGTTTGTGATGAAGGACTGCAGGGTGTCGGACAAGGTGGTCATCTGTTCCAGGACCCAAGGCTTCGTGGGGACCTCGTCACCTCCCAGCGTGATGACCCCGGTAAAGGCAGGGCTGTCGATCGGCGCATGGCCGTGGTTGCCGTAGACGGGACCTAGCACTGTGCCACCATTCTTGGAGAGCATCCCGTCGTTTGCTTGTGTCCAGCTACCCTTCTCGATCCATAACCCTGCAAGGCCGCGCTGAGCCTTTGTGCCATCCGCTCGGAGCCAGACTGCTCCGGGAGTGGTGTCGCTGGGTTCCCCCGCCTGCTGATAGGTATTAACCAGTGGCATCTTGACCTCCGATGAAGGCATTGAAGTCGTTCAGGAACTTCTCCGCTTTGTTGAGATCGTCCGCCACCCCATCGTTGCGGAGCAGGTAGTAGGCCGCGGCCAGGGGCAGGAACTCATGGTGAATGGCGGGGATGCGTGGATCCGGCGCATCTGCGGTTGTCATGTTCATCAAAACCGGGCGGGTCAGCAGACCCAGGGTCATGGTGATCCCGGTGGTGAAGGGGTGGATCCGCTGCTTGGTCCCGTCCCAGGTCATGAAATACCGCGAAGGACCTCCGTCTGCAGAACCTATCCCCTGCCAGCCCGGGTTGCGGGAATCCATGCTCGACTTGGTGGTGCGCTTGAGGGATCGCATCTAGGCCTCCACAACCGTGATGATCTTGTGCCAGCGCACGGCAGTACCGCCCATGGAGACGGCGCACGAAAGAAACAAAGAACCGCTGTTGAGCGATTTGAGCGTGATCTGAGGGGTACCTTGGCCGGTCAAAAGTGTGCCTCCACCCAATGACCACAGGTAGGACGCCCCTGGATGGTCGGCCACGTTAGCCGTGAAGGTGACGTTGACCGTGGGGATACCGACAATGGCGATGGAGGCGTCCAGTGCTGGTTCCGACTCAGGGGTCATGATCCGGACCACATCAAGCACGTCCGCTGCTCCCACCAGGGTAGTTAGGTCGATCAAGCCGGCAGCACTCACGACCGCGGCAACCTGGGTGTAGGTGCATTGGGTAACCCGTGCATAGTAGTCCTGTGCGAAGTTGAGGGCGGCCAGGATCTCCGGTTCCTCCCAGGAATCGGTATTCCCCTCGAGGGTTTCGTCCCCCAGGATCTCTCGCACTCGGTCTATTAGGGCGTCCCGGTTCATGGTCTACCTCTCGAAGGGGAGCCAGCTATTCACGGAATCACTGGTGCCAGGACCTTCCTGGGCAAGGTGAACCAGCAGGGGGAGCTCGGCCCGGTAGTCCTTGAACCGCCTCTCCGAAAGAGCGAGGTTCTGCCCAGGCCCCGCGATCTGGAGGAGATAGCCTTGGGCCAACAATATAATGGCCCTCTCGGCATTGAGCGGGATGTCGATCGCCTCGGGCATTTCCACCTGGGAGGGGACCCAGGAGAGGGTGATGCGTAGAGCCCGAACCTTGTCTAGGGAGGGACAGTCGAAGATTACGTGACCTTCCCGGGCCGCCCAGCGCGAGAAGGACCTTGAATCCATACTCTCGGGGGGCACCACGGATCTGAGGATGTTGTTGTCAGGGCCTTGGAGTTCTCGCCAGCGCCCATTGTCGAAGGCTTCCACCTTCTCCAGTGCGCGGATGGTTCTCCCGGCGGGCAAAGCGAGGGTAACGTCCCACTCGTCCTTGAATACCGTGGTGAGCGTTACGTCCGTCAGGAGCCCCGTGTCCTTCGCCAGTTCGCGGGCCGCATCCATCAGGGCTGAGAGCCCTTGCTCTTGTAAAAGATCGGAGCGAATCATGGCAGTTCGGCCGTACAGATCACTCAAACGGACTTCAGCCATGACCCACCCCTTTTTCTTTTCAGTGTAAGGCAGGCGGTTGATCCTGCCTATTACTTGTCGAGGCCCAGGCGCGTCTTGGAATCCGCCTGCTTCTTGATCTCATCGGCGATCTGGTCGATGAGCACGGAACGACGCTGGCCTTCATCCTTGATGCCATAGTAGGCTCCCACTTCGGCGCAAGCCTCGCGGGTCATCTGGTAGAGCTTCTTGAGGGGAACGGCACTGAGATCAACGGCCCTCTCCTCTTCGGACTCAACGAGCTCTCGGCGCACGTCGAACATCTTAGGGAAGCGTTCAGACTCCTCCACCAAGCGCTCCCAGTGCAGGGGGTTCTCGAAGTCTCCGGGCTTGAAGACGCGGGGCCTCCCGGTTTCCATGTCCTTGCACTGCAGGGACACGATCTCGAGGATTCGGGTTGAAACGGCCATCGGATTCCCTCCGGGAAATGGCGATGGGGGGAGGACCAGCCCCCCCCCATCAGGGGTTAGAAGTTGGCAAGCTGGGCGACCAGGAAGCGAACTTCCAGGATCCCGTCCTGGGGCACGACTGCCCCCGGGCTGACCATGATGCCCAGGTCGGCGGCCAGCAATTTGTTGGCAGCGACCACGTCGAAGTACTTGCCGGCAGCCTGTGCGGCCATAGTGGAGGTACCCACCACCGCGTCCGGAGCAATCGCGTCAATGATGGCGACGGCTGCATCCGTTTTCACGCCGACCACGGCAACGGTGGCCGTAGTGCATTTCTTGATGACCTCGGCCGCGGCGCCGAGAACGATCATGCCCTTCTTGAGGATGCCGATCTTAATCAGATCGGCGGACACATAGGCAGGGAACTTCTTGTAGAGTTCCGCGAAGTCGATCGAGAAGTTGACAACCTTGGCGGGGAGTCCGTGGATCTGGACGCCTCCAATGTCGCCGTGGGTGAGATCAAAAGTAGCCATGGGTGCCTCGTATCAAAAGGAAAGCTAGGGAGGGGAATGCAACCCCCCGGTCATCGGGCCGGGGGGTCAGGGGGTGCCTACGGAATAGCAGGCCAGGCGGTGTCGATGCAGATCAGCATCTCAGGCTTGGAGACGCCGAACCCGTAGAGGCACATGCCGCGGATGATGTCGCCGAAGCCATCAGGGTTGCGGAGGGTTTCCACCTTCTTGTCCATCTGCATGGCCCAGGTGATCGCCTTCTTGTGCCCGATGAGCATCTGCGTTTTGCCGCCGACGACTGCCAGCTGGTTGGAGAAATAGGTCCGGATGCCGGCGGTCTGGCCATTCACCTTGCCGGTGATGACGGTGGACTTGGCGCCCAGTCCCATGTCCTGAGCCTTGACCTGGGGGCCAGTGCCGAGCAGGTAGAGGCCTTCGTAAGAGGTCACAGCGAACAGGTCGCTGGTGTCCTCGACGTTCACCTTGTTCTTGCCCAGGAGCATGATGGCCTTCATGAAAGCCATCCAGAAAGCGTCGGCGGTGGGCGAGGTCAGCGTCCACTTGGTGGCGGCCGAGGCGTAGACCGTCTGGAGCAGATCGGCACACATGAACTCGTCCATGTTCTTGGCCGCGCCGGTCATGAAGTCGCTCTGCAGGCGCATGTCGCTCTGTAGCTTCTCCACCTCCTCGATTTCGAGGGCGAAAGCGGCAGTCTTGTCCAACTTCAGAGGGATGCTCTGGTAGCGGACGCGGTCCCGCTTTTGGGGCTGGCCAGGGATGTAGCGCCGGATGGGGATGTCGGGCATTTCACGAATGAAGATCGTGTCGCCAGGGCCCTTGGCTTCGTTTTCCCAGTCGTTGTTGGTAATGTCTTTGATGAACGTGCGCTCGTAGAGATGCACGTTGAGCTTGGTGCTCCAGATATCGGGCGTAGTTACGCCGCGGTCGATCTGTGAGCCGCCGCCGGTTCCGGCGAGTGCGGGGGTTTTCAAAAGGGCTTCACCAGCCATGACGAACTCCTGTCAGAAGGGGTTACATTCGGGTTGATGCCCCTCGGCCCATGGCAATGGCTTGTACTTCTCCGGCTTCCAGTTCTGCCTTCATCGCTACCACGGCCTCGGGGGCGTAGAGGTGACGATCCCGGGTCAAGGCCCGGTTCAGAACGGCCATGCGTTCTGTGGTGAGGTGAACAGGGGCCGGTGGATTGCCGGGAGAGAGGCTGGTCGGGAGAGTCCGGGGGGTCGCTTGCAGCGTCCCCGGGGTGGGAGCGGGCGCGCCAGGAGGCAAAGAGGTGGGCGGAAGCACCTGGCGAGAGGCGAAGTCAGCAAAGATGGCTTTAACATCTTCGATGTCATGCGCTTCTGGAACTAGGAGCATCTGCTGAACACTCTTGGCCACGTAGGCCGGCATCGACCGAAGGTGGTCCTGGAACTCCTTCGAGTTGATGGTGTTCGCCGCGTTGGGATAGACCTCGACCACAGGGGCGAGGAACTTCCTTCGGTGGTCCAGGATCCGGTTCTGCTCGGCCGTTTCCCGTGAACTTCTCACCACGGGTTCGAGGTCGTGCATCATGGGATCGAGGATCCGCTTCCTTACAAACTTCTCCAAGCCAGGCGCCATGTCTCCGTAAACGTTGACAAAATCGGCCAGCTCTTGGTCATCCTCCGGAATGGAAGCACGGAGCTCCGGAGGCGGTGGGGTAGCGAGAAGGACCCGGAGGTCCGCAACCTCGCGTCTCAGTGTGTCCAGATCGGACTGCGCTGCAGAGAGCGCGCGCTGAGTTGGTTCGAGTCGCCCATGTTCACTGCGGTAACGACCTTCGAGATCGGCCAGTTGCGTTTGCAACGTCGCCACATCAGCCAAGGGAGCCGAGTCCTGGACCTGAGACGGCAGACCGGGATCTGGCATCAAAGGAGGGGTAGGCGGGTCCTGGGGAGACGACTGAAGATTTCCATTGAAGTCCGGGGGATTCGCCGCAGCGGCCTCCAGTTCCAATAGACGTGCCTTCTGCCTCTCTATGAAGCTGTTTGTGGTGGGCTTTTGCTCGGACTCCGTCCCTAGCATGGGGTTCTCCTAAAGGGGCTATGGCTACAAAGTAGGCATTGCTTTGTTAAAGAATTGATCTTCTATTGCGCATTGTCAATAGATCGGCTTTGACGTTCTTTTGTATATTGTTCTCGCTTATCTACCTCCGCTTTAAGATCCAGCAGGTAGGCGAGAGTCTTACGGGAGGATTTGAGCTCAAGCACTCTATCAAAGTCTTTAGCCCGGTCAAACCCTTGAGCGTCATCCAGATACCGCTTGGTAATGAGCGCTAATAGGTGTGGGCACCCCTCCAATTGACGGGAGGCTACCTCCTCCAGTTCCTCGTTGGAGGCCTCCAGAAAGCGGGGGGTCAAAGCGGTCGGACATGGGAACTCCTTATTTGGCAAGGACAAGGGCAGGGGCGGAGGCAGGGGCGGAGGGCAGGACAGGGGCGGAGGGCAGGGGCAGGGCTCCCAGGTGCTCCATGGTGTGGTCGATGATGATGTCCGCGGCCTTCTTGGCTTCCTCCGAGAGCAAATTGAGCTGTTCGCCGACAGTCTTCCCTACTGCCACCTTCATCCCAAGGGCCTGGTCTGGGATCTCCCCGAAGTATTTAAGGGCCCGATCCTTGTCCGTCATCTCGGGCTGGTACTTCTTGCCCATGGCTGCCCCGTTTTCCTGAATGGCTTGCTGGCGCTGCTGATCCTCTTCGCGCAGGCGCTTTTGGTCTGTGGAGGAGTAGACGAAGCCTTCGTCCTTGAAGCCGAGCTTGTCGAACTGGTAGGCGTAGATCCGGCTCTTGTCGATCAGGAACTTGGCATCGGGGTCATTGTTGATGGCGGTCATCGCTTCGGAGATTCGGGACACCATGACTTCGTCGGCCATGACACTATTCACGCCCAGGGCCACGACATCGAAGTCCCCTTTGATTCCATCGTCGGCGCAAAGCTGCATTTCCCAGAAGTAGTAGGCGGTAACCAAAGGGATGATGAGCTCCCGGTCAATATTGCGCTGGACGCTCCGGGTAGCTGCGTCAGCCCAGCCGCCGATGATCGAGAGCCCTGAGCTCGTCCGGTTGTGGCCACCGGGGCCCGTCATGCCCTGGACCAGGTCTGGCAGGGAGGTGGATTCCTGCACGTTCTTGTTGGCGATCTCCACCATCATGCGCAACTGCGGGGTGGTGTTGGGGACGACGGTGAACTGCACGGGAGGAATGGTGAGATCGTCCAGATTTTCAACCACAAACATCTTGCCGCAATGCAGGGTGGGATCCTGGTTCTTGACCCGGCTCTTGTCATACCAGCCAAGGGGTAAGGCGCTGATCGCCATGTTGTCGAGCATGGCCCGATAGGCCGTGTTCAGGACGGCCTGCCAGTCCGCCATCATCCAGGCGGGACCCTGGCCAAACAATTTCTTAGGGATCTTTTCGTAAGGCACCACAAAGAACGGCAAGCGCTTGGGCTGCAGGTCCACTGCCATGGCCTTGATGACGTGGTTGCCGATGATCCAAATATTGGCGATGACCCGGTCCTCATTCTTGGGATCCACGTCCGCCATGGCGCCCGTCTTCACATCGAACCGTTTAATCTTGGGGACATCGGCGCCGTAGCCCTTGAGCTCGGCGACACTCATGGTGCCCCACCATTCCAGCACCACATGGCGCCGGGAAACTCCAGTCGGGTCCATTTCCTTGTTGGCGGCCATGACGCCCTGCTCCCACTGCAAAGGAGACCACTTCCCAGTGCCATCGGCCAAGGCTTGGGTGATCTGGTCGGGCCGGAATTTGGCATCCGTTCTGTCCGCGAGATCCATGATCTCGGCCTCGGTGCAGACGTGACGCACTACGGCATATTCCAGTTTTTCCACGCACCAGGCGCCAGGGCTCGGGTAGAAGTCCCACACGCTGATGTTGCTGGTGGTCGGGGCATAGGACACCAGGCCATCGGCATCGAAGAAGGACCACGCCCCGCCCTTTCTTACCCAGCGGCCTGGATTCGATCGCTTGGTCAGGGGCCCCTGGAAGATCATTGAGCCATACAGGCAAAACTCCAGCCCGCCCTGGTCATAGGCCGAATCGAAGCGGTCCTCCTGCATGTGGTCGTCGATCTGCTTTTTCATTCTCCGAGAGCGATCCAGGGCCAGCTTGTAGACATCGTCGAGCATGGATTCAACTTCCATCTCCTTGGCGATCTCGGCGGCCAAGGCCTGATCCTGCATGGAGGCGAGGTCCTGGTGGAGGACTTCCTTCAGTTTCTCCTCGGGGAAGTCCAGCAGGGTCGGCTTCTTGGTCGGCTTGACATCGTATTTCAGCCCGATCTCGCGCAGACGGGCGAAGGCTGCGGCAACCTTGGTTCGGGTCACCTTCATGGTCACCTTGGAGCGGATCCCCATGGCAATCTCATTGGCCGGCCTGGGCGATTGGCCCCGGAAGTTCTCATGCACGAGGAGCCATTGGGCCTCTTCCTCATACTTGTACATGGAGGCAATGTTGAAATCATTCAGGACCCGGGTGGCCAGGATATCGGGGATCTTGGTCAGGTCCACCCCGAAGGTCACGCCGCCGGAATTGCCGACACCGTTGGCAGGGTTCCCCATGGGGTAGCCCGGGGATTGGAGCAGGATGGGACTATTGGGGTTCAGGGGCACTCCCGCTGATTGCAGGGTTGCCCGTTGGGCATCAATGACCGCGTTGCTGGTCGGGGGTGGGGACGGAAATTCAACCGTACCGCGCAATCCTTCTACCATCGGAGCCTCCCTCAGTATCCCGTATTTGAATCGAGCGGCTTCCAGCCGAATCCTGCGTTGATTGTTTCCCTATAATCCTTCGGTTTCGCGTGTATGTCGAGATCCCAGAATCCGTAACGGGTGGCGTCCATGCCGTGATCCTTCTTCTTGCGTGGCACCGGATGTCCGTCCGAGTTGACCTTCTTCTCATCCCAGATGTAGTTCTGCCACTCCTCAATGAAGTGAATGCAGTGCCGCATTACCTTGAACCGGCCGGTCTGCATGGCAGTCCAAAGACGATTGATCCCGGAATAGACCGGGTTATAGGCGTTTTTTATATCCCAGTCGTCGCCGAACGCGACCCGGTAGTCCTTCATGAGGTTCTTGGCATCCTCGTCGGCCCTCCGGTTGGAGGAGGGGTCAATCCGGATCGGATAACGTCCAAACTTGGCCTTCATGGCGAAGGAGTGTAGGGCCGCATTGCCGCCCTCCTCGTAGTGCTCGTTGGCCAAATAGGTGACCTTGGAGTGGTAGTCCTTGATAAGGAGCATTCCGGCAGTGATGCCGACCGGAGCCACGTCTAGGCCGATTATGCCTGGGTCGTAATCCTCGAGTTCAAAGGAAGGCACAATCAAGCGCTTCGGGTCGATTGGGTAGACCAGGCCGGTGGCCATGGTCGGGATACCCTTGGACCGGGCCTCCAGTTCATGGGGCAGCAGGCCGGCCGCCAGGGTGCGCTTCTCTTCTGTAGAGAGATGGGGCACGTCATCCCAGCCGATGGTGATGTGGCGAACAAACGTGGGATCGGTCTCTTTCAGGATCCAGGTAACCAGTTCGGTCCAACCCTTCAGGGGGGTGAAGGTTACCAGCATGATGCCTGAGGCCTTGTCGCCGGTCCCGGCGGTACGCATCTTGTTCTCGGTGAACACGTCCCAATCACATTCCTCGTCGATCCAGATAACCTGCTTGGCATCTCCCTGGAAGGCCTCCCGGCCTTGGACGTTGCTCATCAGCTCCAGGACAGAGACGCCACCTGAGATGTGCTGGATCCAAGAGGTTTCCATGGTGTCGGCCATGCCTTGGCGCATGGTCTTGTCTATGATTAATTCCTTGGGAATCATGCCGGAGCCAAAGTCGGTCCTGATGTCTCCAAATAGCTCGGTCTGCATGACCTTACGTAGCTGCTCGAAAGTCACAGCGATGCACCGGGCCTGGATCGGCCGGAAGAACCTCCGCCCCTTCCACCAATCCGGGTAAATGCCGGTCAGGTGACAAGTGACCTCATAGCCGGCCGATAGGGTCTTGCCGACGCGGTTGGCGCCGAAGAGGGCCTTGACTTTGCAGTTGAACCCAAAGAACTCAGCCTGTTTTTCGTAGGGGACATAGTCTTGGAACTTCCGGTATTTCTGCCGGCGCTCCATCTCTGCCAAGAGCTCGGTATATTCCTGTTCGGGGGAGACTGTATTTGCGTTGTCGGGGCGAAAGTCCATTATGTCTCTCCCGGGATGTCGAGGTCTGGAGTCACGTCGATGATGTCGTGTCCAGGCTGCATTCCGGGAGAGGAGGGCTCCGCCGCCCGCTCTAGGACTGTAAGGGGGTCCGTTTGACTCATCTGCAGGGCCATAAGCCTGCGCACTTTAGGATTGGCAGCCAGTTCCCGCATTCGTTCCCGAAGGGCCTCTTCAGGCATGGCGCGGAAGTCTCCGCCGCCTCGGATATGGTGGTGATTCTGGTCCACCTCGAGGCGCTCGACCATACCTCGGTTCACGGTCCTGGGCAGAACCCGGTGGGCATAGTCCACTTTGACCTTGAGCATCTTGGGGTCCAGGCCCTTCTCTTCTGCGTTCATGACATCGTGCTTGATGCGCTCACTGAGCTCCAGCTGGTGGGCGTGGTTCCAAATGTCAAGCATCTTGGCGAAAGCGGCATCCACTTCGCACCAGCGCAGGATCTCCATGAGGCTAGGCCACCAGTTAGAATCTTCCAGGTGCTCGGCGCGCTTGGAATCCAGTAACTCGATGAGGGTATATCCCTGGCCGAGCAACTGCTGGATCTCATGCTTGACTTCCACTGTGGTTTTGGCGCCTTCTTCCCACAACAACATAATGCCATCGGCCAGCTGGGCGTGGCGTTGGGGCGTCGGTATGGCCTTAATCCAAGGCCTGGTCATGCCGCCACGATCCCAAACCCTGGTCAACCGCTCCTCCACCTTGGCCGCGGCCCGGATCTCCGGTATTAGGCTGATCGCCTCAACTTGTCGCTGCTCAGAGGTTTGGTCCATGTTCCCAGGATAGTGCAAAACAGAAACCCCCGCACCTGGGAAGCAAGTGCGGGGGTTTGTGTCACCACCCAGGAGGGAATACTAGAGGAAAGATTATCCAGATGCTAAACCCGGTGTCAACTGACCTTGCCCAGGCTGAGATTGACGAGCTTATCCACGATCTTGGAAGGCGTAAACTTCACCATCCAATGGTCCGGAATGGGCACAGGGGTGTTGGTGATCGGGTTACGGCCCAGGTGGCCCCTGCGAATCTTGGTCCGGAAAACCCCGAAGCCACGCAGTTCGATATCCTTGCCTGCGACGAAACTGTCCGACAATGCCGCGATGACTGCGTTTACACTCTGTATGGCTTTGATCTGGGAACAGTTAAGCATGGTGGAAACAAGGAGGGCCAGGTCCTCCTTGGTGAGGCGCTTCTTGTGCTCAAAAATCTCCTCGACACCGGATGGGTCGATAGGTCTAAGGGTTGGCATGAGTCCTCCGAATGTGTCCCAAGGTATAGGCTATCTCTTGGGAAGTCAAGGTGAAACAGGGGGTTTGGTTACTGGTATAGGCTAGGTTGTGCCACTTTTGCCTGGTGTTGGTAGTCCGCAGTTTCCCCTTCAACCTCTCGGAACCGCGTGTATTTCTCCTCGAAGAATACTGGGATCACCCCAACGGGACCGTTCCGGTGCTTGGCAATAATGAGCTCCCCACTGCCATCCGGGGCCTCTGCTTCCAGACTGGGTTTCGCGTTGCGGTGGATGAACATGACCATGTCAGCGTCCTGCTCGATGCTGCCAGAGTCGCGCAAGTCGGATAGGATTGGGCGTCCTTTGCCGTTCTGCCTGGATTCAACTTCTCGGTTCAACTGGGACAAGACCACGAAGGGGATATTCATCTCCTTGGCCGACAGCTTGAAGGTGCGGGTGATGTCGGAGACCAAGGAGGCGTCAGTTCGCTTGTTCCCATCTGGTTTTTTCACGAGCTGGAGGTAATCCACGATCACTAAGCCCAACTTGCCTTCGGACTGGATCATCAGCCGTTCACACGCCGCCATGATCTCCTGCACGGTTATCGTGGCTTGGTCGTTGATGTACAGGGGAAGTTCATCAATGACGGCCTTTGCCTTGACTATTTCTTGTATGGCTAAGTCATTGTAACCACCAGCCATAATCTCTTTCAGGTCCAGTTTCCCTTGGGCCGCGATCAGCCGGTGAACGACCTCATCTCTGCTCATCTCGAGCGAGAAGAACGCAACCGTGGTGCCGAACTTGGCCGCCGAACGCAGGGCCCAATTTAAGGCCAGTGCCGTCTTCCCGATGCCCGGACGGGCCGCCAGGACGATAAACCCGGTTTTGGAGAATCCACGGGTCATCCGATCCAGACGTGGGAACCCGACCCGAACCCCACTCTCGCGCTTGCCTTCCATCTGGTCCAGGATTCCTGCCAAGACATCATCGGTGATTTCAGAGACGTGAACCGTCTTGCGCTTGTGGTCCCCGCGTTGGACCAGCACCATCAGGGCTGCACTCAAGCGCTGCACCAGCATGTCAGGGGTGTCTTCCTCCTGCGCTGCCGCTCGGACCAATTGGGCTCCCAGACGAATCAACTGGCGACCCTTGTGTTTGTCTTGCAGGATTTCCAAGAGACGCCTGGGATTGCCTACCTCCTCGGCGCCCAGCAGTTCCACCAAGCCGGAATAACCTCCAGCCTGGTCCAGGGTTTTATCTCGATCCATCTGGTCCTTGAGGGTCAGTGGATTGATCTCTTGGCGATCGTTTACCAGCGCGAATAAGGCCCGAAACAAAGAGCGGTGTTTCGGAACCATGAAGTCCTCTGGCACTGCGGAGAAGGCCAATTCAGCGGCCAGAAGCTCTGCTCCTGGGGCGCAGCAGGTTGCCAGCAGGGCCCGTTCGGCCTCGGGATCCTCCGGTATGCGTTCAGGAAGCCACTCAGCCACGCTTCACCTCCGGGAAGGCATCGTGTTCCATCCCGTCCAAGAGGCGCCCAGGGCAGAGATTCCCCCAGGATTTGAACAGGAATGGCATGTTGGTGGGAGCGCACTGGTCACGAAGGCTTCGAGCCCAATCGGGGTCCAGGTGCCGGGCATGAGGGCCAGACTCCCCGCCGCAAATCACCCAGTCGAGCCTGCGATCATCCGGGCAATCGCCATGACAGAACCTACCAGGGAAGTCGTGTGTAGGGCACCAGCCCTTATGAACCCCGAGCCCGGTTAGATTCAATGGGCCAAGCAACGGTTCACAAGACAGGAACCGCACGGCCGCCGGAATCTGCAGCAAAGCTGGGATCCGTTTATTGGCCCATTCTTGGTTCTCAGCCGTGGTGCCCAGCCAGACATTGGCCGGGGGAATGTCACCTACCCAGGCTCGAATCCAGGCATAGAGAAGGCTCTGGTAAGAGGCTGCATCCAGAGCGCGATCCAAGGATCTCAGGATGTTCTCCGGCCGCTTGGTGAGAATCAGCCAGTCCAAATTTGGCGTCCGGCGCATCACATCCAGGGCCTCCAGACGGGCACCTTCCATGTCCAGTCGGTCCTCGAAAAAGTCGGCCATCGAGTTCGTGAACACCCGAAACCGCCGACCCTCTTTCTCGGCTTTTCGCTGGTAGCGCAGGGCCTCTTTGGTCGCGGCCGCCACTCGCAGCAGGCGCGGGGCGTCCGGGCCCCAGTGGGGGGCTCGAGAGAAGGAACCTTGCCCTTCCCGAATGGATTTGTGTAACTGAAATCGCGCATCCAGCGTCTCGGCGTAGCAGTTCTCGCAGCCAGGCGACACCTTGGCACAACCCCACCAGAAGTTCACCGTATGGTCACACCAAGCGATTGCCGTATTTTTGGCCATCTTAGGCCTCCTTTCGTGATTGGATGGGTGGTGGAACGACTACGATACGGGCTTGGGCGCGCTTGGTTAATTCGGTTTTGACATACCCCTTCCAGGGGCCCTCGGCTCCGAAGAAATACTGCGGGGCCTTGTAGCGAAGATGCTCCTCCCGGAGATACCTGCGCGCAGCTTCGATCACCACGTCGTCGTTCAGGGTCGGATGATCCTTCCAGATCACTTCCAGGTTCTCGCCGAAGATCGGAATCGAGATGTTGATCTTCCGACGATCAGCCGGAGGTCCATCCAGCTTGTGCCACTCCGGCGCCAAGGTTTCCATGATCTTCCGTGTCCGTGCCTGGAACTCCACCAGCATCTCCTCCCGGGAGCGCTTCTTCTTGCGTTTCTCAACTCCGGCCGTCTCATCCATGGGTCCCCCGCTCTGGGGGACTACAGGGGGTACTTCTTGGTCTTTGTCTTGGTCTTGGTCTTGGTTGGGTAACCCACAGGGTATATCCTTGGGTTTACCACTGGGTAACCCATGGGTCACCCTTGGATCAATCTTTGACATTCGCGCAGCAACCCCAAGGGTAGACCGCTGGGTCTGGTCGTCGTAAAACTTCATGACCTGCTGCCACTCCCGGAACACGTAAGGGATCCCCACCCGCCCCGGTTGACCCACGATGGGCTGCAACTTAGGCCACTTCACCAGCAGCTTGGCCAGCTCCTCCTCACTGCAGCGCCCCACCGCCGCCAACTTCCACGCCTCTTCTGGCAACGTCCCGCCCTTCGTCCACTGGTGCAGAATAAGCAGGAACACCGTGCCCCACTCCTCCCGCGTCAGGTTCTCGTAATCCTCGTCCGTCAACAGGTGCCGCGCAAACACGCGGATGTAGTCAGCCCGCTCAGGCCGATCCAGCTTGCATCTAGGCCCCGCCATCAATTCCCCCCCTCAAGCCGAAAGACTCGCTGCTGGAGATCACCCTTCGCCTGAAACAAACTGGAACACGCCTGCTCCAAGCCCTTTGCATCCGGGACCATCTTCAGCGCCTCCGATGCCAACTGCAGCGCCACCTGCAACTTCCCCAGCACATGCTGGGCCTTCCGATACTCCAATTCACTGCGCTCCCTGGGCATCACGCCTCCTTCTGGTCTGGTTGGGCACCCTCTCTGCCGCGTCTCGTTCCTGAAACCAGCCCGGACTTGCCGAAGGTCCGCGGTAATTAGGCACGACAGAGAGGGATCTGGTTGAAGTTCCTTGCTATCTAGGGATAACGACGAGAACGAACACCCCATGCTGATGATTGGATTCCTAAACTACAACCGGAATAGCCTTGGGTCAAGGACCTTTTTCCCCAGTCGCTCAATCACACTCCCACTCCTCAACCCTGCGCCCCACTAGCGCCTTCCCCAAGGTCACCACGTATTCCCTTACTACCATCCACACCCGGAACCACCTCGGCGTTGGCGGCACTACTCCG
>JANXQX010000076.1 GCA_025353305.1 Holophagaceae bacterium
AAGACCCTGTCGGTCGGCATGACCGGCCCGACGGGTTCGAGCTACGACTATGACTTGTACTTCTACAATGCGGCGGGCACCACGCTGGCCAGCAGCACGGGTTCCACCACCACGGAGAACGCCTCCTGGACCAACAGCGGCGGCGCCACCACGGTCTACGTCGCCGTCGTCCGCTACGCCGGTTCCAGCACCACCACTCCCTACAACCTCACCCTCAGCCGCTAAGGCCGAGAGCCTCAATACAGAAAAGGCCGCCCGTTTGGGCGGCCTTTTCCATTTGTATGTGCGCCTCCCCTTCGTAAACTCGAACCATGCACATCCTCGTGGTCGAAGACGAACCCAAAACAGCCCGGCATCTTGATCGGGGCCTGAGGGACGCCGGCTTTGAGGTCCATACCTGCGCTTCGGCAGAACAAGGTCTCAGCGCCTGCGGCAAGCAGGCTTTCGATGCCCTGGTGCTGGACGTGATGCTGCCCGGAATGAGCGGACTTGAAATGGTCCATCAGCTCCGGAATTCAGGTGTCGCCACACCTGTGCTTTTCCTTTCAGCCAAGGACGCGACCGAAGACCGGATCAGGGGGCTGAACGAAGGTGGCGACGACTACCTGGTGAAGCCCTATTCCCTGCCCGAAGTCGTGGCCCGTCTCCAAGCCCTTCTGCGTCGCGGCAGCCAACCAGGTAATGTGAAGCGTATTCAAATCGCCGACCTGGTATGGGAACCTAAAACCCGGCGCATCAGCCGCATGGGCAAGCGCGTGGACCTCACTCCGAAAGAATATGCCCTGGCGACTTTGCTACTGAACCACCGGGGAGAAGTGGTCTCCCGCAATCAGATCATCCATGCGGTCTGGGGCCTGAGCACCGGGGTGGATGGCAACAGCGTGGACGTGCAGGTGCTGCGCCTTCGCAAGAAGCTCGACGATCCATTCGAGGCCAAGCTCATCCGCACTTTGCGCGGAGTTGGAATCGTGCTGGAAGCGCCGGGCGCATGAAGCCTCGGTCCCACAGCGGTTCATTGCTCACGCGCCTCCAGGTGAGCTTTGCCCTGGCCACGCTGGTGGTGGTGGGGCTCCTGGCCATCTTCATGGACGTGGCACTGCGACACAGCTTTGAATCCGAAGATGCGATGGTCCTGGAGGCCCAGGCCGATGCTCTTGCCCAGGGTGGTGCCATGCGGAAGCTCCCCAAAGGAGACCAGGCGCGGAGGCCCGAAAAAGCTGATTGGCGCTTGCTCGATGGGCAGGGCCATATCCTGGACCAAAGCATGGGGATGGGAAAATTGCCCCCGATTTCATGGCCTGCGGAGGCCAGGTCCCCGGTGGAAATCAAGGCATCCAATGGCGAGAGGTTCTCCGTACTGGTTCGCGCCATTCCCGAAGGCTCGCTGCAACTGGCCATGGACCGCAACCACGAACAAACCCTGGTGGCGGGCTTCCGCCGCACGCTGGGAGTCGCCATCGGCCTTGCGGCCATGCTGGCAGCCCTGCTGGGCAGATGGGTGGCGAAGCGGGGCCTGCGCCCCCTGCACCTCATTGCCACGGAAGCAGCGCATATCGACCCTTCCCGCCTGGACCGCCGCCTTCATGGGGGACATTTCCCAGAAGAATTGGGAGAGCTGGTTTCGACGCTCAACGGAACCTTGGCGAGACTCCAGGAAGCGTTCGATCGCCTGGGCCGCATGGCTTCTGAGTTGGCCCATGAACTGCGCACGCCCCTGCAGAACCTCAGAGCTGAAGTCGAGGCGATCCTGTTGGTCCCAAGCGATCCCGAAGCCTCCCGTGAAGCGCTTGGTTCGGTGCTGGAGGAATGCGATCGTCTGGCGCGGCTCATCGAGCAGATGCTTTTCCTGGCCCGCAGTGAAAATCCGGCCACCGTGATTGAAAGAAGATCAGTGGATGTCCGTTCCTTGTTTCAAAGCGTCGCCGATTTCTTTGAAGCCGAGGCCGAAGAGGCCCATGTGATCATTCACGTTGACGCAGTTCCTGGCCTTGAGATCAGTGGGGACGAGCCCCTGCTCAACAGGGCCCTGCACAACCTCGCCGCCAACGCCCTGCGCCACACGCCCGTGGGCGGAACCATTGTCCTGGGCGCAAAACCGAGCGCATCTGGCCTCCTGCTGTTCATCCGGGACAGCGGCCCGGGAGTGCCCGCCGAAGTTCTGGCACGCCTGGGTGAGCGCTGGGTTCGGGGCCCCGACGCCCGGGGCCCCGGCTTGGGCCTGGGCTTGGCCATCGTCAAAGGCATCGCGCAGTTGCACGGAGGCAAGCTGCAGGTGGAAAACCAACCCGGCGGCGGCACCGAAGCGAGCATCTGGCTGCCGGGCGCCAAAGGATCCTGAGTTTCTGTTCTAGTCCGACACCAGCACCCGCGCGTGTTCTAGGGCTTCGGGGCGATCGGGATGGCCGGAAAGCAGTCGCGCCAGTTCGCGAAGCTTCAGGTCGCCATCCACCCATGAAAGATCGCTGCGGGTGCGGCCATCTTCGGTGGATTTTTTCAAGAGTCCGTGATGATCAGCCTTGGAGGCTACCTGAGCCAAATGCGTTACCGCGAGAACCTGGTGTCGCACGCCCAGAGACTGGATGGCCGTACCCACTTCCAGCGCGGTCTCTCCGCCGATACCGGCGTCAACTTCATCGAGCACCAGCGTCAAGGCCGGGGCCCCATCGCTCTTGCGAAGCGCAATGCCCGCCCCCAATAACGTCAGCATCAAGCGGCTCAATTCCCCGCCAGAGGCGATCTTGGCGAGGGGCCTGAAACCCTCGCCGGGATTGGATTCTATCCAGAGCACCACATGGCTGAACCCGGCGGAGGCCACACGCACGGCGATGCCCTGGTGAAGAACGGGGCTCCCGGAATCCTCGGAAAAGGAAAGCCGGACCTGGATGCGCGCGCCTTTCATACCCAGCTGTGCGAGGCGGCGATGCACCTCGGATTCCAGTGTCGCCAATGCATCAGCTCGGCGCTGGTGGAGAGCTTCGGCCTTGATGCGATAGGCCTCGGCGACATGCTTCAAGACGAGCTCCAATTCTTCGATGCTGGCTTCGCCACCCAAAAGGAGCCGCTGCTCTTCGCGCAGATCATCAGTCTTTTTCGAAAGTTCTTCGGGCTCGCAATGATGGCGCCGTGCCTGCTTTTCGAAGGCGGCGAGCCGGGTCTCCAAGGCATCCAGGGCATCCGCGCCCCGCTCCGCGAAATGGATGGCCTGATCCTGGGCCAAGGCCTGGAGATCTTCCAGTTCCAGCAACAGGGAACGCAGGCGGTCCAGCTGTTCCTGCGCCGCAGGCATCACCATCGCCGCCCGGGCCACCGCACGGCTGGCGGCCTCGGCTTCTGGAGCCACGAGCCGCAAACTGTCAGCGGCTTCCCGGAAGGCTGCTTCCAGTTGAACACCGTGGCGCAGGGGCTCCCGATCGGCGCGGAGCTGGGCCCACTCGCCGGGTCTGGGCGCCAGGTTCTGCAACTCCGCCAGCTGTTCGGCCAATTGTTCCAATCGACGGGCGCGGTCTGCTTCGCTACGTTTGCGGGCTTTCAAAGCGCCTTCAGCCTCCCGCACAGCGGCGACATCGGCATCCAGTTTCGCTTCGATGCCCAGCACTTCATCGAGCAATGCAAGATGCCGGTCTTCACCCAAAAGTGATTGATGGTCGTGCTGGCTGGTGAGGCGCATCCAGATGCGACCGGCCTCCTTCAAGTCTGCCAGGGAACAGGGCGCGCCGTTGATCCAGGCGCGGGAACGCCCTGCAGCATTGACTTCCCGGCGCAGCACCACGGGATGTTCTTCCGGCAGGCCACGTTCATTCAAGAACTTCAGCCAGTCCGCGCCATTCTCTTCGACCACGCCTTCCACAATTGCCCGGTCCGATTCGCGGCGCACAGTATCCGCATCGCCACGGGCACCCACCAGCAAGGCCAGCGCGTCCACCAGCAGCGATTTCCCCGCACCTGTCTCGCCTGTAAGCACCGTGAAACCTGACGCGAAATCGAGGGACAGATCCTCCACCAGGGCCAGATTCTTGATGCGAAGCGAAGACAACATGGCACAAGGATACCGTTATTCCGCATTCGGACTGGCCAAGGCGGCCAGACGTGGTGATGCTGGATTCCATGTTCAGCGGCACCTACCTCGAAGCCATCAACCGCGCCCTCCAGGACGCCATGGAGGCCGATGCCCGTGTGTTCTGCCTGGGCCAGGATGTGGGCGGCTACGGTGGCGCTTTCCAGGCCACCGCCGGGTTGTCCGAGCGGTTCGGCGCGGAGCGCGTGCTGGACATGCCCATCGCGGAGCAGGCCATCGCCGGTTCCGCCATCGGCGCGGCCCTGATGGGGCAACGTCCCGTAGCGGAATTCCAGTTCATGGATTTCGCGCTGCTCGCCTCGGACCTCATCTGCAACTTCGCTGCGATGACTTCCTGGCGTTGGGGACAGCCCTGCCCTGTGGTGTTCCGCGGACCCGCCGGTGCTGGTGTCAGCGGAGGGCCCTATCACAGCCAAAATCCAGAACATCATTTTCTCGGCAGTCCGGGCCTCAAAGTAGTTGCGCCAGGCACGGTCGCTGATGCTTACGCATTGTTGCGGGCCAGCATCGAAGATCCCGATCCCGTGCTGTTCTTCGAACACAAATATTTATATCGTCGATTGAAGGACACCTGGGATGAAGCACCCACGGCGCATCTCGGCGAGTCCGCCCTGCGCAAGGAAGGAACCCAGGCCGCCATCCTCACCTATGGCGCGATGCAGCATCGCGCCCTGGAAGCCGTGGCCGACATGGACGTGGCTGTGATGGATCTGCGCACGCTCGCGCCGCTGGATCTTCAGGCCATCGAGACCATCGCGAAGCGGACCCATCGCGTCTTGGTGCTCACCGAAGCCCAAAGAACCTACGGCCCGGGAGCCGAAGTCGCCGCGCATGTCGCCGAGACCTGCTTCCCGTGGCTGGACGCGCCCGTCCTTCGCCTGGGTAGCGCCGATACTCCCACGCCCGCGGCGCCGGCCTTGGAGGTGGAATTCCTGCCCTCGGTGGCGAGGGTGCGTGAAGCAGTGGAACAATTGATTGCCTATTGAAACCAGGCGGCTCTCGCTTTCCACCGAGCGTTAAGCTTTGATGAGTCCATGGAATTAAACCAACTGGAAGTCTTCGTAACCGTCGCCCGGGAGGGCAGCGTCTCCCGGGCGGCAGTGCGCCTCCATAAAACCCAGCCCGCGGTCAGCATGGCCATGAAGCGTCTTGCGGAATCCCTGGGGGAACCACTGCTGGTGCGCAGCGGCCGGGGCCTTGCCCTGACCCACGCCGGTCGGAGCTTGTTGGACTACGCCGAAGGGATTCTGCGAATGCGCTCTGAGGCCTTCGAGACTCTGCGGGGCCTGAGGGGCCTGGGTCAAGGCACCCTGACCCTGGTGGGGCCTGATAGCGTGGTGGATTGCCTGCTGCCCGACCTCATCCGCCGCTATCACCACGCCCATCCCAAAATCGCCGTGCAGCTCCACCGGGGATTTTCCGAACGTATTCCCGGAGACGTGGCCCGGCACGAATACGATTTCGGCTTCATCGCCTCGGAACCAGTGGTGGACGGGCTGGAGTCCCTGACCATCCAGAGGGATGCACTGGTGGCCGTGGCGGCCCCGGACCACCCCCTCACCCGCCTGGCCCCCAAGGATCTGGCGGCCCTTGCGGCTTTCCCGCTGGCCCTTCATAGCCCGAAGACACCCATGCGAATCAAGCTGGAAGCGCATTTCCGCTATGTGAATGTGGAACCCCGCATCGCCTTTGATCTACCCTCCTTCGAGGCCCTGAAAGCCTTCGCGGCCGAGGGTCTGGCCGTGGCCATGGTGCCGCTGCTGACAGTCGCCAAGGAATTGGCGGAAGGGTCGCTCAAACGCATTCCCGTTCCCGGCCTCCGGATCCTGCGCACCATCCGCATGGTCTACCGTGGGGACGTGCTGCTCTCCCACGCCGCGCAAGCCTTCCTGGAGATCGTGCGGGAGGGTGTCGAAACCCGGGGGAAGTCCAAGTAGGATGCAACTATCACGCATCCGTTATACCAAAATAAAACATTCGCATAAGCATTGAGGCTAAGCCACGAAGCTTCCATCCTGGGGTCTACAAGATCTTTGTCAGTTCCATAGCGCGATATCCAGAAAGGTGGAGGGATGGGCCCTATGAAACCTTGGCAACCTGCTGTAAATACAGTGGTGGTGCCAATTCCCACCGGTTTAGCAGACCGGAACGATGTACAGCCAAGTGTGAACTGACACGCAGCTCAAGAGATCCGGATCAATCGAAGCACATGCTTTGCTTGGTCCGGCGCCTCTGGAGTTTCAGTTGTTTCTGGATCGCGTCGGAACGGCAGGAATGTTTCGTCCACCCCGAAACAGGAGACGCCATGCGCCACCCATCCTCGATCCACACGCTTCACCTCCGATCCCAGACTCCGGTCTGTTGCCCTTGCTGCATGCGCACGAAAGACTTCGGCACGCCACCGGGTGGGAGGCTTCGTGACCCTCACAACTGAATCCGAGGCACCAGCAGGCCCTCAGGGATTTGTGAGTCTGGTGGGCGCAGGCCCCGGCTCGCCGGACCTGCTCACCCTGCGGGGACTGCGGGCGCTTCAACAGGCCGAGGTCATCCTTTTTGACGCACTGTTGGAGCCTGCCTTCGTGGATTTGTTCCCAAAGACTGCGGAAACCATCCCGGTGGGCAAGCGCTGCGGCGGCCGTGGAACTACGCAGGATCACATCCATCATTTGCTGCTGAAGCACGCGCGGAAAGGTCAGCGCGTGGTGCGGCTCAAGGGTGGCGACCCGCTGCTCTTCGGGCGTGGCGGCGAGGAAGCCCAGGTTCTCGAAGCCGCGGGCATCCCCTTCGAACTCATCCCCGGCGTGAGTTCATTGCAGGGCGCGGCGGCGGCGGCGGGCATCCCCCTCACCCATCGTGGCGTGTCCCGGGAGGTGCGCATCCTCGAAGGCCACCACTTGCTGGAACCCGACACGGATTGGTCTGAACTCGCGAAAACACGGGCGACGCTGGCCTTCTTCATGGGCACGCGGTCATTAAGGGAAGTCGCCCGGCGGCTGCTGCTCCACGGAGCTTCGCCTGGTCTCCCGGTGGCTCTCGTCGAAAGAGCCACCTGCGAGGGCCAGACCACCACGATCTCCTCGCTGCGCCTCGCCGCGGAAGGCCATCTCTGTCCGCGCACCGAAGGACCCGGCCTCGTCTACATGGGCGCCGCCATCTGCCAGCGCATCCATCCAGTCCTTCCTGAGATTCACCCCATTTTCGAAGCGATCCCCAATGACCCTGGTTCCCCTCTTCCTCAACCTGCGTGGAAAGCACGTCCTCCTGGTGGGGGGCGGCACCGTCGCGTTGGCTAAACTCCAGGCGTTACGGGGCTCGGGCGCCACTATCAGGGCGGTGTCCCTGCGCTTCAACCGGGCCTTCCTGGAAGAAGCCGAGGGGCACGCCGCCGAGCTGAGGGAAAGGGCCTTCGAGACTTCGGATCTGGCAGATGTCCACTTCGTCGTCACCGCCACCAATGATGCGCAGGCCAACGGCTTCATCACGCACGAAGCCCGTGCCCGAAACCTTTGGGTGAACGCGGTGGATGATCCCGAACGATGCGATGCCTTTTTCGCCTCCACCCTGCGCCACGGTCCACTCACCCTGGCCATCGGCACCGAAGGCCATTTCCCGGGTCTCAGCCGTTGTCTCCGCCAGAGCCTGGAGGCACTGCTGCCCCGCAGTGATGGGGATCTTTTCCATCAACTTGCAGCCTGCCGGCGGCGCATCCGAACCCAGCTGCCGGATCCACAAGCCCGGCGTGCGGCCCTGCTCCAGATCCTCCGCGCATTTGAAACCGCCTATCTCCCGACCATCAAAGCCGGAGCCCCCCATGTCGAATCCTGAAAGCCCCATCGAGATCCTCAAACGGAATTCCCGCTACCTGCGCGGGACCCTCGAAACGGAGCTCGCCAACCCGGAACCAGGACTCAGCAGCGATGCCCAGCAGGTCATCAAGTTGCACGGGCTCTACCAACAGAAGGATCGTGATCGGCCGAAAGTGGCGGCGGATCCTCCGTTGGCAAACCCACCCATCCTCATGGCTCGCGGTCGCATTCCGGGCGGCCGTCTCGGCACCAAGGGCTACCTGGCATGGGATGCGGTCGCCGATCGGTTCGGCGATAAAAGCATCCGCCTCACCACGCGCCAGAGCATCGAAGTGCATGGCCTGGTCAAGGGTGATGTGAAGCTCGCGCTGAAGGATCTTTACTCGACATTGCAAACGACTCGCGGAGCCTGCGGAGACGTGGTGCGCAACGTGACCCAGGCCCCGAACCCATGGGCCCGGGCAGATCTGGCCCAGCTGGACTCCGTTGCGGAAATTTTATCCTCACATTTTCTGGCACACTCCAATGCCTACACAGAAGTGTTCCTCGATGGCGAGAAGGTGGCCTTCGACCAGGAATCCGAGCCCATTCTCGGTGCGACCTACTTGCCAAGGAAATTCAAGATCGCGGTGACGGTCACCAGGGAAAACCTGGTGGATCTCTACACCAACGATCTGGCCTTCGCGGCCACAGCGGACAGCGGCGGAAACCTCGACGGATTCTTCGTATTCGCCGGGGGCGGCCTGGGGTTGACCCACAACGACCCCAACACTTTTCCGCGTCTCGCGGATGAGTTGGGGTGGATCCCCTTCAACCAGCTGCTGCCGGTGGCGGAAGCCGTGGTGGGAACCCAGCGGGATTTTGGCAATCGCGGCAATCGCCGTCGCGCCCGCCTCAAATACCTCATCGACGCCCGCGGCATCGCGTGGTTCAAGGGTGAGGTCGAGCGGCGCTGGGGCGGGCGATTTGCACCGAGAGAACTCCCTGAATGGCTCACCACCAGCGTCCTGGGTTGGATCGAGCGCCAGGACGGCAGCTGGGCTCTGGGCTTCCACACACTCAGCGGACGGATCTCGGACTGCCCCGGCCGTCTCCTGAAAACGGCCCTACGGGAACTGGTGCGCGACTTCAACTTGGAGGTCCAGATCACGCCGGACCAAGACCTCATCCTGCTGGGCATCCGGGTGTCTGACCGTGCTGAAGCGGAGGATGTCCTGCTCGCAAGAGGGATCGATCCCGGCAGTCCCGACCGGCTCCACGACCGGGCCCTGGCCTGCGTGGCCCTCCCGTTCTGCGGCCTGGCCATCACCGAAGCGGAACGCGTGCTGCCGGACCTGCTAGCCCTGATCCAGGAGCCCTTGGAACGCCATGGCCTTTCGGATCTCGCGCCGGTTTTTCGCGTCACCGGTTGCGCCAACGGTTGCTCGCGGCCCTATAACGCAGAACTGGCTCTGGTGGGTCAGGCTCCGGGCAAGTTCGCCCTCTACGCAGGCGGGCACAAGGAAGGCTTCCGTCTGGCCTTCGAGGTAGCCCAGAAGGTGACCTTCGAGGCCTTGCCGGACCTCCTCGATCGACTCTTCGGGTTCTGGAAGGCCGAAGGGATGGTTGGCGAACGCTTTGGAGATTTCGCCGCGCGGGTCGGCCGCCATTCCATCGCATCCATCCTCGAATCCGACCTGACTGCAGTCCCGGTTCGCTGAGGGGAACATGGAACACCTGACCCTCACTCACTGGATCTGGCTGGCCCTCATTGCCCTGGCGGGAGCTTTCGTCAACGGCGTGCTGGGGCATGGATTCAGTACTCTGAGCGTGCCGTTGGCCTTGATGGTGGTCGCACAGCGGATCTTGAATCCGGTCCTTGTCCTGCTCGAAGTGCTTCTCAATGCGGGTTCATTTCTTTTGAACCTCCGCGCATTCCCGAAGGTTCGCGCCCAAGTGCTGCGCTTCGCCTACGCGCTGCTGCCGGGCGTGCTGCTGGGAAGTCTGGTTCTCAGATACGCTTCCAGCGGGTCTCTGCGCCTTATCACGTATGCGCTACTGCTCCCCCTTGTGCTGTTCCAGGCCTTCGGTCGACACCGGGTCGAGGCCAGTTCCAAAAAAGAAGCAACGCCTTTCGGCTTCGCCACCGGTGTCATCTACGGGCTCACCACCATCTCGGGCCCCATCCTCAGCGTCTACTTCCACCGCCATCGTTATCCGAAAGCCGAGTACCGCGCCGCCATCAGTTTTCTGCGCTTGATGGAATCCGTGGCGACGGCAACGGTCTACCTCGCCTTGGGCCTGCTCACGAAGACAAGCGTTCAGGCATTCATCCCCTTGGTGCCCGTGGTTCTCATTGGCCTTTGGCTCGGAGGCCGTGCGCTGGTGTGGCTGTCAGAAGGTGCCTTCCGCAATGGGTGCATCGTGTTCAACGCCTTCGCGGTGAGCTTCGGCCTTAGCCGCCTACTTCTTAATATCTACAAATTTCCGATCTGGCTGGCGCATGGAGGCTGGATGCTCACCACCGCCATGGTGGTTGTTTCGCGATTTCCGGGACTCCGGGCACGCCTCTGGAATGCCTTTTCAACCCCTGCACCCGCCTCAGAGGAAAGCTCATGAGCCCAACCCTATTCAACGATTCGGAAGTGGATGCCCTCAACCGCGCTTTTCAAGGTGCCCCCGCGGGCGCCATCCTCGACTTCGCCCTCTCCAACTTCCATCCCGATCTGGCCTTCGCGTGCAGCTTCGGACTGGAGGATGTCGCGCTGCTCGAACTCTTCAGCCGCCGGGAAGCGAAGCCCCGTGTCTTCTTCCTGGACACTGGCCGTCTGCATCCGGAAACCTACGACCTGGTGGCGGCGGTGAAAGCACGCTACTGCTTGAGCATTGAGACCTTCCTTCCAAAACACGAGGATGTGGAAGCCTACGTGAACCGCCACGGCTCAAACGCCTTCTATCAGAGCCTGCAACTGCGTCAGGACTGCTGCTCCATCCGCAAGGTGGAACCCCTGAATCGCGCGCTGGCCGACGCAGGCGCATGGATCACGGGCCTTCGCCGTAAGCAGGCCCACACGCGATCAGACCTCGGTCCTTTCGAGGCGGACCACGCCCACGGGGGCATTTTGAAAGTGAGCCCACTCATCGAGTGGAGCCTTGATACCACCTGGGCCTTCGTGCGCTCCAACGATGTGCCCTACAACGCCTTGCATGACCGGGGATACCCAAGCATCGGCTGCGCCCCCTGCACCCGCGCCGTTCATCCCGGCGAGGACATCCGCGCCGGCCGTTGGTGGTGGGAAGCACCCGAGCACAAGGAATGCGGCCTCCACGCGGGCCGCGCACTCGCCAAGGAAACGCCATGAGCGCGGTCCAAGCCACGCCGACCCTCACCCATCTGCAACACCTGGAGGCTGAAGCCATCCACATCCTGCGTGAAGTGGCCGGTCAATGCGCAGCGCCCGTAGTGCTCTTCTCCGGGGGCAAGGACTCCGTTTGCCTCCTGCGCCTGGCGGAGAAGGCCTTCCGTCCAGGCCGCTTCTCCTTCCCGCTGATGCACATCGATACCGGACACAACTACGATGAAGTCATCGCCTTCCGGGACCGGCGGGCCGCAGAGCTGGGTGAGCGGCTGATTGTGCGCAGCGTAGAGGATTCCATCGCGCTCGGCAAAGTGGTGTTGCGCCATCCCTTGCAAAGCCGCAACCCCTTCCAGTCCGTCACATTGCTGGATGCGATCCAGGAATTCGGTTTCGACGCCTGCATCGGCGGCGCCCGGCGCGATGAAGAAAAAGCCCGCGCCAAGGAGCGCATCTTCTCCTTCCGGGATGAATTCGGCCAATGGGATCCCAAGAACCAGCGACCTGAGCTGTGGGGTCTCTACAACGCCCGTATCCATCCGGGCGAGAACATCCGCGCCTTCCCCATCTCCAACTGGACCGAGCTGGATGTCTGGCAGTACATCCAAGCCGAGGGCCTGGAACTGCCTAGCATCTACTTCGCGCACCGGCGGAAGATCGTCCGCCGGAACCATTCCCTGGTGCCCGTGACGCACCTGACGCCAGCCAAGGAGGGCGAAGTCATCGAAGAGATCAGCGTGCGCTTCCGCACCGTGGGAGACATCACCTGCACTGCCCCGGTGGAGAGCATGGCCGCGACCGTTGCCGAGATCATCCTCGAAACCGCTACCACCGAACTCACCGAACGAGGCGCCACCCGGCTGGACGACCAGACCAGCGAGGCCGCCATGGAACAGCGCAAAAAGGAAGGATACTTTTAATGAGCGATCATATTGCCTCCTCTGAGAAGTTGAATGCCGCTATCAGTGCGGCCCCTTTAGGCGAGACCGCGGGCAATGGGGGCTGGGATGGAGGCACCGGATCCCACCCCCTGGCTCGCCGACAGCAACCCACAGCCCGCCGCCCCCAGCCCCCAGCCCCCGAAGACACCGGGCTCCTTCGCTTCCTCACCTGCGGCAGTGTGGACGACGGCAAGAGCACCCTCATCGGCCGGCTTCTCTTCGACAGCAAGGCCATTCTCGCAGACGCGCTGCAGGCACTCCAACGCAGTTCGAAATTGCGCGGCCTTGAGACCATCGACCTCTCACTGCTTACGGATGGGCTGCAGGCCGAGCGGGAGCAGGGCATCACCATCGACGTGGCCTACCGGTATTTTTCCTCAGGAAGGCGCAAATACATCCTGGCGGACGCGCCGGGCCATGAGCAGTACACCCGGAACATGGTGACCGCGGCCTCCACCGCGGATCTCGCCATCATCCTCATCGACGCGCGCAAGGGCGTGCTCACCCAGACCCGCCGCCACAGCGCCCTGGCGAACCTGCTGGGCATCCGGCATCTCGTGGTGGCGGTAAACAAGATGGATCTGGTGGATTGGTCCGAGCATCGATTTGAGGAAATCAAAAGGGAGTACCTCGCCTTTGCCGCAAAGCTCGGCATCCGGGATCTGCGTTTCATCCCCATTTCAGCCCTGAAGGGCGATCAGTTGGTGGAGCGAAAGGGCAATCTGGGCTGGTACAAAGGCCCGACTCTCTTCGAGATCCTCGAATCGATCCAGCTGGAAGGGGAGGCCGAAGATGCGCCCTTCCGTTTTCCGGTGCAGCTCGTGAGCCGGCCGCGCTCTGCGGAATATTCGGATTATCGGGCCTATCTCGGCCGTATTGAATCCGGCTCCATCGCCGTGGGTGATGAAATCATCGTATTGCCCGCCGGCACCCGAAGCCGCATTGCGGCCATCCTTCTCGGCAACGAATGCCTGAGCCAGGCCCGGCAAGGACAGAGTGTCGCCCTTCAATTAGCCGATGAGCTGGACATCTCCCGGGGCGATCTCATTGCCAAGGTCCTGGACACGCTCAAACCCGCGAAGGAGCTTTCCGCCACACTCGCCTGGCTGTCCGAAACGCCGCATACCCCTGGCCGAACCTACCTGCTGCGTCACGGCACCCGGGAAACCCGCGCCCACATTTCATCGATCCATTCCTGCCTGGACATGGAGTCGCTGACCCTGCATCCCACCGGAGGCCTGGCCATGAATGACATCGCGGAAGCCACGCTGAAGGTCCAGCACCCACTCGCAGTGGATGCCTACGAGGAAGTCCGCACCACCGGCTCCTTCATCCTCATCGACGCAACGACGAACGCCACCGTAGCCGCGGGTCTCATCCGGAGGACCACCCTCCAGACGAAGGCATGATCCAGGCCCTTTAGTTCATTCCGACCCTCATCCCTTGCACCCTCTGATGGTCCCCCGGTGATGACGTGATGTTCCTCCGAATTAGTCAGAAAAGTATTGACAACCAATCGAGTCAATCCGATCCTTGAAGTTCATTGAGATCTTTGTCAGTTCAATAGCGTGATATCCAGAAAGGTGGAGGGACGGGCCCTATGAAACCTTGGCAACCTGCTGCAAATGCAGTGGTGGTGCCAATTCCCACCGATTAATCTCTTAGGATTGATCGGACAGATGGCAAGCTGATGTGAACTGACAGGAATCCAAACCTGGCAAACTCAAGCTGAGATCGAAGGGGCCCGAGTACGAATTTTTCGTGCTCGGGTCCATTTCAATTCTGAATCTCGCAACGGACTGACGAGGCCTCACCTCGCCGTGCCCAGGAGGTCCGCATCGCGGATGACAGGGGCACACCAAACAACTCGCCGGCCGAGTCGGCGAAGCCTTGCACGGAGTCCGCCATGAGCGACACCACCACCGAAAACCGCACGACCGAATACCGCTTCGAAACCTTGGCCCTCCACGGGGGACACAGCCCTGATGGCGACACGAAATCCCGGGCGGTGCCCATCTACCAGACGACGAGCTACGTGTTCGACTCCGCCGAGCACGGCGCCCAGCTCTTCAATCTGGAAGTGCCTGGCAACATCTACACGCGCATCATGAACCCCACCCAGGCGGTGCTGGAAACGAGGCTCGCACAACTGGAGGGCGGCATCGGCGCGCTGGCGGTGGCCTCGGGCCAGGCCGCCATCACACTGACCTTTCAGACGCTTCTCGTAACTGGCGATCACATCGTCGCAGGCAACAATCTGTACGGTGGCACCTACAACCTGCTGCACAACACCCTGCCGCGGAATGGCATCACCACCACCTTCGTGGACAGCCGTGACGTAGTGGCCTTCCGCGCGGCCATCCAGCCCAACACCAAGGCCATCTACATCGAAGCCGTGGGCAATCCCAAGCTCGATATCCCTGAGTTCGAAGTGCTGGGTCGCATCGCTGATGACGCGGGCATCCCGCTCATCGTGGACAACACCATCCCCACGCCCTACCTGGTGCAGCCGCTCCAGCACGGCGCACACATCGTAGTGCACAGCGCGACGAAATTCATCGGCGGCCACGGCACCGCCATCGGCGGCGTCATCGTGGACGGCGGGAAATTCAACTGGGCCAATGGCAAGTTCCCGGAATTCACGGAACCCAATCCCAGCTACCACGGCGCCAAACTCCACGACCTCGCCGGACCCGCGGCCTTCATCACCAAGGCGCGCATCGAGGGACTGCGCGACACGGGCCCGGCCATCTCGCCTTTCAATGCCTTTCTGTTGATCCAGGGTCTTGAAACGCTGCCGTTGCGGCTCGAAGCGCACGGCCGCAATGCTTTGGCGCTGGCCCGGTGGCTGCAGAACCATCCCAAGGTCGCCTGGGTGAACTATCCCGGCCTCGAGGACCACGAAAGCCACGGTGCGGCCAAGCGCTACTTCAGGCCCGACGCGGGGTTCGGCGGCATCCTGACGTTCGGCGTGAAGGGCGGATTGGACGCGGGCAAGACCGTCATCAACAAAGTCCAACTCTTTTCACGGCTCGCCAATATCGGCGATGCGAAGTCGCTCATCATCCATCCCGCCAGCACTACCCACGCGCAATTGAGCCCCTGCGAGCGCGCCACCACGGGCGTCACGGAAGATCTCATCCGCCTGAGCGTGGGCCTTGAGCACATCCAGGACCTCATCGAGGATCTGGACTTCGCCCTGGCTGAGGTGCATCCGTGAGCACGGCGCTCGACTCCGACACGCTAGTTTTGGAAAACGGCCAACCCCTCACCTTTCACATCGCCCATCGCCGCATCGGCACCGGGCCTGTGAAAGTGCTGGTGCTCCATGCCCTCACCGGCGGGCCGCAGCCCGAAGGCGAAAAAGGCTGGTGGGATCCGCTTTTCCACCCAGGCTGGCCATTGGATCCGGCTAGCTGCACGGTATGGGCTCCGAACCTCATTGGCTCTTGCTACGGCAGCACTGGACCCGATAACACTTCAGGATTTCCGCGCATCACGCCA
>JANXQX010000079.1 GCA_025353305.1 Holophagaceae bacterium
CTTTTCGGCGAACAGGGTGATGACCCATATTGCGAGTGCTGAATCGTCTTCGGGCAGATCCACCACGGGGAACCGGCGCACATGCAGGTGAACGTTCCTGGGAACCCCCTTCAGGAGATCCAAGAGCGTAGGAACAGGCCCTTCATAGGCGATGGTCACGTCGTAGACGGCCTGGATATGGCTGGCCAGACCCCGCACGGAGGCCACAAAACCCTTGGTGCGGGGGAACATCACGTGGCTGGTGGGCATCAGTTTCAAGCGCGCCATGCGGCGCTGGCTGGCTTCCAGTTTCTTGGGTGTCAGGCGGGTCCCTTCCAGGAATGAAATAAGCCAGATGGGGATGGTGTCCGTCTTGACCTTAGCGAACGTTTTCTCAACCGATTCCCGATCAGCCGTCCAGTTCCGCTTCACGAATATGCAATCCAGGAACAACATGCCCCAACCCACGCCGGGCAGATACTTGAGCACATCCTTGACGAACCATTTCATGTCTCCCAGCCGTGATTTGCGGGCCCCCAGGCAGAGCAGCATCGCGATATCCGTATAGTCCCGGTGGTTCGCCACCACGATCGCGTTCTCATCCGGCGGCACTTCATCTCCCGTGAGCACTATATGAACGCCCTGGAAGCGCTCCGTGTAGATCACCAACCAGCCCCACCATGTGTTCGCGCAAGACCGGTTGAAGGCACGGAATCCCTTACGGGAAAAAGGAAGAATGACGAGACTCGATATCTGGAAAAGATTGATCACGAGCAGCGAGGAGGTCAGGAATAAACCTCCGCAAACCCCGGTCAGAAATCGGAAAACCCGCATGCGAATACCTCGGAAGCCGTTACAGGATAGCCAGGGCTTTTCCGGTAATCCCGCAACGGCTCCTTAAATTCCCCAAGCGATTAAAAACATGGTTCCACTGCGGTCTACCCGGATCCCAGGAGTCCAAGTCAGGCCTTGTTCCAAAAGTGATTCATGGCACCGCACAATTTCTGGACCATAGTTGTCTCACCCCAGTAACCGATTGGATGGCTCCCATGGCGTCTCCAACAAATCGACCCGGCTCCTCCCGACGAATCCCGGTGGCTATTTTCGTTGCCATCACCCTGGCACTTCTGGCAGCGGGCTATTGGTATTACCGGAAAGAGACCGAAGCGATCAGTCATGAAAAATACGAGGCCATCGCCGCCATCGGCGAGCTGAAATCCAGGCAGATCCAGGAATGGCGAAAGGAGCGATTGGCCAGTGTCGGCGTGTTTGCAAGGGGATCCGAGATGAGCAGGGGTGTCGCGGCCTTTCTGCGCAATCCGAGTTCCCCGGGCTATCGATCGGAATTACTGGGACAACTGCAGCTCGACCGGATGGTGGACCAGTATCGGAATGTTCTGCTTTTCGCCCTGGACGGCCAGAAATTGTTGAGCGCCGAAGCTGCACCTGCCCCGGTGGATCCGGCCACCCTGCGCCTTGTCGTGGCGGCTCAGAAAAGCAATGAATCCGTCCTCTCCGACTTTTTCCGCGAGGCGGATGGCATCGTCTGCATTGATGCGGCCGCCGTGGTGCGGGACGCTGAACGACAACCGCTGGCCGTATTGATTCTGCGCAGCCGCGCCGATGCCTACCTGTTCCCCCTGATACAATCCTGGCCCACGCCCAGCCCTAGCGCCGAGACTCTGCTGGTCCAGCCGGAAGGTCAAGAAGTCATTTATCTGAACGCGCTGCGGCACCGTTCCCAGGCCGCCATGACTTTGCGCGTTCCGCAGAACAAGCCCGGCCTTCTGGCAGCACAAGCGCTGCTGGGCAAACAGGGTGAGTTTCGCGGCAAGGACTATCGCAATGTCGACGTGGTGGCGGATCTGCGCCAGGTTCCGAATTCGCCCTGGTTCATGGTGGCCAAGGTGGATGCGGATGAAATCCTGGCCGAGGCGCGCTACCGGGCGGGCATGATCAGTCTCGTGGTGGGTTCCTTCATCCTGCTCGCTGCCTTTGTGGCGGCCTACGCTCACAGGCACCAGCAGGCGGGCCTTTTCCGGGAGCTCTATGAATCGGGACGAAAAGAGCATGAGGCCCAGAAAACATTTCGCGCCACCCTCCTCGGCATCGGCGAGGGGGTCATAACCACAGATCGAAGGGGGTTCGTGCTGGTAATGAATCCGGTGGCGGAAAAGCTGACCGGCTGGCTCGAAGCCGATGCCCACGGCAAACCCCTTGAACAGGTTTTCCATGTCATCAACGAGGACACCAGGGCCGCGGTTGAAAACCCTGTGGATCAAGTTCTGTGGATGGAACAAACGGTGGCCTTGGCGGATCCCACGCTGCTGATCGCCCGGGATGGAATCGAACGCTCCATTACCTTCAGCGCCGCGCCCATCCGCGATGACAGCGACACCATCAGCGACGTGGTGCTGGTTTTCAGTGACCGGACAAGCGAACGCGCGGCGCAAAAGGAGCTGCGACAAAATGAGCAGCGCTTGAGAACCATCATCGAAGCTGAGCCGGAGTGCGTAAAACTCGTCGATCCAAACGGCCTGCTGATGGAGATGAATCCCGCAGGCCTGGCCATTCTCGAAGCAGGGTCATTACAGGAAGTTCAAGGCTGCGGGCTCATCGACTTCATCCGTCCGGAATTCCAGGATGCTTTCAAAGCCCTGCATGCGCGTGTCATGGGCGGTGAAAGCGGCACGCTGGAATTCGAAATCACGGGGTTGAAGGGCACGCGGCGATTACTCGAAACCCACGCCGTGCCCCTGCGCGACGCCAATGGCCAGGTATCAATGCTGTTAGGCATCACCCGCGACATCACCGAGCACAAGGCCGCCGAGGCGGGAATGCTTCAACGCAGCCGGCAGCTGGCAGTGCTTTCCAGGGCCAGCCGGCAGATCAATACCGTGCTGGAGTCGCCTTTGGTGATGCGCCAATTGGTGACCACCGCCATGGAACTCACCGGAGCCACTGATGGTTCCGCCGGACGCCTTCTCGACGGAAAGTTGGTCTTCAAGGAATACAACCTGCAAGGCAAGCCGATGCCCATCAATTTCGAATTCGAGGCCGGTTACGGCGTGCCGGGCTGGGTGATGCAAAACCGTGCGCCCTACATGAGCAACGATGCCGAAAACGATCCGCATGTCATTCCTGACATCCAAAAAGCCTTGGGCTTCCACAATCTGGCCGACGTGCCAATCATCAATCATCAGGGAGAGCTGCTGGGGTGTTTCGAGATCCACAACAAGCCCGGCGGATTCAACGAAACCGATCTGCTCATGCTCCAGGGCCTAGCCGCCAGCGCGGCCACCGCGCTGGAAAATGCCGAGCTGCTGAGCGAACTCAAGCGCGCGGAGGAAGCCCAGGCGGCCTCGGCCCAGTTCCTGCGTGAAACCCAGGCTATCGCAGGCCTGGGCAGCTACACCTTGTATTTCAACGCCGGACGATGGACAAGCTCTGGCATTCTCGACGAAATATTCGGGATCGACGCCCTTTCAGACCGAACCGTGGAGGGATGGGTTTCCCTGATCCATCCCGCGGATCAGGCAATGATGGCGGATTACCTGACGAACGAAGTTATGGGGAAGGGAAATCCCTTTGACAAGGAGTACCGGATCATCCGGAAAAGAGATGGCCTGGAGCGGTGGGTTCATGGTCTGGGCAGACTGGAATTCGATGCGCAGAACCGTCCCATCAAGATGGTCGGAACGATCCAGGACATCACCGAGCGCAGGCGTGCGGAAGAGGCGCTGCGGGAAAGCCAGGAGCTGTTCTCGCTGTATTTGAGCCACTCCCCCATTTACACCTACATCAAGGAGGTGACGCCCACCGAGAGTCGCGTGCTGCACGCCAGCGAGAATTTTCAGGAGATGATCGGCATCTCAGGCCACGAAATGGTGGGCAAGACCACGGCGGAACTTTTTCCACCCGGATTCGCCGAGCAGATCACCGCGGATGACTGGGCCGTTGTCGCTGGTGGTGCAGTGCTTAGGCTGGATGAAGAGTTGAATGGCCGCAACTATACGTCGATCAAATTTCCCGTTGTCCAGGGAGGCAGAACCCTGCTCGCGGGGTACACCATCGACATCACCGAACGCAAGCAGGCGGAGGAGGTGTTGAAAAAGCAGACCGATGATCTCCGTGCCAGCAACGATACCCTGACCCGCTTCAACCGCGTTGCCGTGGACCGGGAGTTGCGAATGGTCGAACTGAAGCGTGAAGTGAACGAACTTTGCGGGAAGCTGGGGGAACCTATCCGCCACCGGCTCGCGGAAGAAGATGCCACCCTACCGCCTACAGCCAAGGCTCCGGAATGAAGGCTCCCATTCGCATCCTGGCAGTAGACAACGAGCCCGAAATCTTGAGCGGAACCGCGCATCTGCTGGAACATGCCGGCTACAACGTTGACAAGGCATCCGGCGGCGGGGAATCGCTGCGGGCAATCCAGGACCACCACCCGGACCTGGTTTTGCTGGATCTCGATCTGCCGGGCAGGGATGGCATCAATGGCACCGAGGTCTGCCGCCGGATCAAGCAGGACCCAGCTCTGGCAGATACCTTCGTGGTCCTCGTTTCAGGGCCGAATCTGGAGAGCAACCAACAGTCGGAGGTTTTTCAGTCAGGCGCGGACGGCTACATCACCCGTCCCATCGGCGACCACGAACTGCTTGCACGGGTTGAGTGCTACGTCCGCATCCTGCTTCTATCGCGCTCGCTGAGGCTTCAAGCCGAGGAATTGAAGAACAGCAAGGGCGCCGCCAGCCAGGCTCAAATTGCCTCCCTCAACCTGATGGAGGACGCTTTGGCGGCCCGGGACCGTGCGGAACAGGCGATCCAGGCCCTGCGGGAAAGCGAGTCCCAGCTTCGGGTGATCCTTGAATCCACCGATGATGGAATCCTGGCCGTGGACCTTCAGGGCAGGATTCTCAAGACCAATGGCCGCTTCGCCGATCTTTGGCGGGTACCGCAACCCCTTATCGATGCTGGCGACGATCAAGCCCTGCTGGATCACGTCCTGGCCCAAGTGTCCGATCCGGCCGCCTTCCTGGACAGAGTGCAGGCGCTCTATGCGTCAAGCCAGGTGGACTTGGACCTGATCCACTTCAGGGACGGCCGTTGTTACGAACGTTTTTCATCGCCCATGCAGGAGGGGGCGGTCATCACCGGTCGGGTGTGGTCCTTCCGGGACATCACGGAGCGCAAACGCGCGGAACAAGCGCTGATAGAGAGCCATGAACGATTCGAGTTGACGAACCGGGCCACTTTCAACGTCATCTGGGACTGGGACATCAGGACCAACGCTGTCTGGCGAAATGATAATTTCGAAAAACTGTTTGGTTATTCGAAGAGCGAAGAAGAGGCAAGGTTCGATTCCTCAGCCAACCTCATCCATCCCGAGGATAGGGAACGTGTGAAGGCAAGCACCCAGGAAGCTCTCGATTCCAAGAGCGAGTTCTGGAGCGACAAGTATCGTTTTCGCCGCAAGGATGGTTCCTATACGGTGGTTGAAGATCGGGCGATCATCACCCGAGATGAGCAAGGCCATGCGGTCCAGATGCTGGGCGCCATGAAGGACGTTACTGTCCAGATGAAGGCAGAAGAGGCCCTGAGAGAGAGCGAGCTGCGCTACCGGACGCTTTTTCAATCCAACCCCCACCCGATGTGGGTCTACGACCTGGAAACCCTCCGTTTCCTGGCGGTCAACCACGCCGCGGTGAGCCATTACGGGTATAGCCAGGATGAATTCCTGGCCATGACCATCGAGGACATCCGCCCGCCGGAGGACCTGCCCAGGTTGCAAGCTGTTCTCGACCATCAAACTCGCGAAAGCCTCCAAACATCTGGATATTGGCGGCACCGGATACAGGACGGCACCATCCTCGATGTCGAGATCACCTCGCACGGTATCGATTTCGGCGGCCGGTTGTCCAGGCTGGTGCTAGCCAACGACATCACCGAGCGTAAGCACGCCGAACAGGCGTTGAGCGAGAGCCACGAACGCTTCGAATTGGCAAACCGTGCGATGTTCAACGTCATCTGGGACTGGGATATCAAGACCAACACTGTCTGGAGAAATGACAATTTCGAAAAACTGTTTGGCTATTCGAGGGATGAGGTCGAGGCAAGTTTCGATTCCCCGACCAGCTGCATCCACCCTGAGGATCTGGAAAGCGTGAAGGCGGGCCTTCGGGTGGCCCTGGAAAACCCGAAAAGCGTGTTCTGGGCCGACCAGTATCGCTTTCGCCGCAAGGATGGTTCCTATGCGACGGTCGAGGATCGGGCCATCACCACCCGGGATGCGGAAGGCCGTGCGATCCGGATGCTGGGCGCCATGCAGGACATTTCCGAGCGGAAGCAGGCGGAAGCGGCCTTGCGGGAGAACGAAAACAAGCTGCGGATGATCATCGAGCACAGTACACAGCTCTTTTATTCCCACACACCCGACAACCTGCTTACCTATGTCAGCCCGCAGATCGAGACCTTCCTTGACATCGGCCCCGCTGACACGATCCGTCCCTGGACGGATTTCCTGACGGATAACCCGGTCAATGCCATCGGAATGGGCCTCACCCGTGCGGCCATAGAGACCGGTGAGCGACAGCGCCCCTATGAATTGGAGTTGCGTTCCACCCGCGGGAGGAAACTCTGGGTCGAGGTGCACGAATCACCCGTCCTGGAACAGGGCAAGACAATTGCGGTGGTGGGTGCGCTCACTGACATCACGGAGAGCAAGCGCGCCCGTGACCAGCTGCTGTTGCAGGGCAGCGCCCTGGAAGCCGCCGCCAATGCCATCGTCATCACCAACCGCCAAGGCGTGATCGAATGGGCCAACACGGCTTTCACGACCTTCACCGGATACAGTCTGGCGGAAGCCCTCGGCATGCGGACTGGAGATCTGGTCAAGTCCGGAAAATATGACAAGGCGTTCTACCGGGCCTTGTGGGACACCATTCTTGCCGGTGAAGTCTGGCAGGGCGAAATCATCAATAAACGAAAGGATGGAACTCTCTACACGGAAGATATGACGATCACCCCATTGAAGGATGAGCGCGGCGAGATAACCCACTTCCTGGCCGTCAAGCAAGACATCACGGAACGGGTGGAGGTCGAACGTGATCTCCAGCAGTACATCGGGCGGCTGGAAGCCATGCGCGGAATCGACGCCGCGCTTCTCGGGGCGCGCTCCACCACGGAATTGGCGCAGGGTGCGTTGAGCAGGCTCAGGCATATCGTGCCTTTCGAGCGCGCAGCGATCGTGATGTTCGACCACGGCCTTACGGAGGGTGCCATTCTGGCGGTGGATCAGGACCAACCTTGGTTGCCCCTGGCGGGCGAAGTCCGGCCCATGGGCGATTTCCACGATCTCAAGGACCTGCTTTCGGCGCCTTTCCTGGACCTGGGGGATTTGAGCGAAAGCCAGGGTTGCGTCATGGAAGAGCTCATGCTTTCCCAGGGCTTGCGCAACCTGGTGTATATCCCGATGGAAAGTGAAGGCAAGATATTGGGCTTTGTAGCCCTCTCCGCCACCACTCCCGAGGTGCTGACACCCCAGCACGCTGAAATCGCCTTGGATATGACCGACCAGCTGGTGGTGGCGATCCAGCACACCCGCCTGAAGGAGGAACTCGAGCTGTCCAACCAGCAGCTTGAGTCCAAGGTGGAGGTGCGCACCGCTGAATTGCGTACCACCGTGGCTACGATGCAGATCCTGGAAGGGGTACTGCGGAAGAGCGAAGCCGATGCCCGCGCCGCGAGCCAAGCAAAATCAACCTTCCTGGCTTCCATGAGCCACGAACTGCGCACGCCCCTCATCGGCGTGACCGGCATGCTGGAAGTCCTCACCCAAAGCGATCTCGACGCCCAGCAGCGCCAGGTGGTGGCCATCATCCATGAATCCTCCGAAAGCCTGCTTCAGATCATCGGGGACATTCTCGATTTCTCGAAAATCGAAGCCAACAAGCTGGAGCTGACCACTCAAACCTTATCTGTGCAGACCTTGATGGAATCCGTATCGCAAATATTCAATTCCACGATTTCCGCCAAGGGGTTGAACTTCATCGTGGAGGTGGATCCGCGGCTCGCCCCGGCCCACGTGGGCGATCTCCTGCGCCTTCGGCAGGTCCTGAACAATTTCATGAGCAACGCGGTGAAGTTCACCGAAAGCGGTTCCATCACTTTGAGACTTCGGCTGCTGGGGTCCCACGGCGGCAGTGAATCCCTGGCCTTTGAGGTGCAGGACACAGGCATCGGCGTGTCGCCTGAAAATCAGGCGAAGCTCTTCGAGCCCTTCACCCAGGCCGAAGCCAGCACTACAAGGCGCTTTGGCGGAACCGGGTTGGGTCTGGTGATCTCCCGGCGGCTGGCGGAGTTGATGGGTGGAAGGCTGCACATGCAAAGCACCGTAGGGCAAGGCACCACCATGATGCTGGAGGTGGATCTGGCCGTAGGTGACGAGAAGGACATCGTGAAAACCGAACCTCTGGAGCCACCGAAATCCATTCCGACACGGCCCGCACCCAGCAGTGAAGCAGCAGAGCAGGAACGCAGCCTGATCCTGATGGCCGAGGATCATCCCACCAATCGCATTGTGCTTACCCAGCAGGTGAACCGTGCCGGCTTTGCGGTGGAAATCGCGGTGGACGGCCAGCAGGCCTTCGAGAAATGGCAAAGCGGACGCTTTGCCCTGATCCTGACCGACCTGCACATGCCGCGCATGGACGGCTATCAGCTAACGAAGGCGGTCCGCGACAGGGAGTCAGTCCAGGGATCCCCCAGAACGCCGATCCTGGCGCTCACGGCCAATGCCCTGGGCGGTGAGGCCGCGCGCTGCCTTGAGCTGGGCATGGATGATTACCTTATCAAACCCGTGACCATTCCCTTGCTGGCGGCCAAGCTGCAGCAGTGGTTGCCCCATGTGAAGCTCGGTGAAACGCCATCTATGGCTTCACCCAGGTCCGTGGAAAACATTCCCGGTCTGGATTCCAAAACGCTGCTCGGCTTTTGCAGCGGCGACACCGTGGCGGGCCAAGAGATCCTTGACGATTTCATCGCGATCACCAAAACCGATCTGCAGATGATGCAGGACGCTCTGCAGCAAAAAGACAAACCCTGCATCCTGCGGCAAAGCCACCGCATCAAAGGTTCCAGCAGCATGATCGGCGCCCGCGATCTGGCCGAGAGGGCCGCGAAACTGGAAGCCTACGCAAAAACCGAAACCGCCGACTGGGGAAAGATGCAGGAACATCTGGCTAGGCTTCTGGAAGGGCTCAAGGCACTGGGTGGGACTGAATGAAAAATTCTATAAATGCGGCCGGATGTCAGTATCCGTACTTTCCAGTGAACAGCTTCAAGCGCTCCCGCGTTTCGGCTGGAACCAATTCGGGTGGCGTGATCAGTGCGGTGCGAAGGGCGTTGCGGGCGGGTTCGGTTTCAGGCGGGCCTTCGGCGATATCCACGACCACGCGTCGCAACAGGGCCTGGGCCTTGGCCACGTTGGCCCCCATGACAGCCATGATGTCGTGGGCGTCCGCGGCCTCGGGCGTATCGCGCCAGGCATCGAAATCCGTGACCAGGGCGATGGTAGCGAAAGCCAGTTCCGCTTCCCGCGCGAGCTTGGCTTCGGTCGCCTGGGTCATGCCGATGAAGTCCGCTCCCCAGGCTTGATGAAGCCGCGATTCGGCGCGGGTGCTGAAGGCCGGGCCCTCCATGCAAACGTAGGTGCCGCCGTTCTCCAGCGGCAGGTCAAGGGCGCGGCCCGCCTCCATGAGTTTGCCCCGCAGCCAGGCCGAGGTTGGATCCGCATAGCCGACATGGGCGACCATGCCGTTGCCGAAAAAAGTGCTGGGACGGAGGTGGGTGCGGTCGATGAACTGGTCCGGCAGGCGGAGACAGCCTGGCGTGTGGCGTTCCTGGAGGCTGCCCACCGCGCTCACGGCAATAAGGATTTCGCAGCCGGCGGATTTGAGCGCCCAGATGTTGGCGCGGTAATTCACCTCGCTGGGAGTCAGCCTATGGCCCACACCATGACGGCTCATGAAAGCCACCGGCACGCCTTCCAGCCTGCCCAACACCAGAGGATCGGTGGGCTTGCCGAATGGCGTTTCCACCTCTTTTTGAACTGTCTCCTGCACGCCTGACATGGCATAAAGCCCGCTGCCGCCGATGATGCCGATAGGAGAAG
>JANXQX010000110.1 GCA_025353305.1 Holophagaceae bacterium
GTTCAAGGGCTTGCTGCTTGCCTGCCTCGGTGCTCATCTCCAGCCGTCCAAAGACAGCTGTTTCGGAGTCTTTTAACAATCAAGCAGGCGATGCTCCTGCCACATCACCTCCTCAATCGTCTTCTTGTCGAGCCTTGCTAGTGTAGTCCGCCAAAAGAACATGAAACTATATTTCACCTAGTCGCACTTAATATTGAGGGGCGACATGGCACATGCGGGACGAATAGAACTCACGGAAAATCAAAGGACGCGCCTCGAAGAGATGGCGCGGAGCCGGACGCTTGCCGCACGAATGGTTCTGCGAGCGAAGATCGTCCTTCGCCGTGCGAATGGAGAGTCCTTTCGCGACATCGGGATGGCTCTTAGTTGCGATCACAGAACTGCCTGGAAATGGATCCATAGATGGGAGGCGGCGGGCTTTGAGGGAATCGAGAAAGAGCAAGCTGGCCGAGGTCGGAAATCGTGGGTGATTGCCGTGAAAGGGCAGGAGATCGTACAAAAGACGACTCAAGAAAAGCCCGCGAATGCAACGCATTGGAGTCGGGCAAAGATGGCGCTGGCTGCAGGCGTGAGCGAAAGCACGGTGGGGCGCATTTGGAAGCGAACGGGGCTCAAACCTCACCGGGTCGTGGGTTTCAAGATCAGCAACGATCCAAAGTTTGAAGAGAAGCTGTTGGATATCGTGGCCCTTTACCTGGATCCTCCCGAACACGCCATCGTTTTGAGCGTGGATGAAAAGAGTCAGATCCAGGCGCTGGACCGGACTCAGCCAGGACTTCCGATGAAGAAGGGCCGTTGTGGAACGATGACCCACGACTATGACCGAAGGAAATCCCTGTGGGATAAGCGGAATGGAACGACCACGCTATTCGCAGCGCTCAACACGCTGGACGGAACAGTGATCTCCGAGACGATGCAGCGCCATCGACACAACGAGTGGCTGAAGTTCCTCAAACGCTTGCACCGTGAGACGCCAGGGGATCTGGACTTGCACATCATTTGCGATAACTACGCCACCCACAAACACCCTGCGGTGAAGAAGTGGCTGGAAGCACACACGCGCATCCACACCCACTTCACGCCAACAAGTTCATCGTGGCTGAACATGGTGGAACGATTTTTCCGAGACATCACGGAGAACCGAATCCGCAGAGGTGTTTTCAGATCGGTCCCTGAACTCGAGGCCGCCATCCAAACCTACATCACGAATCACAACGCAGCCCCAAAGCCCTTCATCTGGACAGCTTCTGCCAACGATATCCTCGCTAAGGTCGCTCGCGCTCGGAAGATTTTGAATGTTACACGTATTTCTAGCGACCTACACTAGGTCCAACTCCTCTCGTTAGGCCAAGAGCCAAAACAACCTCTTGACAATGCGCATCGAGTGCGTATCGTTGAAGCATGGATAGTCGCTCGCTTATCAAGATGCTGGAAGCCGACGGATGGAGCCTCGTCGCCGTCAAAGGTTCACATCACCAATATCAGCACCCTGTTAAACCAGGGCGGGTCACAGTTCCACATCCCAAGAAAGATATTCCCATCGGAACAGAGCGATCTATCCGTACCCAGGCTTGTCTTCCCAAGAGGTAAACAATGCGCAACTACATCGCCATTCTCCACAAAGACAAAAATTCCGATTTCGGCGTTAGCTTTCCGGATTTTCCTGGCTGTATAACGGCAGGCAGCAGCTTGGAGGAGGCCAAGGACCTGGCCCGAGAGGTACTCCCCTTCCATATCGAAGGTATGCAGGCGGATGGTGAATCGATTCCTGAGCCCATGACTTTGGATGATGCCTTGCGCCATGAATTCGCCGAGGGCGCACAGGCATTTTTCTTGGTTGAACTTCCTTTCGATGATCCGATCGTCCGAGCCAACATCACGGTGCCCAAGGGAATCCTCGATCGCATAGACCGCTACGCAAAGGCTCACCACCTAAGTCGCAGCGCATTTCTTACTCAAGCAGCGCAACGAGAAATGCATTGATCTGCCATACGGCGTTAATACTGATAATCCCAGCGTCGGCGTCGGGTAGACCTGGGTGTTTGCTCACCCAGGCCCCCCTCAGATCCGGACGTGCGCGATTGACGCATCCGGCTCCTCGGCTCACGGGTTTGCTGCGAGACGGTAGATCGAGTGGATGACCCGTGCCTTCGGTAACGGGTATCTCTTCAGGATTCTCTGGAATCGTTCCCAGGTCATTCGGGCCCGGTGGGACCTGCGTCCCAGCCACCTTTTCCAGAGGTTCTGGACCTGCGTCCGATACCTCTCGATAGCCCTGAAATTCCCGGTGATTCCAAAATATCCGTAATACCCCTTCAGCTTTTGGCACAGGGCCTTGTGCTGCTCGGCGATTGAAAGATGCCGGTTCTTACGGCACCACGCCTTCATCCTCCCCATCGCCCTCGTGAAGCGACTCTTGGACGTTTTCTGCTGCACCACCCAGAACCCTTTCCGGGACTTCGCCCAGTAATGGGTGAAGGCTAGAAAATCGAAGTTGCCAGGGCCTTCATCATCATCGGAATCATTGCGATTCCGCGGGCTCCGAAAGTCCAGCAACCGCGTCTTGTCTGGATGGAGGGCCAAGCCGTACCTCCCGAATCGCTTCGGCAATACGTCCAGCGCCCTCCGCGCATCTTCCTCATGGGCAAAGCCCAGCACAAAGTCGTCCGCATACCGAACGAGAAACGCCATGCCTTTCAGCCTCGGCTTCACCTCCCGTTCAAACCACACGTCCAGAACTTCATGGAGGTAGATGTTTGCCAGCAGGGGTGAAATCACCCCGCCCTGGGGTGTTCCGGCCTCGGGATGCGTGAGCACGCCCGATTCCATCACACCCGCGTTCAGCCATTTCCCGATCAGGCGCTTGATCACACCGTCCCGCATCCGTTTGGCCAGAATCTCCCGGAGATGGCTGTGGTCCAGGGAGTCGAAGAACTTCCTGATATCCACGTCCAGCACCCACCCGCCGCCCATCACCGTCAGCCTGGATTGGATCTCCGCCAGCGCCTGGTGCGCCGATCGCCCCGGCCGGAAACCATACGAGCAGTCCAGAAAGTCCTGCTCGTATAGCGGCTCCAGCACCATGACGACCGCCCTCTGAAGCACTTTGTCCTCGAAGGTCGGAATCCCCAGGGGACGGGTTGAGCCATCGCCTTTGGGGATATGCACCCGCCGCACCGGCGGCGCTTTGTAGTTATCACCAGACTTCGCCCGGTCCAGAAGCGACCGGAGATTTGCCTCCCCCTGCCCACGCATGCGTGGGCAGGGATCTAAGGTCAAGTTCGCCTCGTAGTCCTTCGCTGTCTGGCCGTCGATGCCCACGGCTCCATCCTTTCGGGTGCGCCGATAGGCTTCGTGCATCCACTCCAGATCCATGTGATAGGACAGCGAGATCATGCCCTTCTCCGGCATCTGTCTCGCCAATTCCGCTATCCGTTGTTGTTTCGTAGAGACGCTGGTGAGGACTGAGTTCCTCTGCATCTTTCCCTCCAACGATTCCGTGTTCCGGCAGCCCCTTCGCTCCAGTGGGTCCCTCGGTCGGTTCCCCGCCTTCCTCACTACTACGAGCTGCTCCGACTCCCTGACATCTGTCTCGCCGCGCTTCGTTGCCTTCGTTTGGCGGTACCGCCCGAGTGCCCATTGTTCGTGTCTCCCAGGATTGTCGGCACTCCATCCCTGGGCCAGGGTTCTTTGGTTTGTGGCTTCCCCAACCACACTGTTGTCGGCGGAAATGGCAGGGTCTCCCCTCTGCCAACGCATGCGTTGGCAGAGATCTAAGGTCAAGTTCCTGGGGGATCCTATGTCTGCATGCCCTGCTCTTTGACCCCGGTGGACTTCGCTGCCAGGTCATTACGGCTTTGAAGTGCTGCCTTCCGCTGGTTAGACGACGTCGGCTTCCACGAAGAAACGGCTTTCGGGGCTCGCTCACACGGCCTACATACTCCCTGTGTACGCTTCGTGGTCCGGATCTCTCCGTCCTACACGCAACACTCGGTACCGGCTGCTGACCCGCTTTGCCGGGCGGGGTATCATTCCCGCTGTATCCCACTGCGAGGTTTCAGTCTGTCTATGTCATCCATCCCCCTCGCCCAAGCTTCGCTTGGCGCACCCAACCCGCCGTTCAACCCGGCCGCTGCCTCCACTCTCAACTTCCTCCACCACTCATTTCATTCCTCGTCCCTTTCCAGCTAGCCGGAGTCATCCACGCCGGTTTGCATTCCTCGATAGGCAACCATGATCCGAAATGCAACCGCCGATGATTTCAGTGCGATCTTGCAGCTCAACTTGGAATCTGAGCATTTCCTTGCTCCAATGAATCGAGAGTTGCTCGAAAAATTGCACACACAAGCTGCCTATCATCGCGTCGCATGCATTGATGGCGAGATTGCTGCGTTTGTCATAGCGATTCGCGAAGGTGCGGAGTACGACAGCCTGAACTACGAATGGTTTTCAGCTCGCTACCCCTCATTTATGTACATTGATCGCATTACCGTCAGCAAAGCGCACCAGGGGAATGGGATCGGTCATGAGTTGTATCGTGACTTGTTCCAATTTGCTCGCTCAACCGGAGTATCCAGCGTCACTTGTGAGTTCTATATTGAACCCCTGAACGAATCCTCAAGTCGTTTTCACGCCCAATTTGGGTTCAAAGAGGTTGGTGTCCAGTGGGTTGCGCAAGGTACGAAAAAGGTTTCCCTGCAAGAGCTATTGCTCTTATAGCAATGAACTATGTCGATCGATCTGACGGCACGCAGCAGTCGCCGTCTTGTAGCGGCTAAGTTCATCTCCTAACCAAGTCAGAAGCGTGCAAACGCGCGCTGTATAGGGGAAATTTAATGGTGACAGCCATGCCTTCTGAGCCGAAGGTCGCAGGTTCGAGTCCTGCTGGGCGCACCAGATTGTCCCCTGCAGATCCCGATGGAGGGTGGCGAGGAATCATACGTTTGGCGAAAGGACAGGCACCGTGCAGAATTTTGTCTACTGTTGCTTCCGAACAGCGGCTCCATGAACAGGTCGAATCCCGCGTTCGTCACGGACGCTACTTGCAGTGATGGCTTCATGCGTGTTCTGCTCCCTGCCCCTGCACGCGATTTAGTTTTTCAGGTCCAGCTGTTCCCACTTCACATTGAAGTGCTCCAGGATGGCCTGCCGCTCGGTGCGTTCCTGTTCGCCGATGCTGGTGTAGGGCCGCAGGAACACGACCTGGCGGACGCCGCGACGCACCAAGGCGCGGGTGCAGACCAGGCAAGGCTCGTCGGTGACATAGGCCACGCTGACGGTGCCATCGCAGAAACTGAGGGCGTTCTCCTCGGCATGGCTGGTGTGCATGCAACGCTTGTTGGGACCGCAGGTCTCGGGGGTGCAATGGGGCATGCCGGGCAGCGCGCCGTTGAATCCACCGGAGGCCAGACCCCCGTCCGAGCGGAGCAGGATGCACCCCACCTTGAGGCGGCAGCAGGTCCCGAGTCGACTGATCTCCAGGGCCATGCGCAGGAAGACCTGATCTTTGAGGGCGGAGCGATCGCTCATGGCTTCTCCTCTGGTTTCTGGATGATCTCCAGCCCGACGGTATGAAGGGGCGCCTCCGAGCGTTCGTTCCATTGCAGCTTGCCGCCGAAGGCCTTGGCCAGGTGGAGGATCCCTTCCTTCGTCTCGGGCAGCATGGCGTCCTTGATTTCGGGATGCAGGGTGATCAGGACCGTGGCGCCCCTGAGCCGTGGGCCCAAGCGGGCCATCTCGCGGTAGACCGAGAGCACGGCGGTTTCAGCGCTGAGGCGCCGCCCCGAACCCTCGCAGTGGGGACACGGGGTCGTCAGGAGCCGGTCCAGGCTGGGGCCGGTTCGTTTGCGGGTCATTTCGACCAGCCCGAAATCACTGATCTCCACGGCCCGGGCATGGTTGCGATCCCTCAGCAATTCCTCCTGGAGCTGCTTCATGACGGTCTCCCGGTGGGCCAGGTCCATCATGTCGATGAAGTCGATGACGATGATGCCGCCGAGGTTGCGCAGCCGCAGGTGGCGGATGATCTCGGGGATGGCTTCGAGGTTGGTGATGTAGACAGTCTCTTCCAGGTCCTTCTTGCCCACGAACTTCCCGGTGTTCACGTCCACGCTTACCAAGGCTTCGGTCTGATTGATGACGATGGAACCGCCGTGCTTCAAGAAGACTTTCGGATGCCGCGCGGCCTCGATCTCCTTCTCGATGGCGAAGGCTTCGAAGATGGGCAGGTCCGAGGTGAAGTGCTTCACCCGTTCCACCCACTCCGGATGCAGCTTGCCCACGAAGTCCACTACCTCCCGGTAGGTGTCCTCCTGGTCCACCCAGAAGCTCGAGACCTCCTCCCGGAAAAGATCCCGCAACACCTTCTGAAGCAACCGGGAATCCTGCCACACCAGCGCCGGGGGCCGACTCTCCTGGGTCCGCTCCTGGACTTCAGCCCACAGCTCCCGCAGAAAGGTCACGTCGGCAACTAAGTCCTCATCCTTTTCGCCGATGGCGGCGGTCCGCACGATGAAGCCCTCGCCGGGCTGGGTGTGGCCCTTGATGAGGGTCCGGAGACGTTCGCGCTCCTCGGTATCCGTGATTTTTCGGGAGATGCCCACATGATCGATGCCCGGCATGAACACGAGGAAGCGCCCCGGGAAGCTGATGTGCCGGGTGAGCCGCGGCCCTTTGCTGCCGATGGGATCCTTCACCACCTGCACCAGCACCTCATCCCCCTCCTTCACAGGCGGCAGGTTCACGGGAAAGGCCTGGAACTCCAACACGGTTTCCACGTCCTCCTCCTCGGACGGGTCCTCGGTACCCAGCCGATGGGCTTCTGGCTCGTCAAGATAGAGGAACCCATCCTTGGAGCCGCCAATGGTGACGAAGGCGCTCTGCATCCCCTGCAGCAGCTTGGCCACCCGGCCCTTGTAGACATCTCCCACCTGACTGACGTGGGCGGTACGTTCGATGAACAACTCGCAGACCTGCCCATTCTCGAGCAGCGCGATGCGCATCTCCATCGGGGTCGCATTCACGACCAGAGACCTACGGACTTCCATGGCTATACCCTCTCAAGAATTCGGCAAGGGGGCAGCGCGCTCCCTCCCACTCCCCCGAGGGCGTACCGGCCCACGGGCGACTCCTTCTTTTACCAAGACGTGGATGGTCCTGGGAAGGGTTATTACACCGGAGTCCTCTCCTGGGAGGCTACGGAGGTGATGCGATTGCGCTCATCCACGAAGATCACCTTGGGGGTGTGGCGGGCGGCCTCCGCCGCGTCCAGCCAGCCGTAGGAGGCCAGGATGACCAGATCCCCCGCCTGAACCAGATGGGCTGCGGCGCCGTTGATCCCCACTTCCCCCGACTCCGGCGTGCCCGGGATGACATAGGTGGCAAGGCGGGACCCGTTGGTGATGTCGTAGATATCGATCTTCTCGTTCTCCAGGAAGCCAGCGGCTTCGATCAGCAGAGGATCAAGGGTGATTGAGCCCACATAGTTGAGATCCGCGCGGGTGACCGTGGCGCGATGGATCTTTCCAAGCAGCAACTGGCGAAACATTGGGGTACCTCCTGGTCCAGGCCCTAGCGGGTCCCAGCCAAGTGTGAGATGCGTCAAAAGTCGTCAACAGTTACTGGAACAGGACCACGTGAAGGTCCACGCCGACCTTCGGAAGGGGAACGGGGGGCGGCGCGAGGGGGAGTTTGAGGGCATTCTGGATTTCAACTTGCAAGGATCCCGTGAGCCCCGTCCGCAACTGCCACTGCCCCTCAATGAGGAACCATGCCCGATCGGCACGGCCCGGGTCGAAAGCGATGTATGGCCGCTCGGGGATCTGGCTCCCGAACTTCTTGGCCAAGCCCGGAGGGAGTCCGCCCTTCTTGGCCAACCCGGGTGGAGTGCCCTTCTTCTTGGCCTGGCCGGGGGGGACCGCAGCGGCGCTGGGCGCAGCTGCGGTGATGAATAGCAGACCGGACATCAGAATGGGCATCCACATGGGAATCTCCTTGGCGGTCAGCTGGGATCCAGATGATTGATGAACTGGATCCCCTCGTCGGTGGGGGAAAGCACGACGTTGTCGATGAGCCGAGTCTTGCCCACCATTACAGCCACACAGAGGGCGGCAGTCCGCGTGACCTCGCCGCTCAAGGGTTCAGCAGAGTGGGCGTCCACTAGCTGGCAGTACTGGATCTCGTCGGCGCCCGAGAACTGCTCGCGGGCGATGGCAATCAGGCTGGAGGCTTGGCGATCCCCCTGCTGGAAGGCCTCGTTGGCGGCCATGAGACCCCGATGCAGACACAACGCCCGCAGGCGATCCTCGTGGCTCAGGTAGCTGTTCCTGGAACTTATGGCCAAGCCATCCGCTTCCCGGATCGTGGGAGTCGCCACGATGTCCACGGGCATGTTCAGATCCCGGATCATGCGGCGGATGACGGCGATCTGCTGCAGATCCTTCTGACCGAAAAAGGCCAGATCCGGCTGAACGATGTTGAACAGCTTCGCCACCACCGTTGCCACGCCCCTGAAATGCCCTGGACGGAACTTGCCGCAGAGGATATCTCCCAGAGGCCCTGGTTCCACGAAGGTGCTGAACCCGGTGGGGAAGATCTCCGCGGCCTCGGGCAGGAACAGGACATCCACCCCCAGCTTCAGACAGAGATTCTGATCCCGTTCCAGATCCCGCGGATAGCTGGCTAGATCCTCATTGGGGCCGAACTGGGTGGGGTTCACGAACACCGAGACCACCGTGCTGTTGCAGCGGGCCGTGCTCTGTTTGATCAGAGCGGCATGCCCCTCGTGCAGATAGCCCATGGTTGGCACGAACCCAATCCGCTGTCCCCCCTCCTGAAGCGCCTTGAGGGCCATTCGGATTTCAGGGATGGTTCTCACGATGCGCATCGGCAAAGTACTGCTCCTCAGCTTGCTTGGTTGCCTCCATCCAATATACCGGATGGGGATCGCCACTGTCCTAAAGTTGCCCGGGCAGCTTCTGGAAGCATATAGGACTCCGCTGCGCCAGGGAACGCCCCATCCTGGATGTCTTTGATCCATCTAGAGATAGCCTCCGTCATCAGGCCGAAACCGTCCAGGTAACTGCGCACGAATTTCGGTGCTGGGTCGGGGATCAGACCCAACAGATCATGGAAGACCAGTACCTGTCCGGAACAATGGGGACCCGCCCCGATGCCGATGGTCGGTACGATCAGTTCCTTCGTGATGCGAGCGGCCAACTCGGCCGGTACCCCTTCCAGCAGTACCGCGAAGCAACCCGCGTCCTGAAGGCGGAGGGCATCCTCCAGGATCCGGACGGCGTCCCCGCCTTCACGGCCCTGGACCTTGTAACCGCCCATGACGTTCACAGACTGGGGGGTGAGTCCCAGGTGGCCCATGACAGGAATTTCAGCATCCACCAAGGCCTTGATCATGGGCAAGCGTTTCTGCCCCCCCTCCAGTTTCACGGCCTGGGCGCCCTTCTGCATGAACCCCCCGGCGTTCCGTAGGGTGTCTTCCACGCTCAGGTGGTAGCTGAGATAGGGCATGTCCACCATCAGGAAGGCCTGGGGCCGTGTCCGGGCCACCGCTTCCAGATGGTGGTTCATCATGGCCATGGTGACGGGGAGCGTGTTCTCGAAGCCGAGACAGACGTTGCCGATGCTGTCTCCCACGAGAATGACGTCGACCCCCGCGGCATCGGCGATCCTCGCTGTAGCTGCATCGTAGGCCGTGAGCATGACGATCTTCCGACCCTGGGCCACCATCTTGTGCAACTCAGGGATGGCGACGCGGGGATGGGTAGCCGGTGTGTGACTCATGAATAACCTCCTGGTCCAGGCCCTTGCAGGGTCCCAGCCGTGCCCCACCAGCATGAATCCCGACGGTCCTCGCGTCCACAAATTCTGAGCAGTGCGGCGCTGCGTCGTGCGATCGACGCGGTCTGGATGGGCGGTTATACCTGCACAACGCGCCACCCAAACATCTATCCGATGGAGGATTAAACCTTTCAGAACTCTGAGGCGTCTAAGGGTCTACCAAGGGGAAAGCCCAGCCTCGTGGAACCCACCCCGAGCGCTCCTCTTCTCGGGATTTCTCGGGATATAGACTTTGGATAGGAGGTTGTGATGAAGATTCGTATTTTCCTTATGGCTATAGGCTTAACCGTCCTCAGCCTGTCTTTGAGCTGCATCTACCCCTATTACGGTCCCTATGACGGTCGGGGTTGGCATGGGGGGCATGGGTATAGAGGAACGGGACATTGGCATGGAGGAAGATAGCGGGCCTGGAACTTTCCTCGGTGGCCCTGCATCCTATGGGTGTCTGGCCCAAGAACCTCCTCCTTTTGGACCCCGAAGCCCCTCGCCGTGAGGGGCTTTTTCGTGCCAGGGGATTGGCCGGATAACCTGGACTGAAGTCGGCCCATGGGCGCCAGGCATACCACACAGGGGCCTGCCAGGAGAAAATGGTTCCCGTCCGTAAGCCCGGAGTCCCTATGCCGCGTAAAGCCATGTCTCGTACCAACCCCAGCGCCTTGGCTTGCCTGGGGATCGAGGAGTCGGCCCAGGTGCTGACCCTGCTGCTCAAGAACCATCCCCAACTTCGGGATGAGGCAGATGCATTGGCTTTGAGGATGATCACAGCGGTGGAACCCAAATGCGTGGCCGATGATCTGGTTTTCGCCTTCGAAGACATCGAGCAGGAGGACATCTGGGACCATTCGGGTGCTGACCGTTACGGTGGCTATACCGATCCGGGTGAGGCTGCTGACGACCTATGTGAGGAAAGGCTCAGACCTTTCCATGAGGAGTTGGAGCGACTGTTTGCCATGGGTCTGGCGGAACCCGCCCTGGCCCAGGTCAAGGGGATGCTGCTCGGCCTGCACCAGGCCAAAGCAACTCTGCCCCCGGATGCGGAGGAATATCCCGCCGAAAGTGGCGCCTTTAGCGTTCTCGAGGCCTGGGTCCGCCATACCCCTGCCGAGGCTGACCCCCAGCTGATGGCCTGGATCGCCAAGGAACTCCCCGATTGGGCTGCGCATTTGGAAAACACGAAGGTATTGCTGAGGAAACCCGCCGGGAAGGCACCCTGATTCGGGATGCCGAGCCCGGTTAGGATTCACGACAAAATGACATAGTCATTTGGTTTTTGGCAAAATCTAATAGTTCCATGCGCCCTGTAAGGCGGATTCCACGATCCAAATTTGGGCCAACTCCTTGTCAGTGACCTTTATCCCGAGTTCGTATTTGCCGGGATCGAGCTTCGCCCGGATCTTGAGTCCCTTGCGCGTGGTGACTCTACGCCGAGCACCAGGTCAACGCGTCCACCAGCTGCGAGCCGTGGACCCCCCCCGGTATTCGTCCTTTGGAGGCCCCACCTAAAAACACCCGGTGGGGTGCAGGATAGTCAATGCTGGTGAGCATTCAGCCTCTCCTGCCCCGATCGTCCCAGTTTTCCGCGCGTATGAGAGCCTCAGGTTATGTGGAGTTTCAGGAAGGCGAGCAGGAGAGACCTTCCTTGATGTCGGTCCCCCGAAGAATGAACCTAAATGAAGTAAAACATTGCGGTCTGGTTGCGGATTGACCAAAAACAGGAAGACCACCTAGTTGATGGTCCGTAAAGTGCTGTCTTCATTGGTCGGGGCGAGAGGATTCGAACCTCCGACCCTCTGCTCCCAAAGCAGATGCGCTACCAGGCTGCGCCACGCCCCGACGGTCTAACAGTGTAGCGCAAGGTCATGGGATAGCCAGAAGGCTCTGGGTCTCTGCTGGCG
>JANXQX010000119.1 GCA_025353305.1 Holophagaceae bacterium
GCTATGACTCCCTCTTTTCTGCTCGGACTCGGTTGACATGGGCCGACATTTCCTTTCCCCGCCGAGGGATGAGATTGCTCTGCGCCAAACCATCCAGGCCGAAGGACCCATCACTTCGCTGGAGGCCTTGAAGCCGATCCAAGAGAAATGGGGAGTGGATGGGGCCGCCATGGCCCTCTGCATTTATTTGGAGCAACGTCATGCAGATTTCATCGCGGCTGTAGATTCGGAGGATGTCGCCCCATGGTCAGGTACGGCTGGAATGCTGGTGTTAGTCGTACCTGGCCTTTATTACCGCGAACGGCCTGAACTGGGAGGCGATGGGGAGTTGGCCTTGCAGGTGGCGAAGGCTTGCGGCTTTGAAGCCCACCGGGTAACGACCGATAGCCTCGGGACAGTGCGGGACAATGCCCGGATATTGGCGCATGAGCTCACAGCGTGCGGTGATAGACCTGTCGTTGTAGTAAGCCAGAGCATCGGCGCACTCCACGTTCGCCAAGTGCTTGCAGAACTCGGACCAAGTGATCCCGCCCCATTCCAAGCTTGGTTGAACATCGGAGGCACCCCATTTGGTGCACACGCCATCGCGCGCATGCTCGGAACGTCCACGCGGCGGCTAGCTGGCCGGATTCTGGCGAAGGTCCAAGGGCTCCCCTTCGAGGCGGTCGAGGAATCAATGCCCTCCCACGCTCTGTGGCAGCGGCCCTTCCCAGAAATTCGAAAGTCTCGCCTTGTGACGCTTCTGCCCATACCCATGGAAAGCCAGGTCCAGAAACCGTTGCAGGCCCGGTTTGCCGAACTGAAGGATCAGGGTCCATCCGATGGCATGGTGTTGCTCGCGCAATCCCTACCACCCGGCGAGATCTACCCTTTGTGGGGATGTGACCATCTCCTCCGCACCGCGGCGGCTGGTGAAACTCTCTATCGTCTCTTCCGCTGGTTGCGGCGCGAACTCAGCGTTTCCGGCGGCCTAGCATCCAGCCGATGAGCACGCCAATAATAAGGCCCCCGATGCCAAGACCCATACCGGTCTTTTTGGCAGCGGCGAGGAGTGGATTGTCAAAGACATCGACACTGGCATGAAGGCTTGCCACCACCCAGCGGCCTTCGTACTTCACCATCGTGGCGGTCCACCGGCTTTTCTGGGTGAATTGAAGATGACTCTTGAGCTTGAACTCGTCGGCAGAACCCCCGAAGGCTACACCCGTATCCCCGTAAAGGATCGTCAGCTCGTCCACTGTCGGATTCATCTGGAAGGACTCCACCACTGCGCTGGGCCCATCCGCCATGCGGTGCAGGTAGGCCTCCACTTGGGCCCTTCCACGACAGACCTGCGCATCCTGCCAAGTGACCACCACGTTGGGGTGCAGATGATTGAGCAGGGCCGCGTAGTCCTTCCTGTTGGCGGCGGCGGTGATTTCAGTCTTCAGCTTCCGTAGTTCGTTGTGGGTCTCATCAGGGCTTTGTGCGACGAGGCCGCAGAAGGCAAACATCACGAAGATGATATGTCTCGACACACGCATTGTTGACTCCACTGGATCGGTAATTCACTCTAACCGGTTCTCGGCTAACAATCGCGTGGCGAGCCAGGAGAGATAGGTCTCCTGCCCCTGGTCCACAGGTGTGAGAGATGCTGGATGAAGGGTAGCCCCCCGGATCTCCCGTATCTCGTGTTCGAAGAATTCCCGCGTCATCCACCAACGGAGGGGCCGATCCAGGCGGGAGGTGCTTAAAGGCCACATTTGGACGAGTGTGCGGCAAGGACCGTCGGGAAGGATGAAGATTGCCAGTTGGCTGGTGATCCGTTGGAACCGCATCTCTGCTAAGACAGCGTGCCCACCCCACACCGTGTACCGCATACGGACAGGGCCACCGTCAATCCAGCGTAGCAGCCGGTCCGGGAAGGAACGGCCTACGATGTCGAACTCATGATCTACCTCCAGCGCGTCTGGGTGCGGTGTCGACACTTCCGGGGGACGCCGGTGCCGACGCCCGTGAACATGTTCGAAATGGGGCACGTCGAATCCATTGGCAGTGAGAAGGTACCAGGGCAACTCAGCCTGGAGAAGGATGGGCTTTGCGGAGTGCAGCCTAGCCTCTGGGAAGCGAGGGAGCGGATGGGACGGCTCGGGCCCAATATGGCCGAAGACCCAACCGTAGGCCGTCTCTGTCGGGAAGACATGAAGGCCCCGGTCAGGTACCTGTATGTGCCCTGGGGCCTCCATGCATCGGCCATTGGATCCAAATGCCCAACCATGCAGGGGGCAGCGGAGACGGCCTGAGGCATCCACAGCACCTGTCTCCAGGCGCACACCCATGTGCGGGCATTGATTGAGGGCGGCTCGGATTCCAGAGGAGCCATCTCGCCAAATCACAAACGAGAATCCTGCGGATGTCCTGGCTATGGGGCGATGGCCGATCAACCGTTCTGGCGCCAGCGGAATCCAACCCCTGGTGAGAGGCCATTCAGACCCCCACCGCTCCAGGGCCATCAGCCAGGGTGCTGGACTCACGCCTGGACCTCAAGGATCTGCTCCAGCGCTGGATCGACTTTGAGTGCGTCCGGCGACTGGGCAGGTCGTGGCCCGCGCCACATCTGCCAATAGATGTCCCAGAAGCTCGGGTAGGAGTCCCCTTTCCGGAACTGCTCGGGAAGATGCAGCCAGGAAACGTCGGGTCGACGGTGGTGGTTGAGGTGCAGATGGTAGTTTAGAAATATCCACCGCACCGGTGTACTGACACGCAGGTTCCAGGCCCCCTCACGGATATTGCGGATGGAGAAGGCGTGGTCAGCGTACTGGAGGGACCCCCAGATCCATCCAAAGGTCAGATAACAGATCAACCAGGCCTTCCAGGTGACGAGTCCCGACATGATCAAGGAGCCATGCAGGAGGATGGCGAACATTGTTTCCAAAGGGATGCGGTAGGGCGGAACGGTGGCCACGCCTGCGAGCATTGCCACGGTGCCGGTCTGTTCCGGGTCCCCGCCTTTAAGCTTGGCCATATGGCGGGGGAGCCAGGGGAGCAGTGCAACAAGGGCACAGCCGATCGGCACAATGGGCCAGTAAAACCCTGTGAAGATCCCGTAGAACTGGATGGATTTGAGGAAGCGACTGTCTTGGGGGCGGTACTGGTCGAATAGTTCTGCGTCTGTCCGGTTCCGGCGGTGGTGTCCGAGATGGCAAGCCCGTTGGAAGGCCAGCGAAGTGGGGAACATCGCCGCCAGCACCAAGCCTGAGGTCTCGTTGAGCCAGGTCCTGGGATGGAGAATGCGGTGGACGGATTCATGGAGCAGGGCGAACACCGTATTCCCAAGCAATGCGAACAGCCCGACTGCCAGGGCCCGCTGCCAGAGGGCTGGAGCATGGGAAGCCCAGATCAGGAGTGCCAGGCAGCCGCCCACGGACAGGGCACTCAGGGCCAGGTTCAGGTGAGCAGGGATGGGGTGGTCTGAGGACATGTGAGAGTTGGACGATACCGATATTCAATCATCCCCGCTAGTAGGAGTCCTCCTGCCAGATCCAGGACATGATGCAAGTGCAGGACCAGCGTGGAGACCATCACCAGGCCCGCCCAGAGAAACAAGAGGCCACGAATCGCCCGGGATCTATCCGTGGACCCATGCCAAGCAGTGGACAGGGCGAAGGCGACATGGAGTGACGGGAATAGGTTGTAGCGCATCCCGATGGTCGCCGAAGCCGCAACCCAAAAGGACCATGGTGGTGGTGCGGATCGAGCAAATCCAGGTGCCAACTCCGCGGGAAGCATCAAAAAGAAGGCTCCGGCGATCAGGATTTCTGCCACCAATACCTTCCGGAAATGCACCAGAGCGGTGGGATCATTTCTCAGTGAAAAGGCAACTCCTCCCATGGTGGGCCCAATGGTTAGGTACACAAGGGAAGCCTGGGGCAGAAAGGGAAGCACACCTTCCCATGAGAAGTGAATGGGAACACGCCACCCATGGAGGCCGGTGATGTGGTTTGCCCCCGCGAAAACCAGCAGGAAGCACAAGGTCACCCACGCTGATTCCTGGAGCCAAGCGGGTACACGATTCAAGTTACCCCCGCCGAGGAGACGGTGGGTTCGCATGTCGAGCCGGAGTCTTCAATCAGCATGGTGCCCTTGTTGGGGGCTAGTGAGGCGAGAAAGATACTTCGAAGGAGCGGAGTGGCATCCCAATCCGGTTCCAGATAGTGATCCAAGCCCCAGAGTGGGCAGATGATGCCAGGCAGCCGTGCCGCATCTTCCAACAGGATACCTCCGCCATCATTCGGCCCCAAGGGCGCCAAGCGTCTGTATGCCCGAAAGGCCCAGCGATGGCGCAGATGCCGCCGCAAGGGAAAGGCCAGCACATGAACCAGCCGGAGCGATTTCGGCAAGGGAGGCCATTCTGTGATGGAACCCTCCTCTCCATGGCGTAGATCGTCAGCAGCGGCGAAACTTTGCCCTCTCAACCAGAGCAGCCATCTTATGCCGACCATTCTGAAGGGCTGCCGTCGAAGCCACATGATGAGTGGCGTACCTTGGACCAGACCACTGAGATTAATCCAGGCTCGGACGCATCCCCACGAGGCCCCGCCGTCCATTTTCAAGGCCATTTTGACGTCTGCGCCCCCCTTGCTCAAGGTCACAAGCAGAACATGGCTGGCTGTCTGGGCCAGCAACCAATCGTTGATGATCCGCGCATTTTCCTCCACGCGTCCAAAACTATGAACCGGCACCACTTCAGTACTCAACCCAAGTTCTTGAAGAAGTGTGGTGATGCGTGCGCCGTCAGCGCCAGTGTGCTTGTGCTCGCGGTAAAACGCTCCAGGGACTATGCCAACAACCACTGAATCCATTTGTGGCTTCTCGGGCACATTAAGGACGGATTCGAGAAACAATCGGTTTTCACCACGTCTCAAGATCCGGTCATAGAGCAATGCAGTGGCTGATTCGATGTCAGGGCGTGCTGATTCCCTCCAGCTATCACACATCTCTTGCAGGTCCGCCGGACATTGGCATTCCTCGGCCTGTTTGAATAGGTCCAGATCTTGCGAGTCGAAGTGAGGACGCTGATCCGGCGTCAATGATCGGGTCTTCCCATCCATCCCAAATAGTCCCGCATATTTTGGTTTGGACCTAGCCAATCATCCCCAACATTCCTTTAGTGATTTTTGGAACACGGCGTCCAATCCTGAAATGGCCGGTTGACGTCCTCCCGAAACATGGTTCAGCCACCCTGTTGATTCCACCTTGGTTGACTCACTCCGCAATTCTGCTGCAGCCCCGGGTGATGTCCAGGTCTTCGAAACCCTACTCCATGCTCCGCTGCAGTATCAATTCTTCTGTGAAAGTCAAATCCCCAGGCCGATAAACAAATTGTTATCCGTACCCAGGTAGGGGTCCTTGCTGCATAGGTGGCTAAAGGCGGCGTGAACTCCTTTGCAACGCCATTGATTCCAAGGATTGTCAGCTCATGTGTCAATTGGACAGATGGATAAGTCCAAATGACAGTTCGTTTGGCCCCGGACGGCAACCTCTGTTGCTACCAGCTACGAAAAAATTCGTTGAAACCTACGACAAACTTCGTACACTTTGTTTCGTAGGCACTCCTGGAGCACCGCATGTACTCGATTAATGAACAGACCAACCGGCCCGCGAAACCCACGGATGGCGAACTGGCGATTCTCACGGTGCTGTGGCAGTTGGGGCCGTCCACGGTCCGGCAGATCTTCGATGTGCTGAGCGAGGGCAGGGACCTGGGCTACACCACGGTGCTCAAGATGCTGCAGATCATGACCGACAAGGGGCTGGTGACCCGGGACGAGACCGAGCGCACCCATGTGTACACGGAACGGTATTCGGAATCGGACACCCAGTCGCATCTGGTGAAGGACCTCGCCGACCGGGCCTTCGGGGGTTCGGCCATGCGGCTGGTGATGTCGGCCTTGGCCTCGAAACGGGCCAGCCGCAAGGAACTCACGGAAATCCGTCGTCTGCTCGATGAAGCCGGAGGTGGGAAATGAAGGCCCTTTTCCAGAATGGCTTGTTTCAAAATCTCTGGTCCCAGACCCTGGCCTGGACCCTGCTCAACTTCCTGTGGGAAGGCGCGGTCATCGGCCTGGCGGCCTGGGTGGGTCTGCGCCTGCTGCGCCGACGCAGCGCCAACGCCAGGTATCTCTGGGCCTGCCTTTGCCTGGGCCTGATGCTTGTGTCCTCAATGGCGACCTTTGCATTGCTGCGTTCCTCGTCCCAGGCCGTCCCCGCGCATGTGATCACGACCTTGGACCCCCAGAGCCTTCGCACACTGATGGATGATGCGCCTTGGTCGTCCCGTGTCCCGCGCGCCTTCGCGCCTTTCCTGCCCTGGGCCCTGGCGTTCTGGGGTCTCGGCGTGGCGCTGCTCACGCTACGCCTGGCAGGTGCCTGGCTATGGCTCCAGCGCCTGCGCTACAGCAGCATTGAACCCGTCGGCGCTGAACTGCAGATGCAGCTCAACACGCTCATCCGCCGCCTTCATGTGGATCGCGCCGTGGGGCTCTTCAAGTCCGCCCTGGTGGAAGCGCCCCTGGTGATCGGCTGGCTGCGGCCCGCCATTCTGGTGCCCGCGGCCGCCATCACCGGGCTGACACCGGAAGCCCTGGATGCGGTCCTGGCGCACGAATTGGCCCACATCCGCCGCCACGACTACCTGGTGAACCTGTTGCAGTCGACGGTCGAGATCCTGTTTTTCTATCACCCGGCCGTGTGGTGGTTGTCCGCCGAGCTCCGCGCGGAGCGTGAAAACGCCTGCGATGACGTGGCGGTCATGAGCTGCGGCGATGCCTTGTTCTATGCCCGCGCCCTCGCCCGGCTGGAGGAACTGCGCGGTTCAGCACCCAGCCCCAAACTTGCCATCGCATCCAACGGAGGTTCCCTCATGAATCGCATCCATCGTCTCCTGCTCCCAACCCTGCCGCCCTCCAATACCGCGCGGGCAGGGGTTCTCGCGGCCCTGGCCTTCAGCCTGCTGGGCGCCACCAGCTACAAGATCGCCCAGGCGCCCGCGCCGAAAGCCGATGAATCCAAGTCGCACAAGGTCACCAAGGTGGTCGTCCACACGGGCGACCGCAACATGGACGTGAATGTGGACGGCGATGTGAAACTGGATCTTGATTCCAAGGAATTCGTGAAACTTGGCCCCGGCGGCTCCATCGAGCTGAAGGTCCGGGAGGACGGCAAGCTCAAGAAGTACAGCGCCCGCAAAGACGCCAAGGGCGAGGTGCGCGAATGGACCGTGGACGGCAAAGCCCTGCCCATGACTCCCGCTGACGAAGCTTGGGTGAAGGAGCACCTGAAGGAAATGAAGCGCCAGGAAGGCCAGGCCCCACGCACGCCGGAGCGCCACGTCAAGAAGATCATCATTGAAAAGGATGGCGATTCCGAGGTGATGGACATCGAGGGGATGGAGGGGCTCGCCGAGCTTGAGGTGCTGAAAGAGGAGGGGCTCGCCGAGCTTGAGGTGCTGAAAGAGCTGGATGAACGTTCACTCGGGGCCGATGCCGAGCGGATGAGGCACGATCACATGAAGAAGATCGTCATCGAATCCAAGCGCATGGCCAAGGAAGCCCAGGGCCAGGCCGCGGAATCGGAACGCCATGCCGCCGAAGCCGGCAAGCGCGCCAAGGAAATCCGCATCATCTTGAAGCAGGACAAGGCTCACGCGGAACAGATGCGCCACCTCGGTGAAGAGATCAGGAAGAACGTCCAGGTGTTCGTGGACTCCGATGAACTTGATCTTCCAGAACTGGACGAAGGCGTGGCGCCGAATGCTGACGGCAGCCTGCCCCGCAAGTCGCGGGTCCGGGTGCTGCATCTCGGTGGAAGAGATGGCGAAGATGGCCGCAAGGCCGAAATCGAGATCCTGAAAAAGGAGATCGAGCACATGAAGGCCCGGCTGGAGCGTTTGCAGAAGGATGAAGCGAACCCGCACATCGCGCCGATGGCACCAATGCCGCCGATGCCTCCTACGCCAAGACATTCAGCGCCGCCCCCACCGCCACCGCCCACAGCGCCAAACCCGCCCGTGCCCCCGGTTGCACCCGCACCCGGTGGGATCAGCTGAAGTCAATTAAATCGAAAGATGACCTAGAAGGCGGCGACCCGGAATGCTTCCGAAGCCTCTTCGCTGAAGGGTCCGGAACCATGGAAAGCCCGCACTTTGCCACCGGCCATGAGCACGACTTTGGCGAAGTGGTCTGGGTGCCACCGGAAAGCCGCAAGCAGCTCCGCGCCACCCTTGTGGACCTGCACGATGGATTCCCATGCGGCGGGCGACGTGTGGGTTTTCATCGCCCTGGCGGTACCCGTTAGCGCCTCGGCTGGGAGATAAATGGGTGTGATGGGCACGCTGAGGAAATCAATGCCCAGTTCCGTGAAGAATCTCTTCCAGGCCCGCACGTCATGGCGCGCCTCATGATCGAATCCGAAGATCAAGGCCATCGGGGTTGGAGGCAGATCCTCCGGAATGCGGAACGCGCGGCCGGAGAGGGTGGTGCCGAGAAGGGAAGGGATCGTATCCATGACAATCAGAATGCAGCTTCTATTAGGATTCTGTATTCATGAATCCACTTGAAGCCTACTTGAAAGACCCGAATTCCGCCTTGGTCCAGGGGAATGCCGCGGAGCACATCGTAGCCGCCCTGGGCGACACAATCTGCCTCATGGCTGAGATTGACGAGGACATCGAAACTCTTGGCGGCCAGCTCTTGCGGAGAAGCGAAAAAAGAACGAACATGGTGATTCCCAGGGAGACAACATGTCCACGTCCGAGCTTCTGCTCTACCAGACCGAGGATGGGCAAACGCGCGTCCAGGTCCGCCTGGAAAACGAGACGGTCTGGCTTAGTCAAGCGGCCATGGTCAAATTGTTCCAAACCACCAAACAGAACATCAGCCTGCATATAAAAAATGTCTTCGACGAGGGTGCGCTTTCGGAAGCTTCAGTCGTCAAGTAATACTTGACAACTGCGGCCGACGGCAAGGGTTACCGGGTCAAGCATTACAACCTAGATGTCATCATCTCCGTGGGCTACCGTGTGCGCTCCCATCGGGGCACTCAGTTCCGCATCTGGGCCACCCAGCGCTTGCGGGAATTCATCGTCAAGGGTTTCACGTTGGATGATCAGCGGCTGAAGGACGGCGGCTGGACCGATGCCTACTTCGATGAATTGCTGGAGCGCGTCCGGGAGATCCGCACCTCAGAGCGGCTGTTCTACAAAAAGGTGTGTGAGACCTATGCCACCAGCGTTGACCACGATCCGCAGCTTCAAGCTTCCCAAGAGTTCTTCGCGACGGTTCAGAACAAGTTTCACTACGCCATCCATGGTCACACGGCCGCTGAATTGATCGCCGAACGCGCCAAAGCCGACAAGCCAAACATGGGCTTATCGAATTGGAAGGCCGGGCGGATCCGCAAGGCTGATGTGACTGCGGCGAAGAACTAACTTGAGCAAGAAGAGCTGCAACAGCTTAATCTCATCGTGGATCAGCACCTTTCCTTCGCTGAGCTTCAGGCCCGCCAGCGCAAACCCATGCACATGCGGGACTGGATCGAAAAGCTGCATGGTTTCCTGCAACTCAACGATCGCAACATTTTGAGGGGAGCAGGGAAAATCTCCCATGACCTGGCCGAAACCCTAGCCCACGCTCAATACGAACGTTTCGATGAAAAGCCGAGGCTATTGGAGCTGGATGACAGCGAATTCGACCGACTGATGAAGCGAATCGAAATCCTGGGGACGAAGGAGAATGTCAATAAAAGCACCCAGCTCAAAAAACAGCCGTGAACGCTTTTGGTCCAGGAGTCCATTCTGGAGCGCAGGGTTTTCTCCGCTTCCCTCTGCTCGTCAGCTACCCTCCGCGTGGTAGCACTTTTCCCTACATGTTCCGCCTATACTGCCCGCCCACTTCGTAGAGCGCGCTGCTGATCTGGCCCAGGCTGCAGACCTTCACGGTTTCGAGCAGCTCCTCGAAGAGATTGCCGTTCTCGATGGCGATTTGTTTCAGATGCGCCAGCGCTGCGGGAGCATTGTCTTTGTTGCGTACCTGGAAGGCTTCGAGGTTCCGGATCTGCTGCCGCTTTTCTTCATCGGTGGAGCGGATCAGTTCGGTGGCGCCCATCTCCGGTGGATCGGGATTCAGGAAGGTGTTCACGCCGATGATGGGCAGTTCGCCGCTATGCTTCAGCTGCTCGTAGTGCATGGATTCTTCCTGGATCTTGCCGCGCTGGTACATGGTCTCCATGGCGCCCAGCACACCGCCGCGATCGCTGATGCGGCGGAATTCCGTCAGCACGGCCTCCTCCACCAGGTCCGTGAGCTGATCGATGATGAACGCGCCTTGCAGTGGATTCTCGTTGTTCGTCAGGCCGAGCTCGCGGTTGATGATGAGCTGGATGGCCATGGCGCGGCGCACGGAGGCTTCGGTCGGGGTGGTGATGGCCTCGTCATACGCATTGGTGTGCAGCGAATTGCAGTTGTCGGAAATGGCGTAGAGAGCCTGCAATGAAGTGCGGATGTCGTTGAAATCGATCTCCTGGGCATGGAGCGAACGGCCGGAAGTCTGGATGTGGTATTTCAGTTTCTGGCTGCGCTCGTTGGCGTGGTATTTCTCGCGCATGGCGGTCGCCCAGATGCGCCGCGCGACACGGCCAATGACGCTGTATTCCGCGTCCAGCCCGTTGCTGAAGAAGAAGGAAAGATTCGGAGCGAAATCGTCGATGAGCATGCCGCGCGAAAGGTAGTACTCCACGAAGGTGAAGCCATTCGCCAGCGTGAAGGCGAGCTGCGAAATGGGATTCGCACCAGCTTCGGCGATGTGGTAGCCGCTGATGGAAACGCTGTAGAAGTTGCGGACCTTTTCGGAAATGAAGCTCTGCTGGATATCGCCCATGACCTGGAGCGCGAATTCCGCGCTGAAGATGCAGGTGTTCTGCGCCTGGTCCTCTTTGAGGATGTCGGCCTGCACGGTGCCGCGCACGGTCTGCAGCGCTTCGGCACGGAGCGCGGTGTAGACTCCAGGCGGGAGCACCTCTTCGGCGGTGACGCCCAGCAGTGCCAGCCCGAGCCCGCCGTTGCCTTCAGGGAGCGCGCCAGCATACACAGGCCGGGAAAGGTTTTTGGCCTGGTAAAGCGCATCGATTTTCGTTTGGGCAGCGTCCATTTGGCCGTGTTCCAGCAGCCACTTTTCAGCCCGCTGATCGATGGCGGCGTTCATGAAGAAGGCCAGCAGGATCGGCGCGGGACCATTGATGGTCATGCTCACGCTGGTGCTGGGCGCCAGCAGATCGAAACCGCTGTAGAGCTTTTTCGCATCGTCCAGGGTGCAGATGGAGACGCCGCTGTTGCCAACCTTCCCGTAGATATCAGGCCTCGTGTGCGGGTCTTCCCCGTAGAGCGTGACGCTGTCGAAGGCCGTGCTAAGACGCGCCGCGGGCTGGCCCATGCTCACGTAATGGAAGCGCTTGTTGGTGCGTTCCGGCGTGCCCTCGCCCGCGAACATGCGGGTGGGATCCTCGCCCGTGCGCTTGTACTCGAAGACACCCCCCGTGAAGGGAAAGCGTCCGGGAATGTTCTCCAGCAACTGCCAACAGAGCAGATCCCTCCAGCTCCTTGAGTTCGGCAGCGCAATCTTGGGAATTTTGGTTCCACTCAAGGATTCGGTGTAGTTGTCGATGCAGATTTCCCGGCCGCGCACCACGTAGGTGTTCTCGTCCTCGGTGAAGGTCCGGCGGGTGCGCTCCCAGTCGGCGAGCAGGCTGCGGCAGCCGTTGTTCAGCTCGCCCAGGTGTTCCTGGTAGCGCTGGCGCAGCAGCAGGATGGCGTCGCCATTCAGGCCATCCACCTCTTCCACGAGCTGGACGGAATCGTAGAACTCCGCCATGGCCGGAACATGGTCGCCCAGCGTGAGCAGCGTCGAATAAAGGGCATAGGCGGTCTCGGCGCAGTCGGCCTGCTTGGCCGCCCAGCGCTTGTAGCCCTGCACGGTGTCGGCGATCTCGGCCAGGTAGCGCACCCGCTCGCCGGGGATGATGGCGCGCTTGGTGGCGGCCTCCGGTGACGCCTGCAGCTTGGGAGCCCAGCCCACCCCCGTTTTCACGGCAATGCTTTTGACGATGTTGACGTAGGCCCAGTTGGTTCCAGGATCGTTGAATTGGCTCGCGATGGTGGCGTAGACCGGCAGGGTTTCCGGATCGGCCTCGAACAGTTTCCGCGCCCGCTGGAACTGCTTGCGGACATCGCGCAGGGCATCCTCGGCGCCGCGCTTGTCGGCTTTGTTAAGGACCACCACATCGGCGAAATCGATCATGTCGATCTTTTCAAGCTGGGTGGCCGCGCCATATTCGGGGGTCATGACGTACATGGAGACATCCACCAGGTCCGTAATCTCCGAATCGCTCTGCCCGATGCCCGCGGTCTCGACGATGACTAGATCAAAGCCCGCGGCCTTGGCTTCCTGGATCGCCGCAGCCAGCGCATGGGACGTGGCCTTATGCGCGCTTCGCGTGGCGAGGCTGCGCATGAACACCCTTGCGCGGAAGTCCGGGTGGAAGATGGCGTTCATGCGGATGCGGTCGCCCAGCAGCGCGCCGCCGGTCTTGCGCTTGGTGGGGTCCACGCTCAGGATGGCGACTTTCTTGTCCGGGAAATCCACCAGGAACCGGCGCACCAGTTCGTCCGTGAGAGACGATTTGCCGGCGCCGCCGGTGCCCGTGATGCCAAGCACTGGAGTCCTGAGGCCCGGGTCCTGGGGGGTATGCACCGAGGGTGTTTCCGCCAGTTCGATCTCGGTGATCTTGCGCGCCAGGGGGATGGCGGCAGGCTGTTCCCGCGGATCGAAATCCGCCCGCTGCAGCATGTCGTTGATCATCCCCTGCAGGCCCATGATGCGGCCGTCTTCGGGGCTGTAGATGCGGGCTACGCCGCAGGCTTCCAGTTCAGCGATTTCAGAAGGCACGATGACGCCGCCGCCGCCGCCGAAGACCTGGACATGGCTGGCACCCGCCTCTTTCAGAAGCTCCACCATGTACTTGAAATACTCGACGTGGCCGCCCTGGTAGCTGCTTATCGCGATTCCTTGCGCATCTTCCTGCAACGCGGTGTCTACTACGTCTTGCACGCTGCGGTTGTGCCCCAGGTGGATGACTTCCGCCCCGCTGGCCTGCAGGATGCGCCGCATGATGTTGATGCTGGCGTCGTGGCCGTCGAAGAGGCTGGCCGCGGTGACGAACCTGATCTTGTGGACGGGCAGATAGACGCCATCCGGACCTACGGATCCTTTGGTTCTCTTGAGTTCAGCAATGACGGAGGACATTGGAACACCTCAGGACTACAGTGTAGGCCGTTGCGTCAAAATGATTTGGTCAGTCGGATGGCGTACCGGCCTTAGGAGCCATAGCAAAATAGCCTGAACGGCACAAGTTATTTTGGCACGGCTCCTAACGGCGCCGCCGTTGGGAGCTTCCGGCTCGATCAGGGCATCATTGCTTCTAGGGGTGAAGACCTTATGCGATTGAATCCGGCCCAACCATCGAGACTCCCGTTGTTTTCCTTGCTGCTTGCCAGCGCTTTCGCGCCTCTGTTGCTGGCGGCCCAGGCTCCCGAGGGCAAGATCACCACCCGGGAAGCCGAGGCCATTCAGAGCGCCCGCAAAGGCGCCAAGCCACGGCCCGTGGCTCCCCGGGCAGCCCTGCTGCCGGAGGAACAGAATGCCACCAGGGTTTTCAGAAATGCCAAACGATCGGTGGTCTACATCACGAGCATCGTCCTGGCGGCCAATCCCAAAATGGAGGACGCACCGGCGGGGACCGGCACCGGCTTTGTGTGGGACGACCAGGGCCACGTGGTGACCAATCAGCATGTGGTCAACACAGATGCGGTCAAAGGCCGCGGCCCCACGGATGAGGCCGACGTGTTGAA
>JANXQX010000135.1 GCA_025353305.1 Holophagaceae bacterium
TATGGCTTGCAGACCCAGTTGGTAGGGGGTGATAAAGGGGATTTCGCCCGAAAAATTAGATGAATCCTCGGAATTCAATGTTTGAAGAAGCAGAGGGGTTAAGGAGGTCGGGTCCAGCGCGATGGCCGTTTGGGATATAGGGGACAGGCCAGGTGTCGTTAGACGGGACGAGGCTATTTTGCCTTGAAGTGCCGACTGGAGGGAGGAGGTGAAGGGGGCTTCGCCCACGCTAGCGAGAGTTCCAAATGCGTCCAAGGACTGCATGAGTAGGGAAGAAACCGCGTTGTTTGTGGTCGCCGCTGACCCCGCATTAGTCAATTCCGGGCCTTGGGATGCAGTACCCTTGGCGGGTAGAAGCGCCACTGGATTGCGCACTGGGCTGCTAGCTGTGACTGTAGGGAAACTCACAATGCCCCCAATCCTTCGTCCCTAAGATGCTGTGAAGGGCCATATGGTTCAATGACAGCCAGAAATACATGCGATCCATATAACGCTTAGCCAGGACCTGGGCCACTTTGCCCCAATCCATCCTCCGGACCGGATCCCCGAATCGCCTTCGATCCCTATTGGCCCTTCAGGAAATAGCGGGCCCGGTTGGAACCCCTGGATCTACATATTTTATTCATTAGTAAGCGGCAAAGATTCCCCAAGGCGGACCGGGTCCAGGGAGGATTCAGAGAAAAAGGCCTGGGATTCAGGGACGCCTAGAGTCGGGGGATGCAGCTGGAAAGGTATTGCAACGCGTGAAAGTACCGCCATTGCGTTATTGAATTTCTACCCCAGAGTTCGCTATGCAAGTGTCCCGACAGCAAGCGTGCGTGAATGGCCAGTTGATGGCCGGTAGCTTTCATGGGTCCAGGGAGGACCTATGGCACGACCGGAACAGGAACCTCTGCCGCCAGCAGTGAATCGTTTGCATCAACGGGTTGAAAAATGGCGGCAGTCAAAGAAGGGTCAATTCTCGATCACACCCAGTGAGCTTTGGGAGGCGGCGGTCCCGCTCGCCGCGAAGTTCGGGGTATGCAGGATCGCCCGTACCGTGGGACTGGATTATGGCGGCCTGCGGAAGAGGGTTGCCGAGGTGCTGAGCAGCCCCAGTCCCGCACGGTCGATCACCTTCGTGGAGGTGCCTACCACAGGGATGGTACGGGCGGAGAAGTCCGTTCCGGAGTTCCGGCCGGATCCCACTCCGGAACCCGGCCTAGTGATCGACATCTCCCGGCCAGATGGTGCCCGGATGCGGATCAGCCTGAAGCCCGGCATCGACATGGACACCGTCGGGATCGTGGCCGCCTTCGCCGGGAGAGGCCATTGATCCAGGTCACCCCTCAAATGCGTGTCCTTGTGGCGGTGGAGCCGGTGGACTTCCGGAATGGAATCGACGGGTTGGCAGCACTCTGCCGGACGCGTCTCCAGAGCGATCCCTTCTCTGGCTGGGTATTCGTCTTTCGCAGCCGGACCGGTCATTCCTTGCGCCTCTTGGTCCACGATCGCCAAGGATTTTGGCTGTGTCAGAAACGCCTTTCCCAAGGCCGGTTCCGGCACTGGCCGGAAGGGAACGGGGAATCGGCGGAGCTTCTTGCCCATGAACTCCAAGTGCTGATCTGCGGTGGAAACCCCGCAACGACCGGCGTTCCAGCCGCTTGGAGAGTCTCCAAATGATACAATCGCTCATTGTTTATATAATTATGTTGTGTTGCTGCCCTGCGGTAGGCAAAGTTGAGGACATGGGACGTAAGAGGCAGCGGAACCTGCAACATTCCACGGTGTTGCCGGGTGGCCTTCCTGTCGAAGTTCAGGAGATAGAACTGGCCACCCTTTTCGGCTACGTCGCGAAGGCCCAGCAGGAACTCCTGAATGCCGAAGAAGCCAAGTCCCTGCATGTCTCTTTGGAGACCCTGGCCTTCCTTCTGGAGGAACTGAAGCGTAAGGGAGCCACCCTTCGGCGCCTGCAGGCCATGCTGTTCGGATCCAGTTCAGAGAAGACGGAAAATGTGTTTCCCGCTGCGGCGCCTGCGCCATCGGTACCAGAAGAAGCCTCCGTTGACCCGAAATCAGCCGATGTAAAGGCCGACGCGAAACCGAAGGCCAAGGGCCATGGCCGCAACCCGGCCTCCTGCTACCACGGCGCGGAACAGGTCCAGGTACCGCACCCGGACCTCTCGTCGGGAGATCCTTGCCCGGAGTGTCCGAAGGGGAAGGTCTATCCCATGGCCGAGCCCGCCGTGCTGGTGCGGGTGGTGGGCATGTCGCCCCTCTCCGCCAAGGTGGTGGCGCTGGACCGCCTGCGCTGCAATGGCTGCGGCGAAGTTTTCAAGGCTCCGGCGCCGGTGGGAATGGGCGAGGAAAAGTACGATGAGACGGCCACAAGCATGATCTCCATGCTCCGGTACGGCGCCGGCACGCCTTTCTACCGACTGGCGAAACGGCAGGCTAGCTTGGGAATTCCCCTCCCCTCGGCAACGCAGTGGAAGCTGGCGATGGAAGCCGCAGGCATTCTGGAACCGGCTTTCCAGGAACTGATCACTTGGGCCGCCCAAGGGGACGTGATCTATCAGGACGACACCACCATGAAGGTGCTCTCCCGGCCGGATCTGGTGATGAGGGGCACGAAGCAGCGCAAGGGCGTCTATACCTCCGGGCTCATCTCGAAAGCCGGGGAGCACTGGGTGGCCCTGTTCCTTACAGGTATGAACCACGCCGGGGAAAACCTAGCCGAGGTTCTCCTTCGGCGGAAGACGGAACTGGGCAGACCCATCCAGATGTGTGATGCCGCCTCGGCCAACACCTCGGGAGACCTGGACACCATCGTCGCCCACTGCCTGGCGCATGCGCGGCGAAGGTTCGTGGATGTGGCGGAGGATTTCCCGGAGGAATGCCTTCACTTGCTGGAAAGCCTGCGGGAGGTCTACCGGAACGATGCCGAAACCAAGGGCATGTCTCCGCCGGAGCGCCTGCGGTTCCATCAGGAGCACAGCGGGCCGGTGATGGAGCGACTCCAGGTTTGGCTCCAGGACCAGCTCGACCAGAAGCGGGTGGAACCGAATTCCGGCCTGGGTTCCGCCATCACCTACATGCTCAAGCATTGGGAGCGGCTGACCCTCTTCCTCTGGGAACCCTCGGCTCCCCTCGATACGAACAAGGTGGAGGCTTCCTTGAAGCGAGCGATCCTCCACCGCAAGAACAGCATGTTCTACAAGACCCTGAACGGCGCACATGTGGGGGACGTCTTCATGAGCCTCATTCACAGCGCCGAACTCAACCAGGTCAACCCCTTCGATTACCTCGTCTCCCTCCAGCGGTACCACGCCTTGGTGGAAGAGAACCCCGAGGAATGGATGCCCTGGAACTACGCGGACACCCTGGTCGGGCTTGGGATGGCGGGATAGACCGTATGTGGACATTCACCTGGAAGCCGAGGGTGGCCAGAGGTCTGGCTCCTGAGAGGTTGGCCTTGAAGAGAATCCTGGAACATCTTGTCAAAAGCGAAATAAAGACGAATATGCTTGCGTGTCCTGTCTTGCCACCTATCAACGTCGCCGACCTGAGCACGGGGTGCTCTATTCGCTCGTGGCCGAGCACCTGCCGGGCTTCCTGGCGCGCTGCGAGGATCTGGACAAGTATGTTCCAGGGTTCGTCCAGCGTGAATTTGAGGCGTTCCTGCACTGCGGCATCCTGGACTATGGATTTGCTCGTGTCCATTGCCCCGCGTGCAGTTTCGACCGACTCGTGGCGTTTTCCTGCAAGGGGCGAGCGTTCTGTCCAAGTTGTGGGGCTCGCCGGATGGAAGATGGCGCCGCACACCTTTGCAACGAAGTCTTGCCGCCGTTGATTCCCTACCGCCAGTGGGTGCTGAGCTTCCCGAAGCCCCTGCGCTATCTCATGGCCTACAACGCCGCCATCTGCCGCGATATTACAAGAATCCTCTCCCGCGTGGTATTGCGGTATCTGAAGCGTCTGGCCAAGAAGTTTCTCAAATTGAAATCCGTGCAATTTGCCAACCCCGGCGCGCTGGTGGTCATCCAGCGGTTCGGCTCGGGACTGAACCTCAACGTGCATTTGCACGCCCTCATGACCGATGGAGTCTATGTGCTGGATGACCAAGATCGGCCCATTTTTTGGGTGTTACCCGAGCCAAGCCGGGAGGACCTCGACCACCTTGCGGCTCAGCTTTGCGATGAGGTCATGGAACTCCTTCGCCGTCGTGGGTTCTGGTCGGATTCCGATGACAGCAGTGACAACGAGGATCCCGTGGATCCCCTCATGGGGCAGTTGGCGCGGGCTTCCATGACGGGGACGCTGGCCTTTGGCCCCGCCGGATCTCGCGTGGTGACGCTAGGAAACCCGCAGGACGCGAGGGTTTCCAAAGGCAGGGCCGGGCATGCCTCGGGTTTCAATCTGGACGCAGCCGTGCGGGTTGCCGCCGATGACCGCCTTCATCGCGAGAGGCTTTGCCGCTACCTCCTTCGCCCGCCCTTGGCGCAGGGGCGATTAGGGGAACGCCCCGATGGGCGCTACGCCTTCCAGATGAAGCACCCGTGGCCGGATGGAACCTCCGTTCTTATTTTCAGTGGGGTCGAGCTGATCGGGCGACTCGCGGCGCTCGTCCCGCCGCCCAGGCAACACGCGGTACGCTACTTCGGCATCTTTGCGCCCCATTCAAAACTGAGGCCCCTGGTGGTGCCGAAACCCTTGAAACCCAAACCCTCACCCGCATGCTGCATCCTGAGTGACGATACCGAAAAATGCCGCTACAGCCGCCGGACCCCCTGGGCTCAATTGCTCCAGATGGTGTTTGGCATCGACGTTCTGGAGTGCCCCAAGTGCTCCTGCCGGATGCAGCGAATCGCCTTCCTTACCCAACCAAGGGTAATCCGCAGGTTTCTCGATGCCATCGCCAAACGGGACGAGCCCCCGTAGGGATGCCCAACCCCATGGGAGGACGATTTCAAGCTCCCTGAGCCCTGCCAACTCGCCAAGTTGACGGGCACCGCCATGGTCAAGGACCGCTTGACGTGCCAGAGAGGGGTGCGATCCTTGTTGAATCCACAAGATCTTTGCCAATCTGA
>JANXQX010000143.1 GCA_025353305.1 Holophagaceae bacterium
CACCAATGATCCCTATCCCACCAATCTGGTGATGGCACTCCAGCTGGGCGGTGTCCCCGGAACCGCGGGGGCCAACCATTTGGCCATCATTGACGAGCAGGATCCCGTCCATCCCAAGCTGCTATCCGTATGGCCCAAGACGGATATTCTCGGCGCGGGCGTGGCGTTCGAGGTGCTGCGTAAACAACCCGCCGTAGACCCTCGGACCAATCTCGTGGCGGTCGCTGTGCACAAAGCCGACGGGGCAAGTGGGTCGGATGCCACCTGGTTCATCCTGGATCTGAGCAGGCCTGAAACGCCTACGGTTGTGTCCGTAGTGCCGGGAATGGGATGGAATGGGGGTTTCTACGATAAGAAGCTAACCATGACATCGGCTGCAGGGATGGTGGCAGTAGATCTCAGTGAGGCGGGGGGAGGGAGCGGGGTCAGAGTGGCAGAGGTGGGATCCCCTGAACTTGTGGTTTCTAGGATGGGTGTTGGGGCTAATCCGAACTTCATAAATACTGGTGGAAAGACTGTGAACACACCCATTTCTCCGCGTCCAATGGTCGGGAATTTCACGGTTCAGACAGCGACTCCGAAGCCGGGCTCCTGCGATAAGGACATCAAGATCGCCGAGCCCAAAGTGTTCGATGCTGGCACGAAGTACAAACTCACGTACCAGCATTACGTGAAGAGCATCATATGGACTGAGGCCGATGTCGAGGTGCCAATAAAAGGCACAAAGAAAACACGAAAGGAACACCAACTATTAAGGACAAAAACCTCGGACCCATGGGACGGACCTTTTGTCCAAGAAGTAGATGGGAAAGACATGAACAATATCATGAGCGTCATTATTGGAGAGTCAGCATCTCCGCTTTCGAAGGAATTCAATCAGGCATTCTATGATGTCGTCCTTGACATCTTCTTGGTGAGCGCGGGAGATGGGACATTCAATACGCCCGTAGTGGTAACACTTACCGAGAACGGAAAGAAGGTAAAAAAGAAGAATAATATTGGGTTCGATCAGGTTCAAAACTCGCTTCGACCGCAGAGATACGATGTGCTGAATTCAGAGTGGGAGGAAAAGCGTGGGAATGAATTATACAAGAAAGAGCAAAACATTCTCATTGAGTTCGCAAGCGTGAAGGCGAACTGGGCGAATAAGTCACCGGCTGAGAAGCTCCAGTGGAACAAGTACGTCAAGGCCCACAACCACCTTTACAATCTGCTTGCCGACTATACCGCAGGAGTGAAGGCTGTTGATGATTTCGGAGCCACCGTGAGAGATCCACGTGGCTTCACGGGTCCGCTGGCTACAAACCTATACTGGGACTGCTGGCGAACCAATGCCTCAGGAAGGAAGAACATGAGAAGGTTGAGTGGGAATACCTTGTTCAAAGATTCGAAGTTCGATTACACCGAGCGGCAAGGACTTAGATAGCTATCGTGGAAGGGTGACGCAATGATGAAATTCTCGATTCGAACCGCGATACCAGCGATTGTGCTCCTGGGGGGGGTGGCGCTTTGCGGTCAACAGCAAGGCCGCTCTACAAACATCGACCTCATAGGTGGCTTAAATCTCGACATCGGTCCGAGCATGATCTCCCGCGGAGATTTTCATGCTTTGGACAATTCGTTCACCTCAGACGATGGATTTTCCTGGAAGGACTTGGAAATTCTGTTCCCCGGGGTTAATGTTTCAACCCTCGAATCCCATTACATCGTTCTTGATTCGAACACCGCCTTTTTCTATGTAGAGAATTTGTGCAAGGATCCACAAGTGTGGAAACAAGTGGGCGGCCTTTGGAAGACTCAAGACCAAGGAGCAAATTGGACAAGGGTGTTCAGTGATGAATTCCTAATCCAAAAACTGTTCGTGGATGAATCTGGAAAGATTACCGTTTGTGGCCTTCGCCTGACCGACGCGAGAGACCACGTAGCCAGGCTGATCTTTGGAACCCTGATTGGTGGTGTTGCGAAGGTCATCGACTTAAACGTCGCACAAACGGCTTCGGATTCTATAAGTGAGGTTCTCGATGTATCCACGCTAGCAGATGGGACTTTAATCCTTCTCGCCGACGTTGATTCGCCTCAACCTGACGGTACCCATGTGTCAAAGCGTATCCTGCTCCAGTCGAAATGGGCAGCGGATCCGCTCGGGGCTTCTCAACAGATGGCCCAGTTGACTGGTAATTACGCGAACGCGTCGAATATTGAGTTCCTTGACCCATCACATGGCCTTCTTTTCGCGTTAGGGTCCTCTGGATTTGGCGGCGTCCACTACACCGCAGACGGTGGGGAAACGTGGGTTCCGTTGGTCGCGGAGACAAGCATTTTGTTTGGGTGTTTTTGGAAGAACCCCAATGAGGTGCTAGTTGCAGACGGAAGCGCGATATCTGACGCAAGTGGGCCTGACGCCTTTCTTCTGAAAATTTCCGACAGAACCGTAAGCGTTCCAACCCGAGCTGATGTTGGAGACTATTGGCAGGAACCTTCTCTTGGGCAGATGCCTGTTCGGTCCCAGCGCGGCATAAATGCGGTGTCCATGCTAGCCAGGCATGCCTTTATGATGCTTCCAGATGGTGCTCAAGCGGCTCGACGTAGCAGCAAGTCGATCGCCAAGAAATTTGGGTTAAAGATTCCCAGCACCCATAAACCATCTAGGAAAAGCACGCGCGGTTCATTGATTGATGGCCATATAGCAAAGTAATAAATGTTTTCCATCGCCAAATCTGGTTCCTCGCTGAATGGTGTGAGTAAGGCATCAGGAAAGCTGGGAACCGAGTTCGGACCCGCGCCGGGGGGTGTCGATTTCTTCGCGCAGAGCATCGACTCCATGCGCGTGTTCGAGGCCGTGCCGACCGGCGGCGGTGGGCAGGAGAACCTGCTCCTGATCACCACCTCCCCCGCGAGCTGGGAGGACAATAACCAAGGCGTGCTGTGGGGTTATTCGGTGTGCGCAGCCGGGGCTCCCCAGCTCCGTTTCGCGGTGAGCATCGGACCGGGCGCTTCGGGCTACGTGCCA
>JANXQX010000158.1 GCA_025353305.1 Holophagaceae bacterium
GAGGCATTGAGAAGCAGCGTGGCCCCATCTTTGGCGAGATCGGCAATGGGGTCGCAGTCATAGCGGACGGGCATGCTGCTGAAATCCCGGTCCGCCCAGAGGTCCTCGCAAATGGATACGCCGATGCGATGGCCGAGGTGCTCGATGAGCGGTGGAATTTCCCGTGAAGGCTCGAACCAGCGGTGTTCCTCGAACACGTCGTAGCTGGGCAGCAGCCGCTTCCGGATGACCTGGCGGATCGCCCCGCCCTGGCACCACCACAACTCATTGAAGAGGCGGCCGGAAGGGCTCGGACTGAAGGTCCCGAAGACCAGCGGCACAGTGCCACTCAGGTTTGCGAGTCGCGCTGACTCAATGGCCACGAGGTTCCGCAAGCCTGCTTCCCACATCCGATCTTCCGCGACATACCCCACCATCGCCAGTTCCGGAGTCACCACCAACTCAGCGCCGCCCGCCACCGCCTTGGCGTAGGTCGCCTCGATGCCAGCAGCGTTCCGGCCCGGATCACCGAGCCGCTGGTTCAGTTGAAGCAGAGCAATTCGCATGGGTCTAGGATACCGATTCATGCGCAATGGTATTCAAGGATGAAGCGCCACGTGCATTAACTTGCCTACAGCCTACCGCCCATCGCCTACAGCCCACTTCTTACCACCAGATCTCCACCCTTGTGCCGCCTTCTTCGCGCTTTTCGAAGCGCAGATCCGCGCCCTGGGCGTTGATCCATTTCAGGGCAAGCGGCAATCCAAGGCCGGTGCCATCCGGGCGGCCGCTTTCGAAAGGCCTCAGCATCTGCATCAGGGTGTCCTCGCCCATGCCGGGCCCCTGATCGAGGATCTGAATGCGGCCATCTTCCACCGCCATGCGGATCTCCCCGCCGCGGGGGGTGGCCTGGCAGGCGTTTTCCAGGAGGTTCAGCAGCGCTTGGTGCAGCAGCATGGGGTCAGCCATGGCGCGGCCCCGGCCCTCGAGCTTCAACGAGCGGCCGTGGCTGAGGGGCCGCTTTTCGATTTCGGCAATCACCGCACCGACTACCTCCTCCAGGTTCGTTTCCGAGTATTCCGGCTCCAGAGGCTTGGCCCATTGCAGGAATTTCTGGATGACGCGCTCCAATTCATCCACTTCATCGAGCAGATCCTTCGACACGTCCACATGGCCCGCGCGATGGAGCAACTGGCCGTGGCCTTTGAGCACCGCGAGGCCGTTCTTCAATTGATGCGCAACGCCCGCGGTCATCTCGCCCAATTCCGCAAAGCGTTCGCGCAATTGACGGCGGCGATCCTCCGCCTCCTCCTCGGTGATGTCTTCGAAGGAAAGCAGAGCCCCCACCTGATCAGGAGCCTCGATGCGCCGCAGCCGCCAGCGTTTCACAGCCCCAAGGGCATTGGACCCCTCACAACGCCAGCCCGGCCCGGGATCCCTATGAAGACCTTCCAGCAGCCAAGGGAAAGGCTCCAATACGAATGAAGCCTCCAGACCCACCACGCCTGGTTTCACACCCAGCAATTCGCGGCCCATGGAATTGAGCGCCGCCATCTGGTTCTTCTGGTCCACCCACAGCAGGCCGAAAGGCAACGCGTCCACCAGTTTTTCGTGCACCGTGCGCAACTGCCCGAGGGTGGCCGCAAGTTCACCCCGTTCATGCAGGCTCCTGCTCACGGCACCCAGCACGAGCAATTCGGGATCTTCTTTGGGCGTGCGCCGGGTTCGGAACAACCGGATCCCGAAGATGGTCGCGCCGAAGAGCAGCATCCCTACTGGGATGGCCATGGCTATGAGCGAATCGGAAGGGAGTTTCATGGGATTCCAGCTCTCAGATTACCCTTGTTCAATGGACCAGCATCCGATCTACATCCTGTCCGGCGGGTCCGGCGAAACCGCCATGCGCATGGTGGCCGCCGCGCTCACCCAATTCCATTCAGGCGATATCTCCGTCATGCGGCGTTTCCAGAACGTCCGCACCCTGGAGGACATTGAGCGGATTCTGCAACTCGCCGCTGAAAAGCGGGCGGTGATCGTCCACACCATCGTGAGCCGCGAGCAGCGCATCTTTCTCGACCAGCGGTGTGCGGATTTGCGGCTCACCCAGGTGGATCTTTTCGGGGATCTGCTGAACACGCTGGGCCTTTATTTACGGGAGAGCCCGGATGAACGGCCCGGCCTGTTCCACGCTGTCGGCGATCGCTACTTCAAGCGCATCGAAGCCATCGAGTTCGCGCTGAAATACGACGATGGCGCGGACCTTTCAGGCATTGCCACGGCGGACATCGTGCTGGTGGGACTTTCCCGCACCAGCAAGACGCCGCTGTCCATGTATCTCGCCATGGAAGGCCACCGGGTCATGAACCTGCCCCTGGTGCCGGGCGTGCCCGTGCCTCCCGAATTGGATGACATTCCCCAAGGCCGCATCGTGGCCCTCACCATCCAGCCGGACCGCCTGCGGGAGATCCGCCTGAACCGCTTGTCACGGCTCGGGGCCGGTGGCTTTGCTGACAAATACAGCGACATGGGCCACATCCTGGAAGAACTGACCTATGCCGAGGGCGTTTTCAAGCAGCACCGCCGCTGGCCCCTCATCGATGTGACAGGGAAAAGCATCGAAGAGACCGCAGGCCTGGTATTGGACCGCGTCTTCGGCAAAGAGCGGGCGGTATGAGCGAGGCGCTTTCGCGTTTCCACGCTGTTCGCAAGTCGAGCACCGATCTGGCCGCGCCCCTCACGCCGGAGGATCAGGTTGTCCAGGCCATGCCCAATGCGAGTCCCACCAAGTGGCACCTGGCGCACACCACCTGGTTCTTCGAAACCTTCATCCTGGTCCCGAATCTTCGGGGCTACCGTGTCTTCGATCCCGCCTACGGATTCCTGTTCAACAGCTACTACAACGCCATCGGCCAGCGTCAGCCTAGAGATCAGCGGGGCCTCCTGACAAGGCCCGGTCTTCGGGAAGTCCTGGCCTACCGGCAACATGTGGACGCCGCCATGGAAACCCTGCTGCGAGGTTGGCCGGGCCCGAGTTCGGATTTATTGGAATTGGGTCTCAACCACGAGCAGCAGCACCAGGAATTGATCCTCACTGACATCAAATACCTGTTGGGTTCCCAGCCCTTGAAGCCCGCCTACCTTCCTGCCCCGCAGGACATGCTCATGCCTTCTCCATCGCTGGAATGGGTAGCGTTCAACGAAGGCCTCCACGAAATCGGACATGAGGGGGCAGCTTTCGCCTTCGACAACGAGGGGCCCCGACACAAGGTCTTCCTTCCAGCTTTCGAACTTGCATCCAGGCCAGTGAACAGCGGCGAATACCTCCAATTCATGGAAGATGGCGGCTACGTAAGCCCCGAGCTTTGGCTCTCCGATGGTTGGGACGCCGTGCGCAAGCAGGGATGGACGGCGCCTCTGTATTGGCAGCAGTCCAATGAGGGCTGGAAAGTTTTCACCCTGCAAGGCGAACAGGACCTGGATCCCGGGAAGGCGGTCTGCCACCTGAGCCATTTCGAGGCCGATGCTTACGCGCGCTGGGCTGGAGCCCGCCTGCCCACGGAATTCGAATGGGAAACCGCGTCGGAACACCAAGGCCTTTCACGGATGTTCGGCGGCGTATGGGAATGGACCGGCAGCGCCTACCTCCCATACCCAGGTTTCCATATCGCGGAAGGCTCAGTGGGGGAATACAACGGCAAGTTCATGAGCGGGCAGATGGTGCTGCGAGGCGGCAGTGCAGCCACGCCTGACGGCCACATCCGACCCAGCTATCGGAACTTTTTTCCGCCCACCGCCCGGTGGCAATTCTCGGGGTTGCGCCTGGCGCGGTAGACGGAATTACCACCCTCCGCTTAGCCTGATCCGATGCCCGGAACGCCTATCTCTCTCACCTTGCTGGACGAAGTCCGCAGAGGTCTTCTTTCCAGGCCCAAGCGTCTGCCGCCCGCCCTCTTCTACGACGAGACCGGTTCGGCGCTCTTCGAGCGCATCACTGAACTGGCCGAGTACTACCCCACCAGAACCGAACACGGAATCCTTGAATGCCATGTGGCGGACATGCTCTTGGAAGCCGGGTCTGAACTCCAAGTGGTGGAGCTCGGTTCGGGCAGTTCCACCAAGACCCACTTGCTCCTGCGAGCGCTCCTGGAGCGGCAGCAGGGCGGCAGCTACACCCCCATCGACGTGAGCGCCAGCGCGCTGGACCAGGCGAAGTCGGCCTTGACCGGAACCTTCCCGCAGCTTGAGGTCCGGCCCATCCATGCGGACTACCTGGAGGGCCTGGCCTCCCTGAACCGGGCTGGGGCGCGCCGCCTGGTGCTCTTCCTGGGTTCCACCATCGGCAATTTCGATCCCTTGCACGCCACGGCATTCCTGCGCTCGGTGCGCGAGAGTCTCCAGCCGGGAGACGCACTGCTCATCGGCATGGACCTGGCCAAGGCGCCGTCGATCCTCGTCCCCGCCTACGACGATGCCCTTGGCATCACCGCCCGGTTCAACTTGAATGTGCTTGCCAGGCTCAACCGTGCATGGGGGGCGGATTTCGAACTGGAGTCGTTCCGCCATGTCGCGTTGTGGAACGAGGCCGAATCCCGCATGGAGATGCACCTGGAAAGCCAGGTACGGCAGTCCGTCCACATCAGGGCCCTCGAGTTGACCATCGGTCTTGAGGAAGGCGAGCGCATCCACACCGAGAACAGCTACAAGTACCGTCCCGGCATGGGCGAGGCCATCCTGCACGATGCGGGTTGGAAGTTGGAAAACACTTGGATGGACGCGCAGCGCTGGTTCGCCCTGCACCTGGCCCGGTGTTAGGGCATGACCAGGCGAAGCCTGACTCATACGAGTTTGCATTCGAAAAAATAAAAATTCACCACCAAGACACGAAGACACCAAGAAAGCGCCAAGCTCCAACATGACTGATTCCGGCTCAAAATCGCTTCGCGAGGCGCGTAGCGCCTGCGGGCCGAAGGCCCG
>JANXQX010000224.1 GCA_025353305.1 Holophagaceae bacterium
CTACGATGGATGCAGCCAACGTTTCCTCTTTTTCAGAAAGATCTTTTCTTGGCGTCTTGGCGTCTTGGCGGTGGTCGTTTTCGTTTTTAACCTTCTCCGGGATCACATTTCCTCCGGAGCTTCGATGCCGATCAGGAACAGGCCCTGGCGCAGTGCCCGCGCCGTGGCCACGCACAGTGCCAATCGCGCTTCGCGGACTTCGGGCGGGTTGTCGGCGGCCAGGATGGGGCAATTGGTGTAGAAACCCGAGAAAGAGCGGGCAATGGCCAGCAATTGGCGCGCGATCGGGGTGGCCATGAGCTGTTCGCGGGCCATGCGGATGGCCGAGGGCAGGCCCGCCAATTCGAAGAGCAGATTCTGGGCTTCGGGCCCTTCCAGTCCCTTCAGATCGCCCGGCAGGTCGCAGGCTTGAAAGGGGACCATCGCCGTTTCGCGGCTGTCGTGGGGACCTGGCGCGGCCTTGGCCGGCCATTCGTCCCCGGCTTTCCGCAGCACCGAGCAGATGCGGGCATGAGCGTATTGCACGTAGGGTCCCGTATCGCCATCCAACGCAATGACCCGGTCCCATTCAAAGGTGATGGGTTTGATGCGATCGTTCATGGCGTCGAAGAAAATGACGGCGCCCATGCCCAGCATTTCGGCGACGGCAGCCTTGTCGGGCAGATCTGGATTTTTCTCCTGGATGATCGCGGCCACGCGCTCGGCGGCTTCGTCCAGTACGTCTTCCAGAAAGATGACGTTGCCTTTTCGTGTGCTCATCTTGCCTTCCGGCAGCCTGACAAGGCCGAAGGGCGTATGCGTGAGGCGGCCCTTGAACCAGGGATCCAGCTTCTCCATGCAGGCGAAAATCTGCCGCATGTGAAGGATCTGCTCCCCGCCGATGACGTAGATGCATCGGTCAAAGTCGTAGGCCTGCTTGCGGTAGGTGACCTGCGCCAGATCCCTCGATGCGTAGATGCTCGCGCCATCGCCCTTCTGGACGACCATGGGCGTTTCGATACCCACATCCGAGAGATCCACGATCTTTGCGCCGCCCTCGCCTTCCTTCAAGAGACCATGGTCCGTGAGGCTCTGAAGAACCCCGCCGAGCATGGGTTCATAGAATGCCTCGCCCTGCTCAAGTGTGTCGAAGCCCACGCCCAGGCGATCGTAGATGCGCTGGAATTCGGATAGGGAGATATCGCGGAACCACTTCCAGAGCCGCCGGGCTTCTTCGCTCCCCTCTTCCAATTCACGGAACCATCTCCGTGCTTCATCGCGCATCTCGGGGTTTTCTGTTTCTTCATCGTGGAACCGCACGTAAAGCTGAAAGAGCCGGAACAAGGGCGTGCGGCGCTTTTCGGGAATCTCCGTGGCCCAATCAAAATCCTTCTGGAGCTCCGGATTCTCTTTTTCCGCCCAAGTTTTGTACGCCGCCAACAAGGTTCCGAATTGCGTGCCCCAGTCCCCCAGGTGGTTGAGCCGCACCACGTCGTAGCCCAGGAAGCGGTGCACCTGCACCAGGCCGTGGCCGATCATGGTGGATCGCAGATGGCCGATGGTGAAGAGCTTGGCGATGTTCGGGGAGCTGTACTCCACGATGATTTTCTGGCCATTCTTCTCTTGGACGCCGTAAGGCCTGTCGCTGAGCAGGCCGCCCAGCACTTCCTTGGCGCGGGCCTGGGGGCCTAGCTTCAGGTTCAGGTAGGGCCCCGACGCGATCAACCTGGCGCCTTCGATTTCAAGATTGATCTGGCTCGCCAGTTCCAGGGCCATTTGAGCTGGATTCTTTCCGGAAGCCTTTGCCGCGCGGAAGCATGGGAAGGCGAGATCGCCCAATTCACCGTTTTTGGGGCGTTCGAGAACAATATCCTGGCCGGGCATATGCTCCGCCAAGGCATGCTCAAAGACTTTCCGAATCCGATCCATTACCGCCCACCCTCAATTCATGAGTCTGGAGCCTATGGGCCTCCTCCAGTTTCTCGAAGCGGGGGCATCTTGGGAAGGGGATATTCCTGGAATGGCCGTGGGCTGTGGGCTGTAGGCTGTAGGTTCAATACGGATGCGGCCTTTGGCCGCAACAATTTCGCCCAGCGCCCACCGCCTACCGCCCAATGCCTTTTTTCCCTTGAACCAAATCGCCTCTGCGATAAGATGGTTATTCGCGCTTCTGGAGTTTTAACTCCCTGGTGCAGGAGATTTAGAATGTCAGATCATAAATCAGCCGCCAAAAAAGCCCGCCGTGATGTGGAGGCCCGCCTTCGCAACCGTGGCAACCGCTCGCTCATGAAGACCGAGGTCAAGAAGTTCCTCGGTGTGCTGGCCACCGGCAAGAAGGCCGAAGCCGCCGATGCCCTGCCGGTCCTCTTGGGCATTGTGGACCGAGCGGCCAAGAAGGGCGTCATCCACAAGAATGCCGCCGACCGCACGAAGTCCCGCCTCACCCTTAAAGTGAATGCGTTGGCGTAAATAACGCCCAACCATTCTCAACAGGACCTGCCCAGCAGGTCCTTTTTTTATCTGAACTTGATGTTGGCCGAGCGGTTCAGGCCCAGGCAGCTGGAATCCTGATCGGGCCATGTGGGATTCGTTTCCAATCGAACTCTGCGATCAAGTCTTGGGCGGTTGAGGGCTCAGGCTTTTCCTGGCACCCCAGGCTCCAGCCCAGCCAGCCGATGATTTCATCTGTGCCGATTCCGCGCCGATGGAGGTTCTCCAACCCGAGCGCACCCGCGCGCTTGCCCAGCCGACTTCCGTCAGGCGTTGTGACCAGGCCCAGGTGGGCATAGGCCGGGCGCGGGAGGCCGAGGGCTTCCTGCAAACGGATCTGCGTGGCCGTGACGGAGCGAAGGTCATGGCCACGCACAATTTCCGTGACTCCTTGAAAGCTATCGTCCACAACCACCGCCAAGTGATACGCGCACAAACCGTCGCGGCGGAAGAGCAGAGGATCACCGGTTGAAGCCAAAGCGTCATCGCACTTAGTGCCCAGGACTTTGTCCATCCACTCCACCTTGCCATCAGGCAGACGCAATCGCAGCGCGGCTTCAAAGCCTTCCCAGGGGCGGTGGCGGCAAAGATTCGGATAGGGCCGTAAGCTATCTTCCTCATGCGGCGCCGATGCCAGCATCTGCAAATCCTTACGGGTGCAGTGGCATGGATATAGGCGATCCAGTTCATGCAGGGCATCGAGCGCCTGGTGGTAGGCATCGCTGCGATCCGATTGCCAGATCACCGGCATATCGCTTTCCATGCCCAGCGCCGCGAGATCCCGTAACTGCTGTTCTCCGAACTCGCGATGACAGCGCGGCCCGTCCACATCTTCCATTCGGATGATCCAGCGCCCCCCCTGGGCTTTGGTTGAAAGCCAGGAAGCCAGCGCGGTGCGCAGGTTCCCCAAGTGCAGGGTCCCCGTGGGCGAAGGCGCGAAGCGGCCGATGATCATGGCTTCCAGGATACGGGAGCCCCGTTATTTGACCCCTTCCCATAAAAACCATCCACGGATTACACGGATTTTCACGGATTGGAAAATCAGTCGCTGGGCCTCAAGCCGTTGCCATCAAGTCCGTCTAATCCGTGGCTCAAGTCAATTCCGGGAAACCCTAAACAGCAATAGTGAATTCTGTCAGGGGACTGTCCGCACCACCGGCGGATGCTGGGCCACGGCGGTTTGGATGAGCGGCGCGAGTTGGAGCTTCAGGTTCTCGCTGGGCAGGAAGGAACCTGCTGCATCGGGCTGCTGGCACATGATGATGGCCGCCCAGTTCTGCCCGTTGCCGATCTCGACCCACGGCGCCCACCCGAATTTGCCGGTGCTGCTCACGCGCTGGATGGGATTGGTAGCCGAAGGAGCAGCGCCATTTTGGGTCTCCACCCAGTTGCCGAAGCCGTAGTGATTGGTGCGCTGGAGCAGCGCGTAGGGCGTGTAGGCGATGGTGGTGGTGGGGCCGAAAGCATCGAGGCGGCGCTGGTTCACCAGATCTTCGCTCATCAGGCGCGTGCTGCCGTCCAGACCCTTGCGCAATTGCATCATCAGGAAGCGTGTGTACTCCAGGCCCGTGCAGGCCAGGCTCCCGGCGGGGTTGGGATTGGTGCCGCCGCCGTAGGTGCTTAGGGCGGACCAGCCCAAGGGCACTCGCAGATTCTCATCGAAGAGTTGGCGCCAGCTCTTGCCCGTGGCCACTTCCGCCATGCGGGCTGCGATGCGCAGGTGGGTGCTGCCGTAATAGAAATAGGAACCGGGTGTGGAAGCTGTGGAACGCTGGTCCTCATAAATGCGCGTCACCGCTTCGTCCAGCGTGATGGCAGTGGGCTCCGAAGACAGCACATCCCCGCTGATTCCGCTGGTGAAGCTCAGGAGATGGCGCAGCTTGATCTCCCCCAGGTTGCCACTCCAGGCCAGGCCATCGCGGTCCTTCAAAAGGTTCTTGGTCTTGGTATCCACGCTCAGGGCACCCTTGTCCACGAGTTGCAGCAGTACGGTGCCTGACACCATCTTCGAGGCCGACGCCACCGCGGTGTAGGTCGTGTTGCTGAAGGCGCCGAAGGTCTTCGAATAGACCACGCCATCGGTCGTCATCACTTCCACCGTGAGCCCCGCGGGTGCGGCCGGGAGGCTGCCCATGGCTGGGGCGCCAGTGAATTGGGATTGCGCGCCCTGGATGGCGCTGGTCACGGCGGCCCAGGGATCCGGTGGAGGTCCGCCACCGGTGGGGCCGCCCGCAGTGGAGCCACCGCCGCCGCAGGCAAGGCCGACCAATGTGGTGAGAGCTAGCAAGGCGCAACGCATGGATTCCCCAGAATCATTCGTCAGACCCCAGAACCTTCTGATGGTTTAGAAGAATTCCTTGGCCAGGTCTGTGTTTCCATTCCGCCTCACTTCTTCGGCGTTCCACAGGGATAGGTGCCCTTTGCTTCCCGATCGGGCATGCCGATGGTTGTGCCGCGTTTGGCGACATCCCTCGCGGTGGTGGGCGTGCCGCTCAGGCGTCCACGGGTTGCATACTGATCCCGGAGGCTCTGCATGAGTTCTTCGCGGCGCTCGGCCAGGCGCTTGAGGGGGCGGGGCTCGGTGCGGGTCAGGATGTAGGCGGTGAGCAGGGGCAGGGCGATGGTGGAATCGGTGTAGCAGACCACGGCGTCGGGCAACTGGTCGGGATCGATCTTGCCCCAGGACACCGCTTCGGCCGGCGTGGCGCCGCTGAGGCCGCCGGTGTCGGGACGCGCGTCGGTGATCTGCAGGAAGTAGTCGTGGCCGCGTTCGTCGATGCCCAGGACTTCCTGGATCTGGGGTTCGGTCTGGAGGATGAAATTCTTGGGGCTGCCGCCGCCGAGGATCCACACCGCGCTTTTGCCACCATTGAGCTTGGCGTCCAACACGATGCTGGCGCTTTCGTTCACGTCGGCGTTCACATCGAACATGAGCTGGTTGCCTTCCAGCGCCACCGCGGCCACGTTCATGCCGATGCTCGAGTCGCCAGGGCTGGAGGTGTAGATGGGCACGCCGCACTGGTACGCCGCCGAAAGCACGGACATGGCGCCGAGGCCCAGGGCCAGCTCACGCCCATGCAGCGCCCTGCCCACGTGGTAATGGAATTCCGCCGTGCTCATGGCCTTCTGGAAGTGCGGCGCGCGGATCAATTCCCGGTAGAACGCATCGGTGTCCAGCAGCACCGTGTAGTCGAATAGTATGTCGTAGATGCGCACCACGCCTTCGTCCCGCAGCACGATGTCGCTGGTGAAGGGATCGCCGCGATGGAGGGCGAGATCGAGCGCGAAATGCGTATCGTGGTAGAGATTCGCGCCGGTGGAAACCATCCAGTCGATGACACCCGCCTGGATGAGCGGAATGAGGCAGGAACCGCCGAGGCCCGCGGGCGTGAGCGCGCCCGTGAGCGTCACGCCCAGGGTGACGCCCGGCTGCAGAATTTTTCTAGTCAATAATCGCGCGGCCTCGCCCAGGCGCCCGCCGTTGTAGGCGAGAAAGGCTTCGTCGATGAGATCCGCCGCGCTGATGCCCTTGCGGATGCCAGCCGGCGCGATGCGCTGGCCGTTCAAATACTGGCTGGGTGCTTCGCGTTCATCGTGCGCGTCTTCTGGCATTGGAATCTCCGGGCTTTTTATTCTGACAGCGGACAGCTTTCCCGAAAAAAGGATCAGCCTGGCCCGGCTCTGGATGAGACGATCGAGGAATCCGTTTCGCCAGCCGGCTTTCGACCCTTCCAAGGAAACCTGACTCATGCGCCTGACCCCGTGCCTCGCGGCTGTATTCCCCTCATTGGTTCTGCTTCTGGCCCCCATTCCAGCGGTTGTTCAGTCGGCCTCCGACCCCCGCACGGGGACGGCCAGCCAGGGCGTGGTTGAGAATTCCGTCGTCAAGATCTTCTCCACCTTGCGGATGCCAGACCCCACGAAACCCTGGACGAAGAATGAACCCTCGGAAGCCACGGGGAGCGGCGTGGTGATCGAGGGCCGGCGCATCCTCACCAATGCGCACGTGGTGCTCTACGCCAGCCAGGTGCAGGTGCAGGCCAACCAGGATGGGGACAAGGTGCAGGCCACTGTCGAGGCCATCGCTCCGGGCATCGACCTCGCCGTGCTGAAACTGGAGGACGATTCCGTCTTCGAGCGCCACAAACCACTCCAGCGCGCCACCGAATCGCCCGATGTGAAGGACGCCGTGATGGTCTACGGCTTCCCCGCCGGAGGATCCAACCTCTCCATCACCAAGGGCATCGTTTCCCGCATCGAGTTCAGCACCTACAACTTCCCCGTTTCCGGGCTGAGAATCCAGATCGACGCCGCCATCAATCCCGGGAACAGCGGTGGCCCGGCGGTGGTGGGAGAGCGGATGGTGGGACTTGCATTCAGCCGTTTGACGGGGGGCACCCAGAACATCGGCTACATCATTCCCAATGAAGAAATCGAACTCTTCCTCAAGGACATCGCCGATGGCCGGTACGACGGCAAGCCCGCCCTCTACGACGATCTTCAAACCCTTGAAAACCCCGCCCTGCGCGCATTCCTGAAGCTCGACAAGACCGCCCAGGGAATCGTGGTCACTTTGCCCCACGCTCCTGGGAAGGGCAATCCCCTCAAGCCGTGGGATCTCATCACCCACATCGGGGACATGCCCGTGGACGACCAGGGCATGGTGAAGCTGGGACCCAACCTCCGGGTGAGATTCCAGTACCTGGTCCAGCGTCTGGCCCGGGATGGGAAGGTGCCTTTGAGGGTGATCCGGGACGGCAAACCCCTGGCCCTGTCCGTGCCCGTCTCGCCGGATTTTCCGGTCATGGTCCCTGACCTTAAGGGGGGCTACCCACCCTACTTTGTGTACGGCCCCCTCGTGTTTTCCTCGGCATCGCTCCAGTTCCTCATGTCCGCCGGCCGCTCTCTCATGGGCAGCCCCTCCCAGACGGCCAGCCCGCTCATGACCCGCGTGATGGATGCCCCGGCCTTTCCAGGAGAGGAACTCGTCCTGGTCGCTTCGCCCTTCCTTCCCTCCAAGCTTGCATCCGGATATTCCAGCGCCTTCGGCAACGTTGTGAAGGCGGTCAACGGGATTCCCGTTCGGAATCTCCGGCACCTAGTCGAGCTCCTCCGGGACTCCAAGGACGAATTCATCACTTTGGAATTCGCCCAGAAGAGCGTGGAGAATCCGGTTTTCCCCAGGAAGGAAATGGAGGCCGCCACCGAGTCCCTGCTCACCGACAACGGCATCCGGTACCAGGCCTCGCCGGAACTCCTGAAAGTCTGGCAAAGCAGGCCCAGACCAGCCCCCTGAATTCGTTTTCTTCCCTGAACATCCCCTTGCTTGACCCGTCTCCGAGAGCGCATAGCGCGATTGGGAGGGCGCATGCGCCCGATAGACGGGAGGCGTAGCCCCTACCGAGGCACTTTTTAAAAAGGAAACGCCCCGAGGTAGGGGCGTTTCGTGAGGGTACGTTGGAAGGATACGTTGGAGGGGATTAAAAAGCGGGAGCCTCCACACGGGAGACTGGTTTCTTTGGGTGGGGTGAGAAGTGGCGGGAAGCCCCGAAGGGCACCTCAACACCAAGGATACGCTCCGGCGCTCGGAAGTTCCAGCCATCTCACTTCACGATGGGCAGTTCAAAGAGCTTTGGATCCGCTACGGTCGGGGCCCAATGATCAAAATGCAGCTCGGCCGATGCTCCCTTCGGTTCGATAAGATCCATGCGAGCGAGCACCGGAGCGCCTCGCTGGGACTGGGGCGCAGCGAATACGGCGGTCTTGGCGAGCTTGCCGCTGGGCAGGAAGAACTCGGCTTTAAACGGTCGAGTTGCCTGCTTGGCCACCCATAGACTCGCAGTGTGGAAACTGGTGGAAGGCCGCTTGGCCACCAGCTCCAAACGCCAGCAGGGCGACCCATCGAGAACATCGTCTACTTTCTCCTTCACCGAATAATCCTCGGCGAAGCGCGTCCGGGCGATGTCGCCACCGGCGGCGGGGCCCAGCAGCCTTTGCTGCGGGGTGACCTTGATGGGCCGCTTGGTGCCCGGAAGCAGCAGCCACATGGCATCGCCCAGGACCAGCACGGCGCGGCCCTTTTCCTTTTCGGAAAGACCTTCCACGCGGGCATCGCCATTTCCCCGGGCGGTGACCTTCCAGTGCTGGGAAGTCTTGGCGCTCTTCAATTCGATCTCGACGGAAAAGGAAGGCCAGGGATGGCGCAGCTTATCCACTTGGGCGAGCAGTTCATCGCTGCTTTGGGCCACCAACTGAGCACAACACAGCAGGATCGAGAGAATCCACATCAGGCGCGGCCGTAGTTGTCTTGAAGCCGCTCGATATCCGCTTCATCAAAGGTGCCCAGGCTGATTTCCAGCACACGGACGGAATGCGGCGTCGAAGCGCCGCAGCTCAGGCGATGGGTGCTTCCGGTGGGGAGCCAGGTCTCCTGGCCGACGCCGGGCTTCAGGGTTTCACCGTCCAGTTCCACGACAACGCCTTCATCCAAGGCCACCCAGAGTTCTCCGCGATGACTGTGCCGCTGCAGGCTCAGGCGCTGACCAGGCGCGCAGGTAAGGATTTTCACCGTGCAGGGCGTGTTCAAAACGAACTGGTCGAAGGAGCCCCAAGGCTTGTCAATGTGGAGGGTGGTTGGTTTATCCATGCGCCCACACCTTACTTTCTTCATCGCTGAACCGGGCTCGCGCGGCTCCGCCGACAACCCCCCGATCGCACTGTTCACAGGACAGTGCTCCCACTCGGCCTTCGGCCTCGCGGAGGGGGCCCCGTCCCCAAGGCTTGTCAACGTGGAGGGTGGTTGGCGTGTCCATGGCTATCAAGATTACCTGGGCAAAAGGTTATGGGCTATGGGCAGTGGGCTCTGGGCAGTGGGCTCTGGGCTCTGGGCTATGGGACAAGCCTCTTGCAGCCTACAGCCCAACGCCTAAAGGAATCAATTCAGGTTCAGTGTCACGTCCTGCCAGGGCACTTCGTAAGGGGTCACTTTATGCTCGATGCCTTTGAGCGCGACCGGAGTCATTTTTATCAGCGAATCCTTGCCGATGATTTCCGCGGTGCGGGGTCCCACCACGATCTGGCCGGCTTTGGCCACGCCGCTTTCCAGGCGTGAAGCCAGGTTCACGGTGGAACCCATCACCGTATAGTCCATGCGCTTTTCGCAGCCGATGTCTCCGGCAAAAGCCTCGCCACTGTTGATGCCGATGCGCATCATCAGCTCGGGATAGCCTTCGGGCCGGTTCTCATTCAGGAATTTCAGCGCTTCCTGCATGGAGATGGCCGCCTCCACCGCCAGCCGCGCATGATTGGACTCCGGCTGGGGCGCGCCGAAGAAGGCCATGATGGCGTCGCCGATGTACTTGTCCAGGGTTCCCCCCCGGGCGAATATCTGCTCGGTCATGGCCTCGAAAGTTCGATTCAGGATGTTGGCGAGTTTGAGGGGCTCCATGCCTTCACTCATGCGGGTGAAGCCGCTGATGTCGGCGAAGAGCACCGTGATTTCGCTGCGCTGGGCTTGCAGGGCCGGGGATTCCAGGTTCTGGCTGGACTTGAGGATCTGGCCCACCACCGCCGGAGAATGGTAGCGCTCGAGGCGCTGGCGGAACCGAGTTTCGCGCTCGCGCTGAATGCCCACGGCGGCGAAATTGGCCATGGCCGAAAGCAGGTGCTCGTCCTCTCGCCGGAAGCCACCCTTGCTGAGTGATGACTCCAGGTACACGACGCCCAAGGACTGGTCGTCCACGATGAGTGGTGCGCATAGGGCAGAGGTGATGCCGTGGATCTTGATGCTGTCGCCGGCGGCGAAACGTGGGTCGATGCGGGCGTCGGTGGTGAGGATGGTCACGCGATCCTTCATCGCTGTGCGGGCGATGGTGCGGCTGATGGGTGAGCTGTTGGCGCCGGGCTTCTCTTCCCAGACGTATTCCGGCAGCAGCTCGCCATCCTGCCCGCCCAGCAGGATGAAGCCGCGCTGGCATGGGATCTGAGCTGTCACCAGGCTCATCACGGACTCCAGCAATTCTGCCAGGTCCGAAGCCCTGAGCAGGGTTCCCGCCATGGATGCCAGACGCTGGAAAAGGGAGGCGGCACTGCTGGTGTTCTGATCAGCCTGGTGCTGGGCGAGCATCTTTTCCAGAGACGCGTGGGGCACCATGATGGAGCCTGAAGCATCGAAGGCCCTGTCCTCCAATGAGATTCCTGAGCGGACGCTTTTAGGCGCCGCGATGGCATTGAGTGCATTAACCGTGTAGGAGCCGGTGCCTGTGGGACCTAATTTCAAGCCGCTCGATGTGGTGGGATCCTTGTCTCCCACCCATTGCACGGGCACTTCTCCCATCAGGATGATGTCCCCCTGTTTGAAGGGTGTGGGGCTGTTCACCTGGACACCATTCACCGTGGTGCCATTCAAGGAACGGAGATCCATCACGTGAGGCTTGCCATCCAGCAGAAAGAACCTGGAGTGAACGCGGCTCACGGCAGTCGCCATGATGCGGATGGTGGCTGCATCGCCACGGCCGATGGTGACCCCTTCCTCGGTCAGATCGACCGGGTGCCGGATGCCCTCCACCAGCAACGTAAGTTTCATGACCCTGCCCAGAAAACTGGTCCAAAGAGTAGCACGGCAGCGCGCTGGTTTCGGCTAAGCGGCGAATTTACAAAAGTGGATGCGGGCATTCTCGCGATAAGCTGGATGGTTAGGCCGGAGTCATGCATGCGCAGTTCCTCCACCAGCGTGGGATTCATGTCCCTGGGCTGTCCCAAGAACCTTGTTGATAGCGAGGTCATGTTGGGCCACCTGCGGCTCAAGGGCTATGTGATCACCAACCGGATGGAGAAGGCCGATGTCCTGGTCGTGAACACCTGCGGGTTCATCGACACCGCGAAGAAGGAAAGCGTCGATGCCATTCTCGAAGCGGCGGAAATGAAGAAGACCGGGGCCTGCAAGAAGCTCATCGTGGCGGGCTGTCTGGTGGAACGCTACCGCGAAGAACTGCTGGCGGACATTCCGGAAATCGACGCTTGCCTGGGCACGCGCGATATCGAGCAGATCGCGGAGATCATCGGCGCCGGAGACCAGGTTTTCGAGCCTGAACAGAACCCGGATTATTTGTACGACGAGCACAGCCCGCGGATGCTCACCACACCCAAAGCCACGGCCTACCTCAAGATCAGCGAAGGCTGCGATCACACCTGCGTTTTCTGCATCATTCCGAAATTGCGGGGCGGCCAGCGAAGCCGCAGCATCGGGAGCGTTGTGGCAGAAGCGAAAAATCTCGTGGCCCAAGGCGTACTCGAAATCAGCCTGGTGGCCCAGGACACCACGGATTACGGCCGGGATTTTGGCGATCCCGACGCCCTGGAAAAACTCATCCGCGCACTTGGCGAAGTAGAAGGCCTGCGCTGGTTCCGCATCCACTATGCCTATCCGAACCGCCTTACCGAAGGCGTCATGCGCGCCATCGCGGAAACGGGGAATTGCGCCAAGTACCTGGACATGCCCTTGCAGCATGCGGACCAGAAAGTGCTGAAGGAAATGGCCCGTGGTGGCAGCCGTTCAAGCTTCTTGAAATTGCTCGCGAAGCTGCGATCCATCTGCCCGGAAATATCCATCCGATCCAATTTCATCGTGGGTTTCCCCAGCGAAACCGAATCGGCTTTCGAGGAATTGCGGGCCTTCATCGAGGAAGCTCGATTCGACCATGTCGGCGTCTTCACCTACTCACCCGAAGAAGGAACGCCTGCTTTCGCCCTGGGCGATCCGATCCCCAAGCGGACCAAGAACAGCCGCAAGCGGAAACTCATGGAACTGCAGCAGAAGATCGCCCGGGCCAAGAACCAGGCGCGGGAAGGGCAGATCATCGAGGTGATCATCGAGAGCCTCCACGAAGAGACCGAGATGATCATCAAAGGCCGCCACCAGGGCCAGGCCCCCGAAGTGGACGGCAATGTCCTCATCGTCGGTGGCGAGCCCGTGCTCGGCAGCATCCAGATGGTCCGCATCACGAAAGGCCACGCCTACGACCTGATCGGCGAGGTGGTTGATGGCGGATTGGAAGCAGCGACCGCGGCCTATGAGGCGGAATTTCTCACAGGGTCGTAGTCGGGCTTTCTGGACAACCCCCCGATCGGATGGTCCACCGTTACACTTCAAACATGCTGGAACTGAGAAACATCACCCGCGCCTATGAATTGGGCGGTGAGAAAGCTGGAGCCTTCGGTGTCAGCTTTCGGGTTCCACCGGGCTGTCTCGCGGTGCTGGCGGGGCCTTCGGGCAGCGGCAAGACCACGCTGTTGCAACTCGCCGGGTTGCTCGATGAACCTGATGAAGGCGAAGTATTTCTTGAAGCAAAACCCGTTTCCAGGCTCCCTGAAAAAGCCCGTTGCGAACTGCGCCTGCGGCGCTTGGGTTTTGTGTTCCAGGCCTTCAATCTTGTGCCCGTGCTCTCGGCACTGGAGAACGTGATGCTGCCGCTCCAATTGCAGGGATTGAAGGATGAAGACGCACGTCACCGCGCCGCCGTGGCCCTTGCCCATGTGGGTCTTTCCGATCGCCTCGAACATCGTCCCGGCGAGCTCAGCGGAGGGCAGCAACAGCGCGTGGCCATCGCCCGGGCCCTGGCGCCGCGCCCCGTGCTGGTCCTGGCGGACGAGCCCACGGCCAGCCTGGACCACGCCCACGGCGGTCCGCTCATGGATCTCGTGGCGCAGCAATGCAGGGATTCTGGTGTGAGTTTTCTCGTGGCCAGCCATGATCCCTCGGTGATCAGCCGGGCGGATCTGGTTTTCAGGCTTGCTGATGGAAAGCTCGTGGCCACAGAGCCGGCCCGGGTGATTGCGTGATCCTCGCGCGCCTGGCCCTTCGCAATGTGCTGCGTAACCGGCGCCGTACAGTCTTGACGCTCCTTGTGGTAATCGCCGGGTTCATGTCCTTGAGCCTCGCGGGGGGGTTCATGGCTCAAACCTTCGAGGCGCTCAGCCAGGCCGCCATCCGGGGTGGCATCGGACACATCCAGCTGCTGCATCCAGATGCGCTGGAGGGCGATGAAGGCCAGAGCCTCGAATTCGCCCTTCCCGACGGCGAGGCTCTTGCATCAAGGCTTCGCACCGACGCGGCCATCGCCGATGTGCTGCCCCGCATCCATTTCATGGGCCTGCTCAGCAACGGCCCCAAGAGTGTTGCGTTTCTTGGCACGGGCGTCGATCCACTCCGTGAACCGAAGTTCATGGCCGTGATGGATAGCCTGAAGGATGGCGCCAAAGCCAATGGCGGAGCCGGTTCACGCTGGCTATCCACTGCAACAGGGAGCCACGAAGCCATCCTTGGCGTGGGCCTTGCGAAAAGCCTTGGCGCCTCGGTGGGCAGCTCGCTCACACTCATGTCCACCAACAAGGATGGCGGGCTCAATGCGCTGGATGTAGAGGTCGTGGGCCTTCAGGACATGGGCTTGCGTGAATTGAACGAACGGGTGCTGACCGTGAGCCTGGATACGGCTGCGAATCTGGTGGATGCGGGCTCCGCGAGATCGCGCCTCTCTCTCTTGCTGAATCGTCCTGAAGACACCGCCAAGGAATTGCCACGCATCCAGTCCATTGCCGGCAAAGATGTGCAGGCCCTCCCATGGTTCGAGCTGGCCAGCTTCTACAAGCAGGTGAAGCTGCTCTATCTCGCGATATTCGGCTTCATGGGCCTGGTGCTTTTCCTGGTCGTGCTGTTGGCCACCGCCAACACACTGCTGATGTCCGTGATGGAGCGGGTCCGCGAATTTGGAACCTTGAGGGCCATGGGCATGCAAGCGCCGCAGCTCACCGCGCTGCTGCAATGGGAAGGCGCCCTGCTGGGCCTTTGCGGAAGCAGCCTGGGCCTGCTGTTGACGCTGATCTTCCGCCTCGGGGCGAATGCCCTCCATCTGCAGATGCCCGCCCCGCCCGGCACCAGCCATGGCTACGAACTCAACATCCATTTTGTGCCGATGGTCTACCTCGGCGTGTTCATCGGGTTGCAGCTCACCCTGCAGTTCAGCGCGATCTTCCCCGGACTGAAGGCCGCGAAGCTGCGGATCGTGGAGGCGCTGCGGCATGTCTGAAAAGCAGTCAAGAGTCGAAGGTCGAGAGTCGAGAGTCGATGGTTCCGGTGAGGCGTCTTACAAAGCCCCACGCTGGGCCTGGTGGGTGGCAACAGGATTCGGAAGCGGGTACCTGAAACCTGCGCCGGGAACCTGGGGGAGTCTGGCGGGGCTAGCGGTTTGGTGGATTCTGCTTTACCTTTTCGGGTTCCTTTTGCTCGAAAAATGGGTCGCATTCCATGGACAGTACACGGTGCCTCTGGCCCTAGCCCTCGGGATGACAATCCTTGGCATCGTGGCTTCCGACAAGGTGGTTCACGAATCAGGATTGAAGGACCCAGGTTTCATCGTCGCGGATGAATGGGCGGGAATGTGGATCGCATTGGCGCCGATCCTTTGGCATGCCGGCAATCTTTCCATTGGGTGGGGCCTGTTGCGCCTAGTGACGCCCTTTGCGCTCTTCAGGCTTTTCGATATCTGGAAGCCTTGGCCCTGCGATCAACTTCAGGTGTTGCCGGGTGGCACGGGCGTGGTGATGGATGATGTTGCCGCGGGCATCTACGCGGCGGTGGGGACTTTTTTCATTGACGGTTGGCTGGTGCAGCACATTTCCATGTTGCGGTTTTAGCCCGCGGTCTGCTCCAGCAACTCACGCCACACGCGCGGCTCGCTCAGGTGGCCGTTGGCATCGAAGGTGCGGCTTTCGATCATGTAGCGGTAGCCCTGTTCGGTCAGGAAGAGCTGGCGGTTCCGCGCGAATTCCTGTTCGGTGGTGTCCTTGGAAATCAAGGAATAGAAGTAGCTGAGATTGCGGTTGCCCTTGGGCCTGAGGATCCGGCCCAGACGCTGGGCTTCTTCCTGCCTTGAGCCGAAAGTCCCGCTTATCTGGATCGCCACGGAGGCGTCGGGGAGATCGATGGCGAAATTCGCCACCTTGCTGACGATGAGTACGCGCAACTCGCCAGCGCGGAATTTGCGGAACAGTTCTTCGCGTTCCTTTTCGGGTGTGGACCCAGTCAGAACGGGACCACCCAGGCGCTTGCCGAGGATGCGAAGCTGCTCCAGATACTGGCCGATGATGAGCACGGATTCGGTGGGATGGCCCTTCAACAGTTCATCCACCACCGTGAACTTCAGGCTGCTTTCAGAGGCGATGCGAAACCGCTGGCGCTGATCGGCGACGGCGTATTCCATGCGCTCGTCCGTGAGCAGCGGAATGCGGATCTCCAGGCAGTGGGCCGTGGCGATGAAGCCATCTTTTTCAAGCATTTTCCAAGGCACGTCCACACGCTTTGGCCCGATCAGGGAGAACACGTCCTCCTCTTTCCCATCTTCGCGCACGAGGGTCGCGGTGAGGCCCAGCCGCCGTTTCGCTTGCAACTCGGCTACCGCGCGGAACACCGGGGCAGGGAGCATGTGCACTTCGTCGTAGATGACCAGGCCCCAGTTGGCGGCCTCGAACAACTTGAAATGCTCGAAGGGGGATTCCTTGCTGCGGCGGTAGGTGAGGATCTGATACGTGGCGATGGTGACA
>JANXQX010000229.1 GCA_025353305.1 Holophagaceae bacterium
ACCAGAATGAAGGCGATTCCGATGGCGGCAAAGGCCATGAACAGCAGTGCCGGGCCGGAATGGTGAAGGTCCTCCATGAGTATCTTCAGACCCGTTCCCCCCAATAGAACCCAGGCCAGCCAACCCATTTCATGGATTTCCCAACGGTGGGCGCTGGCCGCCAAAACCACGGCGGAACAGGCGAACACCACCGTGCGAAGGGTGGCGATCCCGCCCTGTTCGATGGGGTGGCCGAGAAGTCGGGTGATCAGAATCACGGCGAGATAAATGACCGTTCCACCCAACAGGATGGCCAGAAGTCCCACCTGACCCAACCGTGCCAACCGAGTCATGAAGCCCACCTCGGATTCCCGCTTCCGGTTCAAGGTCAGCGAACACCCGATGGAGGCCAACAGCACCAGCCATCCGATCCACCCGGAGCCCCTGACATGGGCAGCGGCATCCCCCAGAATGGCTGCTCCCGCGTCCTTCATGAGGCCTGAAACCCAGGCCGCTCCCAACAGGTAGGTGAATCCATGAAGCAGCAAGGCTGGATGGTGGAATCGTCTCCCTAGCAGCGTGACGATCACGCCGAGCACGCAGAATGAAAGAATGAGGAGCATGTCACCAAGCAAAAGGCGCAGGCCGGCCAGGGCGAATACCAGCGCCAGGGCCGTGTAGAAATAGAAGTTCACGTTCTTCCCATGCATCCGGCTGATGAAGGCGTAGGCCACGGCATAGGACCCCACGCCTAGAATTACACTGACCACGCCAAGCGGTTCTACCGCGGACTGGGTAGCCCGTACCACGTAGACTGATCCGCCCAGGCCCAGAAGCAGGCTGGCGGCGGTCTGGATGATTTCGAAAGGTACGATTTCGCGGCCGCGAACGAGCGTGCGCACAGCGATGCTCGCGAGGTAGCTGCCCACCAGGGCCATAAGCAGACCGATAACCGCGACGGGTGGATCCGGCCGCTCAGGCCCAACGGCTCTAAGCACGAGTCCCAGCGCGACAATGTTCACCACCAACGCCACTGGCCAGCGCAGAAGCGTCCACTTCCGATCGTATCCAAGCCACAAGGTGGATAGACCGAGCGTCAGAAGGAAGGCTCCGAACGGCAGCACCGCGCCGGTATTTGCGATGAGAACCACTGCGGTAAGCAATGCAGCGGTGGTGATGATCCACGCCATGACCTGATGGCCGAACTTCCACGCGATCGCGAGCGCGAGGGCGGATAATACGGCTAAAGCGAACGCACTGGATTGCTGACCCAGAAAATGGAACCGAACCGTGGCTTCAACGATCAGCGGAAAGGCGATGGCGGTCGCGACCAGAGCATGGAACGTGGGATCGGCCTTAAGGCCCTTACCAGCCGCACGTCCTGCAGCCAGCATCCATAGCACCGCGTAGGCAAGTCCCAGTGCTACCCCAGCCGCCGCGGGCAGCATGTGGCTTTCAGTCAAAGCCCTGATCAGGTACGCACCGCCCAGAATGATCAGGCTTCTTCCCGAAAGAGTAATAAAGGTAGTGAAAGTGAATGCAGTTGCTGCCAATTCTTCATCTTCACCAGCAGCCTGACTTGACGCGGTGGAGGTGCCGGGGAGAGGCATTTCCCCCCTCACGCCAGGCTCGACAACGGCCCGCGGCCTGGCCTTCAGTGGGGTTTCACCTGGAAGTACACCAGCGTCCAGGCGCTTTTCCAGCTTCTCCAGCCTCTGCCGCAAATCCTGGACGTGCTGTTCCAGCTCTGAAAGCCGATCTTCCATGATTTCTCTCCTTAATATGGATGAAGACTCAATCCAATCTCAATTCGGGAATTCGTGATTACAAAGCAAATTCTGTTCTCTTATTAATCCTTGGAACTATGGACCAAATCAAAGATTAGTGTTTATTTCCCAAAGTAATCGCCTTCCCAGTTCCTTGAAAAACATGTGACATAAATCACAACATCATGCACATGAGGGGGGAGTACATTGTCATCACTAAATAAGCCATGACAGCGAATTTATCTTGATATTGGAAAGAATATTTCAGATGGCATCTTCTGATTACCGTATCGCTCAAATTAATCAAATTGATTGTTGCATTAGTGGAGATTGAATCTCAATTTTGATCCGAAAGGAGACCAACTATGATTGATTCCAAAGGTTCCATCTGGCAGGTCATGCAGGAGAAAGGCTATTCGCGCCGCGAATTTGTGCAGTTCTGCACATTTGCCGCCACCGCCGCCGGGCTGAGCGGCCCTGCTGCCGCAGCCGTGGTCGATGCCTTCGAGAAGAAGCAGCGTCCGCCTGTGGTATGGCTGCATTTCCAGGAATGCACCTGCTGCAGCGAATCCTTCATCCGCGCTTCGCATCCGATCGTGGCGGACGTGCTGCTGGACGCCCTTTCCCTCGATTACACCGAAACCCTTCAGGCCGCCGCGGGCCATGCCGCGGAAAAGTGCCTGCAGGACACCCTGAAGACCCACGCCGGCAAGTACATCCTGCTGGTGGAAGGATCGGTGCCCACCGGCGCCGATGGGATCTATTGCACGATCGGGGGCCGCACGGCCGAGGACATCCTGAAGGAGGCCGCCAAGGGCGCCGCTGCGGTCATCGCCTGGGGCAACTGCGCGTCCTACGGCTGCGTGCAGGCCGCCAAGCCCAATCCGACCGGCGCCACGCCCATCCACAAACTCATCAGCAACCCGGTCATCAATGTGCCTGGCTGCCCGCCCATCGCGGATGTGATGGTGGCGGTGGTCACCCACATCCTGATCTTCGGGAGGATTCCGGAATTGGACGGTCAGGGCCGCCCCAAGGAATTCTATGGACGGCGGGTCCACGACACCTGCTACCGGCGCCCCTACTACGATGCCGGAATGTTCGTGGAGGCCTTCGACGACGACAAGGCCCGGAAGGGCTTCTGCCTTTACAAGATGGGCTGCCGCGGCCCCGTGACCTACAACGCCTGCTCCGTGACCAAGTGGAATGAAGGCACCAGCTACCCCATCCAATCCGGCCATGGCTGCATCGGTTGCAGTGAGAACGGATTCTGGGACAACGGTCCTTTCTACCAGCATCTGCCTTCCTTCCCGGGGTTCGGCATCGAATCCACGGCGGACAAGATCGGCACCGCGGTGGGTATCGGCGCGGCGGTGGGCGTGGCCGCCCACGCCATCAGCACCAACCTGAGGAAACGGAAACTCATCCATGAGCAACCCGGCGAACCGGCCTCACCCAAGCCGGTTGAAGAAGGGGAGGTGAAGTGATGAGCAATCGCATCGTCATCGACCCCGTCACCCGGATCGAAGGGCACCTCCGCATCGAGGCCGTGATCGAAAATGGCATCGTGACCGACGCCTTCAGCGCGGGAACCATGGTCCGCGGCATCGAGAAGATCCTGAAGGGCCGCGATCCGCGCGATGCCTGGGCCTTCACGGAACGCGTCTGCGGCGTCTGCACCACCGTGCATGCCCTCGCCAGCGTGCGCTGCGTGGAGGATGCCCTCGGCATCACGGTTCCCAAGAATGCCGAGCTGGTGCGCAACCTGATGTTCTGCGCCCAGTACGTGCAGGACCATGTGGTGCACTTCTACCACCTGCACGCCCTGGACTGGGTGGACGTGGTGAGCATGCTCAAGGCGAACCCGGTCGAGGCCGCCAAGATCGCGCAATCGATCTCGCCCTGGCAGAAGAACACGCCGGGCCATTTCGCCGCCGTTCAGAGCCGCTTGAAGAAATACGTGGAAAGCGGCCAGCTGGGCATCTTCGCCAACGGCTACTGGGGCCACAAGGCCTACAAGCTGCCGCCGGAAGTGAATCTGCTCGCGGTCTCCCACTACCTGGACGCGCTGGAATGGCAGAAGGAACTGGTGAAGATCCACACCATCTTCGGCGGCAAGAACCCCCACCCGAACTACCTCGTGGGCGGCGTGCCGTGCTCGTTCAACCTCGAGGAAGTGAATGCCATCAACACCGAGCGCCTGAACCATATCGGCAGCCTCATCAAGGAGGCCATCGCCTTCGTGGAGCAGGTCTACATCCCCGACCTGCTCGCGATCGCAGGCTTCTACAAGGATTGGGCCGCCATCGGCGGTGGCCTGCAAAACTACCTGTGCTACGGCGATCTGCCCACCAAGGGCTACGGAAACGTGGGTTCCTACCTGCTGCCCAGGGGCGCCATCCTGGGCCGCAACCTCAATGAAGTCCATGAGGTCAACGGCAAGAATCTGGAAGAGATCAAGGAATACATTTCCCATTCCTGGTACAAGTACGGCGCCGGGGACGGTGTGGGGCTCCACCCCTTTGCCGGCGAGACGGAATTCAACTACACCGGCCCTAAGCCCCCCTACGAGCACCTGAACGTCGAAGGGAAATACTCCTGGTTGAAGACGCCGCGCTGGAAGGGCAATCCGATGGAAGTGGGTCCACTCGCCCGCATGCTGGTGGCCTATGCCAAGGGCAACACCGACGTGAAGGAATTGGTCGGCGCGGTCCTCAAGAAACTGGATGTGCCGGTCACGGTGCTCTTTTCCACCCTGGGCCGCACCGCGGCACGCGGGGTTGAAACGCAGATCGTCGCCTATTGGATGAAGAATTTCTACGATGAGCTCATCACGAACCTCAAAGGCGGGGAATTGAGCACCTTCACGCGCGACAAGTGGGAACCCGCCAGTTGGCCCGCCACGGCCGAAGGCGTGGGCATGACCGAGGCTCCCCGCGGCGCTCTGGCCCACTGGGTCCGCATCAAGGACGGCGCCATCGACAACTACCAGCTGGTGGTGCCCAGCACCTGGAACGCGTCTCCCCGAGACACCAAGGGCCAGCGTTCCGCCTATGAGGCGGCGCTCATCGGTACGCCCATTGCGAATCCCGAACAACCCGTGGAGATCCTGAGAACCATCCACTCCTTCGATCCCTGCATCGCCTGCGCGGTCCACATCTACGACCCCAAGGGCGAGCAGGTGCATCAGGTGCAGTTCTACTGAGCTGGAGAACAGCATGAATCAGACAACAGCACTTCCCACCAGCTTCCGGCGCCGATATGTCTGGGAGTTGCCGGTGCGCTTCTACCACTGGGTGAACGGCCTTGCCATCCTGGTCTTGGGCGTGACGGGCTTCCTCATCGGGCGGCCCCTATCCCTGGCCTACATGCCCGAAGCCTTCCAGCAGTACTGGTTCGGCGCCGTGCGCTTCACCCACTTCGTGGCCGGATACATCTTCCTTTTCAATTTCCTGGTTCGGGTCTATTGGGGTTTCGTTGGCAACCGCTTCGCGGCCTGGAACCAGTTCATCCCCACGACACGAAAACAGTTCAAAGAGATCGTTGAGGTGCTGCGGGTGGACGTGCTGCAGACCAAGCTGAGAGGCACCGTCAGCCTTGGCCACAACATGCTGGCGGGAGTCACCTACTTCCTGTCGTTCTGGGTGTTTCTGTTCCAGGCCCTCAGCGGCTTCGGGCTCTATTCATCCATGAGCCAGGCGCTCCCGGCAAAGCTCTCGGCCTGGATCGTGCCGCTCATGGGGGGCGACATGGCCGTGCGCCAGTGGCACCACGCCATGCTGTGGTTCTACGTCGTCTTCACGCTGATCCACGTCTACCTGGTGTTCTATCACGACTATGTGGAAGGCCGTGGCACGACTTCCTCCATGGTGGGTGGCTGGAAATTCGAACGCGACGATGCCCCAAAATAGGGTCGCCACCCGCATTCTAGGAATCGGAAACCTCCTCATGGGAGACGAGGGGGTAGGAGTCCATGTCGCGAGGCATCTACTGGACCACTGCGATCTGCCTGAAAACGTGGACTGCCTTGACGGGGGTACGGGAAGCCTGGTGCTCCTGGAACATTTGCAGACCGCTGATCGCATCATTCTTGTGGATGCGACCATGGACGGCCAGCCTCCCGGCACGTTGAGGCGACTGGTTCCGAAATTCTCATCGGATTTCCCCCCCAGCCTCGCCGCCCATGACATCGGCCTGCGGGATCTGCTGGACAGCTTTTATCTGCTCGGCGATGAAATTCCTGATGTGATCCTGTTCACAGTTTCCATCGCCGAGCTGCAGAACATGCTCACCACGTTGTCCCCTGAAGTCGCAGCGGCGGTGCCTTTGGTGGCCGCGATGATCCTTGATGAGGCCGCGGGGAGCGAAAAGCCCGGCCTGGCATCCAGTGCGCAAGCTTGATGGCGCTGCTAACGTACCGCTGAGAAGGTGCTCCGTGCACGAGATGTCCCTGATGGAAGGCATGCTGCAGATCATCGAGGAGAATGCCAAGACTCAAGGCTACTTTCGTGTGCGTAACGTGATCCTGGAAATCGGGAAACTGGCGGGCGTCGAGGTGGAAGCTTTGCGCTTCGCCTTCGAAGCCGTGGCGGATGGCTCCATCACCGAAGGCGCGACTCTTGAGATCGAAGAGCCGCAAGGCCTGGGGTGGTGCGAAGAGTGCAAAAAAGAAAGCCCCGTCGAGACCATCTTCGATCCCTGTTCCCTCTGCGGTAGAGTACCCCTGAATATCACCGGCGGAACCCAGATGCGGGTCAAAGCGCTCGACGTGGAATAGGAGGGAACATGTGCACCACCTGCGGATGTGGCCAAGGCGAAGGCCGGATCGAAGGCGATGAGCACCAGCATGTCCACGCGGATGGCACGGTCCATAGCCACACGCATGAGCACGATCACGATCACGGTTTCAGCCAGCGGCGGATGGTGCGGGTGGAACGCAATTTATTGGAAAAGAATGATGCTTTCGCGAAGGCCAATCGTGAACAATTCGTCCAAAAAGGCATCTTCGTCTTGAACCTGGTCTCCAGCCCCGGCTCAGGCAAGACTTCGCTCCTGACCGCCACCATCGAACGCTTGAAGGACCGCCTTCCCATCGCCGTCATCGAAGGCGATCAGCAGACCACCCATGATGCCGATCGCATCCGCGCCACCGGCGCGCCCGCCATCCAGATCAACACCGGCAAGGGTTGCCACCTGGACGCCCACATGGTGGGCCATGCCGCCGAACGATTGAATCCGCCACCGGATTCAGTGTTGATGATTGAAAATGTCGGCAACCTGGTCTGCCCTTCCGCCTTCGATCTGGGCGAGGCCCACAAGGTGGTGATTCTTTCGGTCACCGAGGGCGAGGACAAGCCCCTCAAGTACCCAGACATATTCGCCGCCGCGGATGTGTTGCTGCTGAACAAGGTGGATCTGCTTCCCTATCTCGCCTTCGACGTGGACCAGTGCCTGGACTTCGCCCGCCGCGTGAATCCCCGCCTGCTGGTCATCCGCACCAGCGCCAGCACCGGCGAAGGATTGGAGTCCTGGACTGCCTGGATCGAACAAGGCGCCCGTTCCGCGAAAGAAAACCGCAGCGAAGCTCAATTCAGCCCGCCGTGCCGCGCCTGAGCATCGAAGTCCAGGGTGTGGTGCAAGGGGTCGGCTTCCGGCCCTTCGTCTACCGCATCGCCCTGGCTAAAAATCTGGTGGGTTGGGTGCGGAACCGGCCCGATGGCGTCGAGATCGAGGTGCAAGGCCCGGGCACCGTGCTGGATGATTTCCTCCTCGCCCTGCGGGAGGAAAAACCGGCACCCGCCAGAATCCACGCCATCTCCTCCAGGGCCATCGAGGAACTGCCCACCGAATCCGCTTTCACCATTCTTGCCAGCGGAGACAGTGCGAGGACCAGACCCTCGGTGCCCGCCGACCTTGCGATTTGCCCGGATTGCGCGGCGGAAATGGACACGCCAGGAGAGCGGAGATACCGCTATCCCTTCACCAATTGCACCTATTGCGGTCCCCGCTACAGCATCATCGCTGGCCTGCCCTACGACCGCCCCCGCACCGCCATGCGCGCCTTCCCGCTCTGCGAGGCCTGCGAGGCCCAATACCGCGATCCTTCCGACCGCCGCTTCCACGCCCAGCCCATCGCTTGTCCGGAGTGCGGGCCGAGGATATCGCTGAAGGACGCCCATGGCGTGTTGCGCTCCGAGGATGATGCCGCTCTCCAGGATGCTGCGGCGGAGCTTAGGGCAGGGCGTGTCCTCGCGATGAAAAGCATCGGGGGGTTTCAACTTCTGGTGGATGCGGCTTCGGATGAAGCCGTCGCGCTATTGCGCGAGCGCAAGCACCGTGAAGAGAAGCCCTTCGCGGTGATGTTCCCGGACCTGGCTTCGCTGCACCGCGCCTGCGAGGTTTCCGAAGCCGAGGCAACCCTCCTGCAGTCCATCGAGGCGCCCATTCTCCTGCTGAAAGCCCACGGGGGCGGCATCTGCAGAGCCGTCGCACCCGGAAACCCCAATCTCGGCGTTTTCCTGCCCTACACGCCTCTGCACAGGTTGGTGATGGATCTCGTGGACCGCCCGCTGGTATGCACCAGCGGAAACCTATCCGATGAACCCATGTGCATTGACGACGAGGAAGCCCTGGAGCATTTGGGCGGGGTGGCGGATGCCTTCCTGGTGCACAACCGTCCGGTGCTTCGCCCCGTGGATGATTCCGTCGGCCGCCTGGAAGCAGGCACCCTCCGCCTGCTTCGGCGGGCCCGGGGCTTCGCACCCCTGCCGCTGACCCTACCCCTGGAGACACCTGCGGTGCTGGCCCTCGGCGGCCACATGAAAAGCACCATCACGCTGCTCGCCGAGGGCCAGGCGGTGGTCAGCCAGCACCTGGGAGATCTGGATTCCCCCCAGGGCGTTGCGCTGCTCTCGCGCACCGTGGACGACTTGTTGAATTTCTTCCAGGCCACTCCCGCCCGGCTGGCCTGCGATCTCCACCCTGATTACGCGTCCACCCACCTGGCTGAACGCATAGCCAAGGAGCGCGGCCTTCCTTTGGTACGCGTACAGCACCACCATGCCCATGTCGCCGCCTGCATCGCCGAGCTTGATCTTCGGAAACCCGCGCTGGGCTTGGCCTGGGATGGCTCCGGCTATGGGCCCGACAGCACCGTGTGGGGTGGCGAGGCGCTGCTGGTGGATGGTCCACGCTTCTCACGGGTCGGCCATCTGCGCACTTTCCCGCTGCCCGGCGGCGAGCGAGCAGTAAAGGAACCCCGACGCTCTGCCCTCGGGCTCTGCTGGGAAATGCTTCGCGACGATTCAGCCGTGGCGCATCTGTTCTCTGTCACTGAGCTTCGGCCACTGCGCCAGATTCTTGAACTCGGCGTCCATTCACCACAAACTTCCAGCATCGGCCGCCTCTTCGATGCCGTGGCGGCCCTGGTGGGAATCCGGGTGGGCGCTGGTTTCGAGGGCCAGGCGGCCATGGCCCTGGAGTTCGCCGCGACTGTCTCCAAGGATGACGGTGCCTACGGAATCACACTCAAAGACAATGAGGCGGACCCGACACCGATGCTGGAGGAATTGTTGACCGACCGGCGCCATGGAACTGATCCGGCGACAATGGCCCGGCGCTTCCATGCAAGCCTTGCGGCCCTCGCCCTGGCCTTCGCGGAACTGGCCGGACTCGAAGATGTGATCCTCACCGGGGGCTGCTTCCAGAACCGGCTGCTGGCGGCCCTCTGCACGGAAAAACTATCCGCTCGGGGGTTCCAGGTCCGCCGCCCGGCGCTCTACCCGCCCAATGATGGCGGAATCTCCCTCGGGCAGGCCTGGGTGGCGGCACAATGGGACGGCAATGAGGTATGAGGCACGAGGTGTGAAGTACGAGGTGTGAGGTACGAGGAAAGACAAATCGACTTGGGGGTATGAGATGTGCCTTGGTGTTCCAGGCAAGGTCCTGAGCTTCGAAGACGGCGATCTGCGCATGGGCCGCGTGGCCTTCGGCCAGGTGGTGAAAGAGATCAGCCTCGCCTTCGTCCCCGACGCGAAGGTCGGTGAGTATGTGGTCGTGCATGCGGGCATGGCCCTGGAGGTCATCGACGAGGAAGCCGCGCAGCGGGTGTTCCAGGTGCTGCGGGAGCTGGACGCCGCATCCATGGAGGGATTCGAATGAAATTCCTGGATGAATACCGGGACGGCGAAGTCGCGCGCCCCTTCGTCGAGGCCATCCACCGCGTGGTGACGAAGCCCTGGTCCCTGATGGAAGTTTGCGGCGGGCAGACCCACAGCATCGTGCGCTTCGGGATCGACGAGTTGCTGCCGAAGGACATCACCCTCATCCACGGGCCCGGCTGCCCGGTGTGCGTCACGCCGGTGGAGCTCATCGACAAGGCCCTGGCCATCGCCGCGAAGCCCGGTGTGATCTTCTGTTCCTTCGGCGACATGCTCCGGGTGCCGGGCTCCGAGCAGGACCTGCTTCATGTGAAATCGGAAGGCGCCGATGTCCGCATCGTTTATTCACCCCTGGACGCGCTGACGGTGGCGGAAGAAAACCCCGGACGGGAAGTTGTCTTCTTCGCCGTGGGCTTCGAGACCACCGCGCCTTCCAACGCCATGGTCGTGAGCCAGGCGAGCAAGCGCGGCCTGAAGAATTTCTCCATCCTGGTATCGCACGTGCTGGTGCCTCCCGCCATGGAGGCCATCATGTCCTCGCCCCGTTCGCGGGTGAACGGTTTCCTGGCCGCGGGGCACGTCTGCGCCGTCATGGGCACCGAGGAATACATCCCCCTGGCCGCCAAATACAAAGTTCCAATTGTCGTCACGGCCTTCGAGCCCCTGGATCTCCTGCAGGGCATTCTCATGTGCGTGACACAACTCGAAGAGGGCCGCCACGAAGTGGAGAACCAGTACGAACGCCTTGTGCGCGCCGAGGGCAACCGCCCCGCGCAGGCCATGATCCGCGAGGTCTTCCAGGTCGTGCGCCGCACCTGGCGCGGCATCGGGCCCATCGCCAACAGCGGCCTGGGACTGCGTCCTGAATATGCGGAGTTCGACGCGGAGAAACGCTTCGGTGTCGAAAACGTAGGCGGGCCTGAATCCACCGAATGCCAAAGCGGCCTGGTGCTGCAGGGTCTCCTGAAGCCCCAGGAATGCCCGGCCTTCGGCACCCGCTGCACACCCGAAAAACCCCTCGGCGCCACCATGGTGAGCAGCGAAGGCGCTTGCGCCGCGTACTACCGCTACCGGCGCGTGATGGCGTGAGGGGGCGAGAAAAACCCCAGTATTCCCGATTTCTCATCTGCGTTTTTCCGGTGGTCCCACATGTCCGACCCTTCCTTTGATCTGAGCTGCCCCCTGCCCCTTCGCCACGACACTATCCAGATGGCCCACGGCGGCGGCGGCCGCATCATGCGCGAACTGCTGGAGCGGTTGATGCTGCCGGCCTTTGGCAATCCGGCCCTGAACGCCCGCCACGACGCTGCGGTGCTCACCATCGGTGGCGCCCGTGTGGCCTTCACCACCGATACCTTCGTGGTGCATCCGCGCTTCTTCCCCGGCGGCGATATCGGCGAATTGGCGGTCTACGGCACGGTGAACGATCTCGCCATGGGCGGAGCTAAACCACAATTCCTGAGTTGCGCCTTCATTCTTGAAGAAGGCTATTCCCTGGATGAACTGCGCCGGATCGTTGCCTCCATGCGCGCGGCCGCGGACCGGTGCGGCGTGGCCATCGTCACCGGCGACACGAAAGTGGTGGACAAGGGCCACGGCGACGGCCTCTTCATCAACACCGCGGGCATAGGCCTGGTGCCCGAAGGTGTGGATGTGGCGCCTCGCCGCGTGGTGCCGGGCGATGCGGTGATCGTATCCGGCGACCTGGGCCGGCACGGCGTGGCGGTGATGTCAGTGCGCGATGGTATTGCCTTCGAAGTGCCCGTGAAGAGTGACTGCGGGCCGGTCCATCATCTGGCGGCGGCCCTGATCAATGGGGGCGTGGACGTCCATTGCCTGCGGGATCCCACCCGCGGTGGGCTGGCCTCGGTGCTCAATGAGATCGCCGCCGACGCGAAGATCGCCATCGAAGCCGTGGAGCGGGACATCCCCGTGGATGAAGGTGTGGCAGCCGCTTGCGAGATTCTCGGCCTGGATCCGTACTACGTAGCCTGTGAAGGCCGCATGGTGGCCTTCGTGCCGGGTGCCCAGGCCGAGCTTTCCGTGGCCTTGTTGCGCGCCCTTCCGGAAGGCCATGGCGCCGCCGTCATCGGGAATGTGAAGGCTGGTCCTGGGGGCGCGGTGATGCTGCGCACGCGCATGGGCACACAACGACTGATGGATCTGCTCTCTGGCGAGCAGCTTCCCAGGATCTGTTAAGGCCGATCACCCGTATCACCCCTCCAGACCACACTCCTCCATCAGCTTATGGTCCGCGAAGATATCGGCAGTCGGCCCATCCGCCCGCAGCTTGCCTTGCCGGAGCACCAGCGTCCGGGTGCAAAGCTGCCGCACCAGATCCAGGTCATGGGTGGCGATGAGCTTGGTGTGCGTGAATTCCCTGAGCAGGCCGATGAGAAGTCGCCGTCCTCGCGGGTCCAGGCCCGTGCTGGGCTCGTCAATCACCAGGATGTCGGGCCCCATGGAAAGCACCGCCGCGATGGCACAACGGCGCTTCTCCCCCATGGACAGGTGATAGGGCGCTTTGGAGGCCAGGTGCTCCGCGCCCACGCGCCGCAGGGACTCGAGCGAGCGCGTTTCGGACTCCTGCGCGGACAGGCCCAGATTCCGCGGCCCGAAAGCAACATCCTCCAATACCGTTGGCATGAACAACTGGTCATCGGGCTCTTGAAACACCATGCCCACCGCCCGGCGCACTTCGAGCAGAGTCGTCGCGTTCAAAGGCAGATCCCCCACGCGGACTTCGCCGCTCGTGGCCCTGAGCGTGCCGTTCAGGTGGTGCAGCAGCGTGGATTTCCCCGCGCCGTTGGCACCCACGATGGCGACGGATTCGCCATGCCGGATGATGAAATTGATGCCACTCAAAGAGTTGGTCCCGTCCGGGTAGGCGTGGCTTAATTCCCTGGCTTCGACCAGATGGTGGCTCAAGGCATGCCCCCTGAAACAATCGCGCCCAGGAGCCTGGGGAGCGGGAACAACCGGCAACAGAGAAAGAAGCCCGACCACCCCAACATGAAGGCCCAAGCAGCAATTGCCGACGTCGCGTGTGCTCTCGCGGGCAGGCTGCCGCTGAACCCCCTGGCCAGAAGGGCGGTGTGGATGCGCTCGGCCCGCTCCCAGCTCCGCAGCAACAGGCTTCCGGTGAACGACGGATATTCCCGCCAGGCCATGGGCCGCCCGTGGGACCGCAATTCTCTTGCGAGAAGGCTGCGTTGGGCCTCTTCTCCCACAACGTAGAGATACCGGTAAAGGAACAGCAA
>JANXQX010000237.1 GCA_025353305.1 Holophagaceae bacterium
GATTTGAATCGCTCCGGCGCGGGAGTAGTCCAAGGCGAAGGGCGCGCGAGCGACCGCAGACGGTCCGCGCAGCGGATGGACGCCCGCAGCCGGGCGCGGCCCGGAGGGAAATCCCGTTCACCAAGCAATTCCGCACAACAACGGAGGAGGCCAACGGGATTTGAATCGCTCCGGCGCGGGAGTAGTCCAAGGCGAAGGGCGCGCGAGCGACCGCAGACGGTCCGCGCAGCGGATGGACGCCCGCAGCCGGGCGCGGCCCGGAGGGAAATCCCGTTGGATCGAAAGGAATCGAAAGAACGAGGCGACTTGATACTGGGTGACAGCATTGTCGGGTTTACCCCAACAGACTTCACTGGAAATCCACATCGTCAGAAAGCTCGTTGCGCTCGGCTTCCCTGGCAGAGGGAAAGTGGGTGGATAGTCGTTCTCCAACCATCCGGATCCCTTCCACCAGCCCCTCGGTGAACGCCCCCCGGTGAAAGTGGGCGGAAAGGCACGCCGATACGTCGTTCCAGAAGGCCTGTCCAACCTTTTCGTGGATGCCTTTGTCGCCCAGGATGGCGAAACGCTTCCGGCTGGGCACGATGAAGATGAGTACCCCGTTGCGGTCGGCAGTGTTCTCCATGCCAAGCCGATGGAAAGCTTGCCCCGCTGTCTTCTCCACGTTACCCCAGAAGAAGTGCGCCACCGAAACCCGGATCTCCCCGGAGGTGACCCGCTCCGCTTCCCGGATGGCCTCCACCACCCGCATCTGGTCCACACATTTCTTCAGGCTCCTGCGGCTCATGCCAACCATGCGGCCCCTCCATCGCTCACCATGACCCCGATGCCCCCCCACCGCCGGAGCTGCCGCCACCCCCGGACCAGCCGCCGCCACCGCCTCCCCCGCCTCCTCCACTGCGACCTCCGGAAAGGAGGTTGAACAGGAGCCAAATGGCAAAGCTCGGATGGGTGAGCAATAGCGCCAGGAACGCTAGGCCCAGCACAATGATGACGATCCATTCCCCCGGACTGATGGGTTGGCCCCCCTGCCGGCCATGATTCTGGGATGCATGATCTTGGGATGCGCGGGCGGAAGCGTCGCCACCGATCACCTTCAGGATGCGGTCCACCCCCTCGTTGAGAGCTCCATCGGCGTCTCCGTTTTTGAGCCGGGGCAGGATCGATTCCTGGATGATCCGTGACGCCAGGATGTCGGGAACCTGGCCCTCCAGGCCGTATCCCACTTCGATGCGGACTTTCTGGTCTCCGCTGAAGATGAAGAGCACCAGGCCATCGTCCAGACCCTTGCGGCCCACCTTCCAGGCGGCGAAGGCCCGCACGGTCCAGTCCTCTAGCGGATCCCCGCCAGTGGAGCTGCCGATCCAAACCAGAACCTGGTGGCCGGTGCTCCCCTCGTAGGCCTTCAGGCGTTGGTCCAGATTTTCCCGCATCGCCGGGGAGAGAAGGTTCGAACTGTCCGTCACCCAACGGGTGGGCGGGGGCGGCGGGACCGCCTGGGCCTCCAGGAACAGCCCACCCCAGAGACCAATTATCAAACCAATCAGGACAAGAATTCGCCGCATGAGCGCGGGTGGCTAGAAGACGACTTTAGGCGCCACATCGGCCCCAGGCTGGGCCTTGAAGTAGGCCCGCTCATGGAACCGCTCGCCGAAGAATCCCACTAGCATGACCGTAGGAAAGCTGTTGCGCTTGGTGTTGAAGGCCTGGGCCGTCTGGTTGAAGCGCATGCGCTCCACCGTGATGCGGTTCTCGGTGCCCTCCAGCTGGGCCTGCAGGTCCCGGAAATTCTGGGTGGCTTTCAGGTCGGGGTATTTCTCCACCACCACGAGCAACCGGGATAGCGCTGATCCCAGGCCTTCCTGGGCCTTTTGGAAAGCGGCCAGGGCTTCCGGTGAACCGGGAGCCTTGCCGCCCATGGAAACCTGGCCCACCTTGGCTCGGGCTTCCGTGACGGCCGTGAACGTGTCCTTCTCGAAGGCGGCGGCGCCCTTGACTGTTTCCACCAGATTCGGGACGAGGTCCGCCCGCCGCTGGTAGACGTTCTCCACCTGCCCCCACTGGGCGTCCACCGCCTGGCCGAGGCTGTTCAGACTGTTGTAGGACCCCATCGCACCCAGGCCCAGCACGGCCAGAATCAGCACCACTAGTCCGCTGCACCCTAACGCGATCTTGCTGCCCGTGGCCATGGTTGCTCCTTACATGAATACCCACAAGGATACCCGTTAGGCGGTCGGGGTGCGCTGACGCGATTCTGCGCCTTGCGAAAGGCCTTGTGGGCGTGTTAAGCCCTCGTTAACATTTGTTTAACAAACAAAGCAATTCCTATTGAAGGTCAAGAGGCATCCTTGATTCTATGGGAGCGGTTGTCGGATGATCTGCGGGAATCAAACCGGCAGCAGGCCTACGCAATCGGACTGAAGGTCCAGGCGATGGGCGGAAAGATCACTCCGAAAACGTCAGGCCAGGTGATCGTGCAATGACCCTGGTTTTCTTCCCTGTGGCTGCAGACGACAGCCTTGTCCGTGATGGTTGCAAAGTTCTTTGCGGCCGTGTCCCATTTGAGGGGTGGCGATCGGGGCACTGGCACAGCTCAGGGGCAATGCCAGGGAACGCAGATTTGGAGGAAGGTTGGCTGCCCTTTACCTTGGTTCCTCATCCCCACAACCAAGCGGCGCCCCGCACTCCGCTTGAATCCCCATGCTTGTTGGGAAGGAGGCGGGTACGGACCGCATCGGAGAAGATATGCGGAAGCCAGAGGCGGGGCACGTTCCCGTAGAGCCTCCCGATACGGGACAGTCCTCCGCCCAGCACGATCACATCCGGATCCAACACATTGATGACGGAAGCAAGTGACCGGGCCAGTCTGGCTTCATATCGGTCCATGGTTTCCGCGCAGGCGGAGTCGCCGCCTTCGGCTCCCTTGACAATGGCCTCCGGAGAGACCGACTGTCCACTCGCCATGAAGTGGTCCCGTGTCAGGCCAGGCCCCGACAGGTAGGTCTCCACGCAGCCGTGGCGGCCGCAGTAGCAGGGCGGCGGGGGAAGGTCCGAGGCGCCAGTTCCGGGCAGGGGATTGTGTCCCCACTCTCCGGCGATCACATTGGCTCCCGTCAGCAGCTTGCCCCGCACGACGAGGCCCCCTCCGACACCTGTGCCGAGGATGACCCCAAAGACGACTTCCACTCCGGCTCCGGCCCCGTCCCTCGCCTCGGAAACCGTGAAGCAGTTCGCGTCGTTGGCGATGCGGATCTCCCGTTCCAGGAGGGCCTCCAAATCCTGTTTGAAGGGGTGGTCGTTGAGGCAGGTTGAGTTGGCGTTGCGGACAAGTCCGGTGATCGGCGAAAGAGAGCCAGGTGTACCGATGCCTACCGTGGCTGTGCCACCCATCTCCCGCTCGGCCTCGAAGACCAGGTCGCGAAGGGCTGTCAGGGTAGCCTCGTAGTCCCCCTGGGGGGTTGGTATCCGCCTTCGAAAGTGTTCATGCCCCTCGACGCCGAAGGCGGCGAGTTCGATCTTCGAACCGCCCAGGTCGATACCGATTCGATTGATGGGTTCCGTCATCCGAAAGTTCTTTTCATGGAATCGCATTCATTACAGGAAGTGAATCTTACTGGCAGCGGGCCGAGCCTCAATGGCCTATCTCACGCAGGGACCCGTTCGGCTGCCAGGTCAATCCGATGGCGGCCATCTGAATTGAATTTAACTGCCAGTGACTTGACTGGGCATCGTCTTCCACGCTGTCCGTGCCCCTGGAGTCGGCTCGTTCTTATGTTTGAGGAAGAGCGTGATTTGCCACATCTGTGTTTCTCTCAGCGTCGCGCGATAGGACGGCATGCCGGTCAACCGGATGCCATGGTTTATCTTCCAGTAAGTCTCACGTTCCTCGTCATCGGTCACGGGATGCTTGGCGAGCTGAGGTGCGTGCTGGTAGAGGCCTTTGGCGATGTTGGACGCTGAGCCGTCGGCCGCATAGATCAGATCCCGTTTCGTTTTTCCGTCCTTGCTTTCGAGCTCATAGCAGTTTTTCCCATCCTTCAGTTCGCTGGAGCATTCCTTTAACTTGGCCGTGGGGTAGGCCTTCTCGAACGCTGCCAGAACCGGGGCTGGAAGATCCTTTTTGGGCTATGGGTTTGGAATCCCCGGCGGTGAGCGTGATAGCAGCCAGCAGGACCAGTGCAATTCTCATGGAACCTCCAGATATGGGGATAATCCCCTCGCCTAGGATCTTGCCCTGGACCCGTCGAATAGCTGACCCGTAGATGACGATTCTGTCATCTTTCGAAGGAGTTCCGGCGACCGCCTAATGCCCACGTTGCACCCGAAAGACCACAAAGAGCACGGGCATGACCAGAAAGACCAGCGGCAACTGGAAGACCATGCCACTGATGATGGCAATGGCCAGCGGCCTTTGCATGGCGGCGCCCTGTCCCAGTCCCAGGGCCAAGGGGGACAGCGCCAGGGCGGCAGCTAGGGTACTCATGGTGATGGCGCGCATCCGATGCTTGCCCGCCTCGATCAGGGCGCTCTGTGTGTCCAGGTGGGCCGGGGCCATCATGAATTCATAGACCAGGAAGATCGCCACCTCGGTGACGATGCCCAGGATCATCGTCATGCCCATCATCGAGGAGATGTTCAATTCAGTGCCGGTCACCCATAGGCCGATGAACACGGCGCTGAGGGCCATGAGCGCTGTGATCATCACGCAGAGCGCAGGCCGGAAACGCTCGAAGAGAAACAGCAGGAGGAAGAACACAAGCGCCACAGCAGCCAGGAAAACAGCCATCAACCCGGCAAAAGCGATCCGCTGCTGGCTGTATAGACCACCCAGAGTGAAGTAGACGTCCTTGGGCACAAGGCCTGGCGTGGCAAGGACGCGCTTCACGTCCGTGACGACGGAACCCATGTCGCGCCCGGAGATTCGCCCGGTGATCGGAAGCATGCGTTTGAGGTCATCCCGCATGATCTGCGGCTGGCCCGTGACAGGAGTGACGGTAGCTACTCGCCCAAGCGGGAATAGGTGTCCATCCGGCGCCCGGAGCAGAAGGGTGCCCACATCCTTGGTGCGGCGCCTCAGGTCGGAGGGAGTCCACAATCGCACCCCGACCATCTTCGGCCCCCTCTGGACCTGCGTCTGGACGACACCCTCCAGGTAGCCCTCCGCAAGGGCTGTGACGGTCTCGGGGTCGATCCCCTCCATGCCTGCCTTCACCCGGTCCACCCGGATGTCCAGGGCGTCCCCTGCGAATACGATCCCGTTCTTCACATCCACGACACCGGGGATCTTCTTGATGGCATCCGCCACCTTCGGTGCGGTTGTCATCAACGTGGCTTCATCATCCGAGAAGATCTTGATTTCAATGGGCTGAGGCACCGCCGTGAGATCCCCGATGAGGTCCTCCATGAGCTTGGCCATCTCGACTTCAAGGCCCGGGATGTTCTTCTCGATCCGGCTCCGCACGTCGTCGATGATTATTTCGATGCCCCGGCGCGGAAACGGCTTGAGGCGAACGAAGAAATCCCCCTCGTTGGCTTCCGTCACCATGCCCCCGAGTTGAAGGCCCGTGCGGCGGGAGTAGGTCTGCACATCGGGTATCGCCCGCAGGATCGCTTCGACCTGGCGCGCAAGCCGATCCGTCTCACTCAAGGAAGTGCCCGAGGGACTCCGGTAGTCCAGGACAAAGCCACCTTCGTCCATGGAAGGCATGAAGCCGGAGCCCAGGAATTGGTAGCACAGGAACCCTGCCAGGAGGAAAGGCGCGAGACCCACCAGGATCAGTGCTGGGCGCTCGAAGAGATGGGCCATGAGTTTTCCATAAACTGTGTGAAGGCGTTCCGTGAAGGCGCCTCCTTCCTTTTGCGCCGCGTCTTTTTCGTCCAGGAAGCGGTCCGCCAGGAGGGGGACAACGAGCCAGGCGACAAAGTAGGAAACAATGAGTCCCGTCGCCATGGTGAGGCTCAGGGCCTTGAAGAAAGCTCCGGTCACGCCCGACAGAAAAGCCAGGGGCGCGAAGATGATGATGGTGGCCATGGAGGAACCCGCCAGGGGATGGGTGAATTCCCTGGCGGCCTTCATGACCCGCCCGTGGTGTGGCCCTTCGCCCCCGCGCATCCGCCGGATGATGTGTTCCACCATCACGATGGCATCGTCGATGATGAGCCCGACGGCGGCGGCCATGCCCCCCAATGTCATGACATTGAAGCTCATGTGCAGGACGTAGAGCAGGAGCACCGTAATGGCCAACACGCCGGGAACCGTGATGATGGCGATGAGCGTGACCTTCAGGTTCCGGAGAAAGATGAACAGGATGAGCGCCGCCATCACCACGCCCACTACAAGGGCGTCTCTGACACTGGCAGCGGAGGATACGATGATCTCGCTCTGGTCGTACCAATTGGCAATGCGGACGCCGGGCGGCATGCGGGTCTGATAGGACGCCAACACACCCTTGATATCCCGCGCGATCTGCACGGTGTTTCCGTTCTGTTGTTGATACACCTGGAGGAGGACCGCGTCGCGTCCATCGGCCGTGGCGCGGGTCCAATTGGGCGCGGTGGCCTGAGTCACGGTCGCCACGTCCTTCAGGAAGACCACGCCTACCGGGCCTGAACGGAGGACGGTGCGCCCGATCTCGTCCAGGTTCTTGAACTGGGTGTCTGAAAGGAGAAGGTAGAGTTTGCTGTGGTCCTCAAGACGGCCTACCGCCCGGATGACGTTGGCGGCGGAAAGCGCGTGGGCCACATCGTCGAAGGTGAAACCCATGGCATTCATCCGTGCAGGGTCGACCGTCACCCGGAACTCTTCCGTTTGCCCACCCTGCACGCCAATGCGTCCCACGCCCTGGACGGTGGAAAGCAGGGGACGGAGTTGGTATTGGGCGATGTCTCTCAATTCCGTCGGCGGTCGCGTCTCAGAAGTGAGGCTGTAGGCTAAAACGGGAAAGACCGTGGGATCCATCCGGGTCACGGTGTAGAGCGTTCCTTGAGGAAAATTGGCAGCTGCTTGGCCGATGGCCGATTGCACCTGGAGCATGGCCGCGACCATGTCCTCGCCCCACCCGAAATTGACATCGATGTCCGCGGCCCCGCGGCTGGTGGTGGAGCGCACTCCTTGAACCCCAGGAACCCCCCGTACCGCTTCCTCCACGGGCCGGCTCACTTCAATGGCCATGCGGTCGGCAGGCCGGTCGCCGGCATCCAGGGATACCCTCACCCTCGGAAAATTGACAAGGGGAAAGAGCCCCACCGGCAGCTTGAACGCCGAGCCCAAGCCGCCCGCGATGAGCACCGCCAAAAGAAAGAGCAGGGATCGGCGGTGTTTCTGCGTCCAATCCGTGATGCTCATTGGGGCGGTTCCACACGCACGGCCATGCCATCCTGCAATTCGTAGTTGCCTTGGATCACCACGGGTTCTGCCGGGCCGAGACCGGGGCCCGCCACCTGGATGCGATCACCGCTCTGGAGCAGAACCTGGACCTCGTGCCGGACGGCATGGCTGTTCTTGATGGTGAAGAGCACGAACCGTCCTTCGTCAGGAAGGATCGCCGCATAGGGAACAATCAAGCCTTCATGGGTCGCTGCAAGCATCCTTCCGTTGACGTACTGTCCAAGGACGAAAGGGTGCCCCTGTGGAAGCGACACGAATACATCCCTGAGCCGAGTGAGGGGATTGATCGCGGGGGATACGGTTCGGATACGGGCCTGGGCGGTCATGGTGCTTTTGCCATCCACGATGGAAAGCGTCAAGAGACCACCAGGTTGCAGAAGCATGGCGTCCTTGGGTTCCACGCCCAGCCGCGATTCAAGCCGCTGGGTGTCTGCCAGTTCGACGAGGGAAGCGCCTGGAGGAAGCACCGCACCGACCTGGACCGGAATGCGGGTTACAACTCCGCTGGCCTTCGCCAGTAGCGCCTGGACCCCGCTCATGTGCCGGGCATCAAGGCTCTTCAGACGGGCCTGGGCTGAGTGGAATGCCTGCTCAGCCTGAGCCAACTGGCCGTTGTCCGCCAATTTGAGCTCGTGGCGGAGGCTGGTCTGCTGAAACTGGGTCTCCGCCGCTTTTTCGTCGATGCGGGCCTGTTCCAAAGCCAGGAGGGCATCCGGGCTATCCGTGACCGTGAGGAGTGGTGTTCCGGAGGCCACCACCTGCCCTTCGCTCACCACGATGGAAGCTACCCGGCATTCATAGGCAACAGAAATCGTTTGGGCTGCCCCGGGCGCGGGCACGATGCTGCCAAAGGCAGAGATTTGGCCCTCCAGCATGCCCTTTTGCACGGGCACAACCTTGACGGTGGCAATCACATTTCCCTTTTCTCCGGCCTCTTCCTTTGAGCCCGAGTCCTTGCCATGCGAACGACCCCAATAAAAGCCGACAGCCAAAGCCGCGATGATGAGAGTGCTCCCCATCAAGAAGGACGAAAAAAATCCGCGGCGGCTCATCGTGGGCCCTCCTTTGGCTGCAGGGTTCGACCTGAAGCCAGCTCAAGGGCCACTCCCAAATCATCCAGGTTCGCCCTTAGGCTGGCGATGGCTGCTCGTTGGGATAGCACCGAAAGCTTGTTTTGGTTCCGGGTGAGAAGGTCCAAATTCCCCCCCGCAAAGGCAGCCCTGCTGGCCTCGGCCTGCGCTTCAAGAACGGGCAAGGCTGCTTGTGCGGTGGCAATCATTTCCTTCACGGCCTTGATGTCCGAAAATATTTGTGCCACATCCGATCTCGCATGGAAGAGCCGTGCGAGGTACTGGTCGTAAAGTTGTTGCCGTGTCGCATTCTCCATCGCTACGAGTCCCTGCCCGCGGTTAAACAGGGGCAGACTCACGGCCACGCCATATCCCCCCGTGGCGACATTGGACGTATCCTGGGCTCGGCTCAGACTAATTCCAATGCTGGGAAACTGGGACCAGATAGCCAGTCTTAACCGCGCATCTTGGCTGTCATATCCCTTTTGCAGGGCCACCAGGTCCAAGCGTTGATCCAAGCCTTGGATCAGAAGCTGCTCGGAAGGAAGCTCATTCCAAGGGCGCTTCTTCAGGGGCCTGCCCATCGGTTTCTCCAGGGCCAGCTGCTCATGGGGCGGAAGGCCGAGGAGTGCATTCAGCGCCTGGCGTTCACGGTCCCGCGATTGCCGTGTGGAAAGGGCATTCCGTTGCCCGATGTCGAAGCCTATGCGAGCTGAAGCCACATCGCCTTGGGACATCTCGCCGCTTACGGAGGCTTTCTCGACCGCGTGGAGGATCTCGCCCAACGCGGCAACAGCCTCATCTGCCAGATCTGCTTGTGGATCGAGGGCCAAGATCCGGTACACCGAGAGCTTGGCCGCTTCAGCCACCTGCCACTCCTGCCACGCCACATCCAGGTCCACCGACAGCTGGGCGGCCTTGGCCGCACTGCGTCTCAAACCTCGGGTCAGCAGGCTGGTGAGATCAAAGCCTAGCTGGGTGGACTGAGCCGTGACGTATCCCGGGCCGTTGCTTTCCAGAGGGAAATCCTGACTGAATGAAAGGATTGGATCGGGCAGGAGCCCCACCTCCAGGAGTTGGGCAGTGGCCAGAGCCCGCTGGTCCCGCACGCTTTTAAGATCCGGATTGAGCAGGACAGCTAGAACGGCGGCCTCATCAGGAGAGAGTCCGTCGCTGAGATCGATCGTAAGCGGCTTGAGCAGGGGATGTTTCAGTTCCCCTGCCTGGACTTGGATCCTGGGCAGATCGGGGGTAGACAGTGCCGCATCCTTCGCCTTCCGGTCCATGGGAAGTTCTGTGTAGATCTTGCATCCACCCATTGTTCCCAGAACCACCACACTCAACACCACGCGCGCAATCTGTTTCACGCGGTTGCCTCCCTGTCCCATAGCAGCCTGGCGCTCCAGGCAATAGACCACCGGATGGCGATGGAGCCTGTATTCAGCGGGCGTCACCCACAACCACGATCTGGAAGCTGTCCGGAATCATCGGGGGCCGAGAACGCTGGCCAGGCTTGGCTTCGGGAGCAGGGCCGAACTCGGCGGCGGGGAGGTAGAGCAGGTTTGTCCTCACATCCACGGTCAGCGTCCGGGCGCTTTTCCGGGTGGGGATGGTGCCTTCAACGGTGAAGTTGTCCTTGCCATCGCTTCGGACCACCGTGATCGACCCCTCGCCGTTGGAAGCATAGGCGCACCCGGTGCCAGCATTGAACACCACGCCATCGCAGCCTTCGCCGATGGGCAGCGTCTTCAGCACCTTCCCGCTCACCGCATCCACGATGGCCATGAGCTTGTTGCCACCCACCGCGAACAGCCGCTGGTGGGCTAAATCGATGGCAAGGCCGGTGGGATCTTCCAATGGCTTCAAGGACCAGCGCGACAGCACGCTTAGTTTTTTCGCGTCGATGGCCAACAGTTCGTGGGTATCTTCGACATTCACGAAGACACGGCCTTTGCCATCCGTTGCCGGGAATTCGGGCTTGCCGCCCATGGGGATTGTCCCCGTCACGTCCAGGGTTTCCGCGTTGAAGACCGTAGCGTTCTTGCCCCGCCCGTTGAAGGTGAAGACCTGCTTGGTGGCGGGGTCGTAGAGGATGGCATCGGGATTCTCGCCCGTGGTCTTCACTTCCTTGATCACTTCCAGGGTGGAGAGCTTGAAGACCGTCATGGTGTTCGCGCGGCCGTTGCTGGTGTAGCCCCGGTCCAGGTCGCGGGCGATGGCCACGCCGTGGACGCCTGCGGTGTCGGGGACCTCGCCAATCTTTTTGCCTTCCGGGTCGAGCACCAGGACCCGGGTCGAACGGGGCACATAGAGACGTTTGGCGTCGGAATCAAAGGTCACATAGTCCCAGCCGCCGTCGCCGCCGACCTTAAGGGTGCGCAGGACGGACAGCCTGGTCGAAGGCGGCGCGGCGATTTTGGGTATCGGAGCAGGCGCAGTCTGGGCCTGCGCGTCCAGGCCGAGGGTGAACAGAAAGGGCAACAACATGGGCATGGGGGCTCCTGGGTAACCCCTTCAGCCTAGCCAGGAAAATGCATCTGGCTCGTCACAATTCAGCCTTGGGTCGATCCCTTCGCTTTCAGAGCCGCCTTCACGTTTGCGGCAGTCATGGGGAGATGGGTGAGACGAGCACCGGTGGCGTCGTGGATGGCGTTGGCGATGAGCGCGCCCACGACGATGATGGGGGGCTCGCCACCGCCCTGGGCGGGCACCTGGGGATTGTCAATGAGGGCGATGTCCAGCTTGGGCACCCAGGAAAAGCGTGGGATTTCGTAGGTGTCGAAATTCTTCGCCAACACGTCGCCGCCTTTGAACGGGATCTCTTCGGTAAGGGCGTAGCCGAGCCCCATGATCATGCTCCCTTCGGCCTGCTGCCGCGCGCCGTCCGGATTCACCACCACGCCCATGTCCTGCACCAGCGTGATGCGCTTGACTTGCACATGGCCCGAGGCGCGGTCCACCGCCACCTCCGCCATGGCGGCCACGTATGTGCCGCGGTAGTGCCCGCAGGCCACGCCGACACCGCGCCCGCTGGGGGCGGGCTTTGCCACCCAGCCGAAGCGCTTCGCGGCTTCCTTCAGGACACGCACCATCCTGGGCTCTTCGAGATTCAACAGGCGGAAGGCCACGGGATCCACCCCCAGCTTCGCCGCGAGGCTGTCGACGTGGCTTTCGTGGGCGAAGTTGTTGCTGTTGGCGGAGGGCGCCCGCCAGGGCCCCACCGCCAGGGGATGCATGTCCTTCGGATTGCCGCCCTGCCAGCTTCCGGCGCTCAGGGTGCGCTGGTTGGGAATTGCGTAAAAGGTCACGGCCTCGCGGTCTCCGGCGCCCACGACATTGCAGTCCCAGGAGGTGATCTTCCCTTCGCGGGTGGCGCCCACGCGAAGCATGATCACGGCGGCGGGACGGAAGGTGTCGTGGAAGAATTCCTCCTCCCGGTCCCACTGCACGAGCACCGGCGCACCCGCCAGCCGGGCCAGCCGGGCCGCGGTCACTGCCTGGGGTCCGCCGCTTTTGCCGCCGAAGCCGCCGCCCACGTAGGGCGTGATGATCCGCACCTGCGCGGCCGCGAGACCCAGGGCCTCGGCCACCTGCGATTTGACCATGAAGGGGGCCTGGGTGCTGGCCCACACCGTGACCTTGTCCCCTTCCCACGAGGCCACCGCCGCGTGGGTCTCGATGGGGGCGTGGGCCACGTAGGCGTTGGTGTAGGTGGCTTCCAGCCATTCGGTTCCGGCTTGTTTGCCGGCCGCCAGATCGCCCTTGTCCGCCAGACTCCGGGCCTTCGGCGCAGTCCTGCCCAGGTGTTCAAAAATGGTGTGCTGATCAAGCGTTGAAACGGGGTTCTTCCACGTTGCTTTCACCTTTGACAGGGCTTCTGCGGCACCGTCGGGACGGGCATGGAGCACCGCCACCAGCTCCTTGTCGTGGATCACTTTCACGCCAGCCAGCGCTTCGGCCGCAGCGGTGTCCACGGATTCCATGACCGCGCCGTGGGTCGGCGCACGCAGAACACGGGCATGCAGCAGGCCTGGCAACTGGATGTCCGCGGCGTAAACAGCCTTGCCGGTTACTTTCTCGCGCGCGTCCTTGCGCGCCGCGTCCCGGCCCACCAGCTTGAAGGCGGACACGGGCTTGGGGGTGACCTTTTCCAGATGCCGCTCGATCTTCTTTCCAGCCACCAGTTCGCCATAACCAACATGCACCGAGGCATCGCCCTTCTTGGAGACGATGCCCTTCTTCACTTCAAGCATTTCCACCGGGACCTTCAGTTTTTCAGAGGCCAGTTGCAGGAGCACCGCCCGGGCCTCGGCGCCGGCGCCCCGCAGCACGGGGCCGAACTGCCAGATGCTCAAGGAGCCGAAGGTGCCCATGTCCCAGGGGCACAGGTCCGTGTCGCCCATGACCATGTCCACCTGCTCCAGGGCCACGTCGAGTTCTTCGGCCAGGAGCATGGCCAGGGCGGTCATGCTGCCCTGCCCCAGCTCCACCTTCCCCACCAGGCAGGTGACGCGGCCATCAGGGGCGATGCGCAAGTAGGCGTTGAAGTCCGAGGGGTAGCCCGGCCGCGCGGCCGGACGCTCACGCTCCTGGGCGAGCATGGAATCCGAAGAAAAGAACAGCACCAGGCCGGTGATGCCGGTTCCCTGCAGGAAGGCGCGGCGTTTCATTTGCCACCTCCCTTCCCGGCTGCCGCATCCATGACGGCGTCCAGGATCCGCAGGTGGGAGCCGCAGCGGCAGAGGTGGCCTTCAAGATGCTGGGCGATGTCCTCGCGGGTGGGATTCGGTTTGCCCTCCAGCAAGGCTGCCGAAGCGACGATCATTCCAGACGTGCAGTAGCCGCACTGGAAGGCGTGGTGCTTCATGAAAGCCTGCTGCACGGGGTGAAGTCCGTCCTTGCGCTCAAGCCCTTCGATCGTGGTGACCTTTTTCCCCGCGACTTCCTTCAGGCTGGTGGAGCAGCTGCGCACGGGCTTGCCGTCCACCAGCACCGTGCAGGCGCCGCACTGGCCCTGGCCGCAGCCGTACTTGGTGCCCGTCAGCCCCAGGTCGCTGCGCAACACCCACAGCAGCATGCGGCCTTCGTCGGCGTCCACCTGAACTGACTTGCCGTTGAGCATGAAAGAGAGGGACCGGACCATGAAATACCTCCATGAACCTCTGCTGGATTCTGGTCCACGCTCCTCCCGGGGCTTCGCCTTGTCAAGTGAATCACCCGAAGAAGAAGCGCCCCCCTACCAGACCTTCACGCGGTCCGTGGGGGCCAGGTAGAGACCCTGGCCGGGCTTTACCTGGAAGGCTTCGTACCAGGCATCCAGGTTGCGCACGGTGAATGTCCGGTATTCGGCCGGGGCGTGGCCATCGGTGACCACCTGTTGGCGCCGGGATGGCTCCAGGCTTTTCTCGCGCCAGCTCTGGCCGAAGCTGAGGAAGAACTGCTGATCGCCGGTGAAGCCCTGGACCAGCGGCGCCGGCTTGCCACGCAGGGATAGGTGATAGGCGTCCAGGGAAGCGGCGAGACCCGCCACGTCGGCGATGTTCTCACCCAAGGTCTGCTTCCCGTTGACGGCCAGATCCGGGAAGGGATGGTAACCGTCGTACTGCTTGATCAGCTGGGTGGCCGAAGCCTGGAAGTGCTTGAAGTCCCCAGGCGTCCACCAGTTTTCCAGCTTGCCGCTGGCGCCGAAGAGGGCGCCCTGGTCGTCGAAGCTGTGGCTGATCTCGTGGCCGATGACGGAGCCGATGGCGCCGTAGTCCATGGCCGAGGGACGCTTGGGATCGAAAAAGGGAGGCTGCAGAATGGCCGCGGGGAAGTTCATCGCATTCATCACGGGCAGATTCACCGCGTTGACGGTTTGGGAAGTCATCACCCATTCGGTGCGATCGATGGCCTGGCCGAGCTTGCGCAGGTTGCGCTGGAGTTCGAACAACTCCCCCCTGTCGGCATTCCCGAAGGCGTCGCCTGCGATCACATGGAGCCCACCGTAGTCGCGCCAGCGATCCGGGTAGCCAACGCCGACGGTGAGCGTTGCCAGCTTGGCTTTGGCCTTGGCTTTCGTCTCGGGGGCCATCCATTCCAGCTGATCGATGCGCTTGCCGAAGGCCGCGAGAATGTTGGCCACCATGGCCTGGGCCCGGGTCTTTTCGGCCGGGGGGAAGTAGCGCTTCACGTACTGTTTGCCCACGATTTCCCCGAGGGCGCCGTTGGTGACGGCTACCCCGCGCTTCCAGCGGTCCTGCAACTGGGAGGCGCCCCTGAGATCCTTGCCGTAGAAGGAGAAGGACTGCTCCACAAAGGCCTTGGGAAGGAAGGTGGACATGTGCTGAAGGGCATGGAAGGCCAGGTAGTCCTTCCACACCGCCAGGGGCTGGTCCGCCACCAGGGCCGAGATGCCGCTGAGGGCGCTGGGCTGCCAGACGACGAAGTCCGATTGTTTGTCGAGCTTGGCGGCCGCGAAGTAAGCCCCCCAATCCATACCCGGGGCCTTGGAGTCGAAGTCCTTTCGCGCCCAGCGATTGTTCCCCTTCAAGACAGCGCCGGAGTCCTCGCGGTTCCAGTGGGCCTTGGCGATGCGGATTTCCAGCTGGAGGATGGCCGCGGCCTTGGCTTCGGCTTCGGCTTCGGCAACTCCGGCCAGCTTCAACATGGCGGCCACGTGGGCCTGGTATTTTATGCGCAGGGAGGCCATGCGCGGCGACTCGTCCAGGAAGTAGCTCCGGTCGGGCATCCCCAGGCCGCCCTGCAGGAGAAAGGGAGAGTAGCGCGATGGGTTGTCCAGGTCCTGGGCGACCCAGAGGCCCAGCAGATTGGCGGTGTAGTAATTGGTCGCATTGAGGACATCCACATCCGCCCGCAGCGTGGAGCCAAGGAAAGCAGCCAGACCCTTGGGGTCCTGGATGGCATTGATGCGCTCGAGGTTGGGCTGGATGGGACGCAAGCCTGCGTTTTCGATGGCCGATTCATCCATGAAACTCGTGTAGTAGTCGCCGATCTTCCGGAAATCAGAGCCTGCAGGGGCCTTGCTCTTGGCGGCCTCCTGGATCAGCGCGGCTGTGCGCTTGTCCGTGAGGTCCGCCACCGTGGCGCCCACGCCGAAGGAACTGCGATCGGCGGGGATGGGCGTCTCCTTCAACCAAGTGCCGTTGGCATAGGTGAAGAAGTTCTCGCCCGGGGTTACGGACTTGTCCATGCCGGCCAGATCCAGGCCCTGGGAGACCGCGGCTTTTTGAGATGGCCGGGCTTTGGCGTCAATTTGGGGTGTGTCGGCAAAACCCAGGCTGGCGGCCACGAGGCCGAGGCAAAGAGAGCGGTGGAGTGGCGTGATGGTAAGCATGGGATCCCTCTGGAATCTTTCCAGAATGGACTGCCTCGAAGCTCCTGCCAAGGCTTCCTGGCACGGGCAGAACAGCCGTGCACAACGTGCCTGAAATACTATCTGCCGATGGAGGTCACTTTCTCATTCCCGAAATACACATAAAAGCCGCTCTCGTAGGCCCACTGTTCACGGACCCCGGCCCCGCTCGAAGAACGGTCGACACGGTCGGGTTTGCCCCAGGCCCGCTCCACCTCCTCCCGGGTCATGCCGACGAGCACCTGCTTCGCCAGGATGGCCGCCTCTCTCGCCTTGGCATCGGCCGCGGCTGCAGCTGCCGCACTTTCGGCTTTCAAGGCGTCCTCATGTTTGCTGGCACGCTCCCCGATAAAAAAGAGCCCCGCGCCCACCGCGATGATCACGAGGCATCCCCCGATCAGTGTGCTCTTGCCTTTGCCTTGGGGCTCACCGAAGCTCATCCAGGTCCCTTCTGCGCCCAGTGGCGGATGAACAAGAGTCTACGCCTTCACCCCTGCACTCAATCCGGCAAAGCGATTTCCTGATCAAGGCTGTATTGATAGTCGTGGAAGATATGTTCCGCGGTGAGCGTCTGGTAACTTCCATCTTCCTGCCGGCGCGTGGTGTCTTTCAGGCGGTAGGTGTTATGCCCGCACGTCCAGCAAGTGTAGTTGCGCATGTGGGTGCACAGGCAGGTCTTGTCCATGACGGAGATGGTCTTGTCGTTCGGGTGGGCTTCCACCTCGCGGTTGTAGGCCGTGATGTAGGAGCATCTGCCCTTGCCGTCGAGCAGATAGCCATAGGATTCGCAATTGGGGCGGATTCCCGAGCCTATGGCCGGTGTGTTCTTGAGCATGCGCATCGGGTAGCCGGTGGGAGAGATCGTGTTGACGACGATGTCCTCCTCGCTGGCCTTGAAATATTCCTGCTTGGCTTTGGCCGGCAGACCGCATTCATTGGATACGGTGAAACGGGTGGCCACCTGCACTCCTGCCGCGCCATTTTCAAGAAAGGCGACAGCATCGCTGCCTGTGAAAATTCCACCCGCGGGGATCAGTGGAATATCCAGTTGTTCGGCTTTCAGGAATAAAGCGATCTCGGCCATGATCGTCACCAGATCATACTTCGCCCAATCCATGCCGAAACCAAGGTGACCGCCAGCCAAGGGGCCTTCGACCACGATGTAATCCGGCAAGCGATTGAGCCTGTGGTTCTTGCGCAGGAAAATCTGCAGCACGCGCATCGAGGACACGATGATGCCCAAGCGCGCGTCACGGAATCGCGGATGATCTTCGATCAGGCCGAAGGAACCCAGGTGCAGGCCGGCACTCAGGGTGATGCCGTCAGCCCCGGCATCCAACGCCGAGGCCAGACGCACGCGCAGGGTCTCGCGCGGCGCATTCATGGTGAGTTTCTCCATGCAATTGACCCAGATTTCGCCATCGCCGCGCTTGGCTTGCATGGTGTTGCCGACGTGCAGCCTGGTTGCCTCGGCCAGATGACCGAGGTCGAAATGGATATCGGTCTTGTCCGAATTGTTGATGTTGTACTTGAATTGCGCGATTTTATCCTTGACGAAAGTGGTATCGAAGTGCCGATCGGAAACCTCGTTGACCATCGCGTCCGAGATATGGCCGACCCCACCCAGGCGCGCCGCTTCCAGCGCCAGCGCCGCCGTGGAAATGTCCACGCCCATACCGCCGACGATGATAGGCACCAGTTCTTTTTTCCCGAATTTCAGCCGGAAATCATCAACACATTTCATCAAGATCCTTGGGTTGCTGTATTCATCTTCGGTGCTCGACCGAGCTGCGTTGGGCTCAGCGGACAGTTGTCCTGAACCGCCCGAACTATTTTTGCTGCGGATCGGGTGCAATCACGTGGCGGCTCCGGGGCCGGGTGGGCCTGGCGGATGTAAGGAGGATGCCGGCGGTCCTGGCCCTGGAAGGGCCAGCGGTGGTTGGAGCTGTCTCGGAAATCCTGGAGGGCCGCCGAATCTCCATTTTACGACATGGATCGCAAATTCAGGGAAAAAGCAATGCTTCGATCCCCGGTTTTGGCTTTGGCCAACCTAAAAACGCGTGAAGGATCAGGCACGCCCGAATGAGAGCGCCCGCCGCACCTGCTTCTTGACCCGGCTGGTCACAAAGGGCCTGAGGCGGCTCTTCTCACGGAGGATTCGAATGAAGAGATCGGATTTTTTGCGGGGCGGGAGCATCCGGTTCTCGGCCGGAATCAAGTGCAAGGCTTCCTTTTCGCAGGCGGAAATGCAGGCCCCGCAGCCCAGGCAGACCGCCCCCTTCACCTCGGCAAAACGGTCTTCCGGGGAAGCGAAGGTCCGCCCTTTCGCAAGGCCGATGGCCTTCACGTTGCACGCAGTGAAACAGGTCCCGCAGTAATCGCAGCGCTCCGGATCGATGACCGCGGTGAAGCCGGTCTTGGCGATGCCCTCATGGAATCCCATCTGGACTCCCGCCATGAGTTCGCAACAGCAGCGGCAGCAGTTGCAGATGAAGGAGGGCTTCTCGCGGATGTTGTCGGTGACGTGGGTCAGGCGCAAGTCCCGAGCCCGGTCGATGACTTCCAGTAGTTCCGCTTCAGTCTTCAGTTCCGCGAAGCCCCGGCGAGCAAGGAATTTCGCACCACTCCCCAGAGAGATGCAGATGCCTTCCATGGGCGCGCCCTTGGCGCAGGCTTTCCCCTGGTGGGACTTCTTGTGGCGGCAGAAGCAGATACCCACGGCGCCTACCCCCGCCTCATGGATGATCTCCCGCGCCCGTTCATAGGTAGCGATCTCCGATGTCACGGGGATGTGCTCTTCATAGGCCAATGCGCGGGTGAGCTGGGTCTTGCTGCCGAAGAATTCCTTGGCCTGGCTCTCCACCATGTATTCGTGCATGAGCGTGGCCAGGCGCTCCAGGGGCAGATCGGTCCTGTGCTTCATGAAGGTGAACTCGAAGAACCCGATGAGCCCCGGCATCAGCAGGTAGTAGGTGGTGCCAGCGTAGGGCATGTCCATCACCAGACCCTTGTCAGCCATGGTTTCCAGCAGCGGAAGCAACTCCTCTCCGGTCATGCCCGTGGCCCGCACAAGTTCAGAAAGGGTGGACTCTTCCAGCGGGAAATGCGAGGCCACGAAGGCCTCTTGCTCAGAAAAAAGCAGGGCGAGAATCTCCCGCAGCTTGGCGGTGTCCACCAGTCCGATGGGGTATTTGTTCAGCCGGTCGATGAGCGGAACAAGGCTGTCCTTGGTACCCAGGTGATGTCCCATCGTCGGACTCCTGGCCGCAGTATAGGGAATTCAGCGGCCGACTTGGGGCACATTGGGCAGAACGACGGAACCCTGCGCTAGTGGGATCTCTCCACCCGGACGGGGAAAGGCGGGCGTTTGGGCTTCACTGCAGGATGCTGGCCGAGTTCCTTCAACATCACCTCGATCGCCTTCTCGAGTTGGGGGTCGCGGCCAGCCATGACCTCGGCGGGGGTCTGCTCGATTTCGATATCGGGGGGGACACCCTCGTTCTCGACGATGAAGCCGTCCTCGGTCCAGATGGCAAGGTTGGGGGCCGTGACGAAGCCTCCGTCCATGAGCACCGGGAAGCCCAGGATGCCCACCAGACCGCCCCAGGTGCGTTTGCCGATGAGCGGGCCGAGATTGAGCTTGCGGAACATCCAGGGCAGCAGGTCACCTCCGGAACCCGCAGTCTCATCGATGAGCATGGCCTTGGGGCCCTGGATCCCCGCGATGGGGGTCTTCAGGTCCGCACCATACCGCATGGCCCAGGAACTGATGAAGGGCCTCCGGAGGATGTCGATGTAGTAGTCGGCGACGCTTCCGCCCCCGTTGTGGCGCTCGTCCACGATGATGGCCTCGCGGTCGGCCTGCGGAAAGAAATACCGCTTGAAGTAAGTGTGGCCGAGGGAGGCGGTGTTGGGAACGTAGACATAGGCCACACGGCCCTTGGTGGCCTCGGTGACCCTTCGCAGGTTCCCCTCCACCCAATCCCGGTTGCGCAGGGCCGCCTCGTTTTCGATGGGCACCACTTTGACCACCCGGGCCCCCTTGCCATCGGGACTGGGACCCACCGTCAGTTCCACGATCCGGCCGGCTGTGCGCTCGAAACGGGCAAAATAGTTGTCCGAGGCTTTCAGGTCGGCACCATCCACAGCCAGCAGGTACTCGCCGGTTTTCACTTCGACTCCCGGTTCGGTCAGGGGGGAGCGCAGGTCGGGGGTCCAGTTCAACCCCCCGAACACCTTCTTGAAACGGTAGCGTCCATTGGCGATCTC
>JANXQX010000282.1 GCA_025353305.1 Holophagaceae bacterium
ACGCCTTAAGGGACATGAATCAGGGATTCAGAACCACCAATGGAGTTTCAGGCACAGAACGTCTCGCCCTGGAGTTGCCAATTGCAGCCCTGGCGGACCAAATAGTGGAGCCAGATGGCTCTGGCGACATAAAGTTCGAACTCATCGACACACCGGGCCCCAACGAGGCTGGCCTGGAAGGATTGAAGGATCAGGTATACGGCCTGATCCAGGAGGCAGACGCTCTGGTTTACCTCCTCGACTACACCAAGCTAAAGACTGACTCCGAGGCAGACCTCTTTAAGGTGCTGAGTGACCTGCGCCCCGAACTTCGGAAGAAAATCAGCAGCACTCTGTTCTTCGTGGTGAACAAGTTCGACAGTGTCTCCCGCACTGGCATGGACGAGAATGAAACCCGGAACTATGTTCAAAACATCCTCACCTCCCAACTCAAAATCGAAAAGCTCGACCCAGAGCGCATTCATTTGGTCTCGGCTGAACGGGGCTTCCTGGCCAGGATGGCCATGCTCGGGCGGCTGAATCCCTCCCAGAGAGAAGATGCCGCGCGCATCCTGTTTGGCCAGATGACCTACGAGAAGAACTTGGCCAGTGTAGAAGCCTCGGCACCCGCGCTCATGGAAGCTAGCCGGCTCCAGGCCTTCGAGCAAAGCGTCCTGGCCCACGTTTTCACCAATCGGCTAGAACTGTTCCTGGAAGCCCAGTTGGGGAAGGGCTTGAGCGCGCTCCAGCGTCTGAACCAAGAACAGGTCGTTACCCTTAGGGCCCTGGATTCCGATGCAAATGAACTGAGCAAGAAATCGGACCAATTGGAGGCAGAACTCAAGGGCCTAACCGACCAGGTGGACTTGTTCGAAGGCCTGAAGCAGGAACTGACATCCAGTCTGAGCAAGAAGATGGCGCAGGAATTCACCACCTTCTCAACTGAACTGTGCAATTCCATTGACTCCAAGATCAACAATGCCGAAAATACCCCCCTATTTAACGAAGAGATCGACCGATCCGAGCCCAACCCAAAGCTCCAAGTCCTCTCTAAGAGTATCGCGAGGATCATGAAGGATCGGGTGAACGGCTTCACTCAGCACTACCTGCCCAAACTCGGCTACGAATGGCACCCGGCAATCCAGGAGAGGCTAGGCCCTGTGGTGGACGGGATTTCCCGCCAGATCGAAAATGTCGTCGGAAAACGGCTGCGTATCACCCTTCCGCCAATCCGGCTCACCTTTGAACCCATAGACTTGGAAACCCTCCTAGCGCAGGTGCAGGAAGAGATTCGCCGACTGCGCAAGTTGAGCACCGAAGAACGCATGGGACAGCGAGCTCGAAAGAAGAAGGTCAAAGGCCTATGCTGCGACTCGGAAGAAAATTGGATCGAGGATTACAATATTCAAATTCGGAAGTACAAAGTCAACCGCGGGGAATACTTGGTTTATTGGACTCAGCGCATCAAGGAAATCGCCGAGACGTCCGAGCAAGTGGCTCAGGATAGGCTGGGGAAGGAAGTAATTCGGAATGTCCATCAGGCGAAGGTGGCACTAGAAGGCTACGCGGACGATTACATGAAGAACCTCCGCCACACCTTGGAGACCCACAGCCTGGGCCAGGATGCCCTGACTCAGGCCCGAGCCACTGTGCATGCAACTCTCAAGTCCTGTGACCTCCTGCTCAAAGAGTTCGCCGATCTGCAGGAATACATGGAGGTCCGCTCGTGAATATGACTCTCATCAAGGCGCAATTCGGCCTGGAACCTTCTTTATACCCCCATGTGTACGAGCGGCTGGCCATCGACATCACGGGCGGCTTGCGCTCGGCGGATGTTGGGCTCCGGGGCTTCCGGAATCGCGGGTTCCTGAACCGCCTCTGGGACAGCGTGACCGGTTCTGGACAGGAACTCCAGGCTCAGATCGGCCAGGACCTGCTAACCGTCCAACGGGCCACCATGAGTGTGGTCCAGGAGATCATGCATGAGGAAATCCGCACGCGAGCCTGCATCGCGCAGGTGGTGCAGAATTTGCAGGCAGTGGGTCACGACATCGATGAGTTGGGGAATCGTACGGAATCCCTGCGGACCGGACAAAAGCGTCTCAGGCTTGAGCTCTACCAGGCGATCAAGCAAGAATCCGAAATGCTCATGGGCGAGATTGATGGCCTGCGCAGGGACTTGAGCCGCGAGAAGGTAACCCGGCGTCTCACAGACTGCTTCCAGGCCAGGGCACTTTACCCCGGCATGGGGCCACTCCTGGAGTCCGCCCACTTCCTCACTTCTATTGGGTGGCTCCATGCCGGCACCCCCGAAGGCCCCACTGAGTGGAAAGCAGCTCTAATGATTGTAGGTGGGTGCCTCGGTTCCAATGCCCCCTTGCCACTGGATGAACTGCTGTTCCAGACGGCCAGTGAAGTCCAGTCCGGACTCATTGAAGCAGCCGCCTTCACCCTAGGGGCCCCTGCAACGCCCACCTGTGGACTCCTTCAGGGTCTTCTCCTCAACGACGGCGACAATGCCCAGGGTGCGCTCCCCGAATCCCTCGCATCCCTGAGGGAGGCTCCCCATTGTACTCGCCTGTTGCAACGGAGAATCGTCCGGCCAATGGATCTGGTAGAGACCATCGGCAACGAAATGCAGACCTGGTCGGACGGAGTTTCCCATGAGTAACAAAATGGGTCTGGCCTTGGCCTCGGGTGGGGCGCGGGGCGCCTATCAGGCCGGGGCTCTCCTAGCCCTTGCCGAGCTGGGCTTGCGCTTTCACAGTATTGCTGGCACCAGCATTGGATCGCTGAACGGAGCCTTCTACTGTACGGGTGACGGATCCGTCGGCCATATGGAAGATCTGTGCAGGCTTTGGCGCGCCACGCCTGATGCGGGCCTGATCGAAGTCGATCCCTCCGCGGTGGCCAAGACTTTGATTAAGCTATTCGGCACGACCGAATTGCCGAGCGTCCTGAGGATAATGGACAAAGTGACCGGCAAGAGCACGCACCTCCTGGATCCTCGCCCCGTGGAGGCCTTCCTCGACAAATGGATCAACTACGATCAAGTCGTATCATCGGAGAAAACCTTTCTCATCGCCATGATCCCCGCCTCCGTCATGGGTATGGTGACGGATCCCCTCCGCGACATCGCGGAAGGAGCTTGGCGCAAGGCGGTTTACTTCCGTGCCTCCACGTTGAAGCCGGAGGACGTGAAGAATGCTCTCCTCGCTGCCTCAGCCATACCTCTGGCGTTCCCGCCCCGTAAGGTGAAGGGAAAGCACTATACGGACGCGGGGCTGTCGGCGCCCCTCCCATCCCAGGCTCTTAGGGATGAAGGCTGTGAATACATCTGCTCCGTATTCCTCAGTGATACCCAGATCCAAAATCGCGCCGACTACCCTGACACGACACTGCTTCAGATCCGACCCACGGAAGACATTAATCCAAGTCTTCTAACGATGCTTGACTTCGGCCGAAACGCCATCGAGCGGCTCATCGATCTGGGCTATAAGGACGCTCATGCCGCCCTGGCCGAAGCCCAGAAACTCATGGATCTCTTTCAGAAATTTTCCTCTAGCGGCCAGAACCTCGAAGAGCTCACTGAATCACTGGGGGCCAAGCCTAGACTCGTGCCATGGGACCAAGGTATTACCGGCAAGGATGAACTTGGGATATTGCCTCCACCTCCCAAGCCCTGAGACTACAGCATCATTTTAGTCAAGCTCGGCCGCCTCTCCAAGAACAACAGGAGATGGGGGATGCGTGCCGCGCTGGCTCATTCTGATCCGTGCTTATGGGCATATGATTCGGGAAATCTACCCCGCATTCTTTTTCGCCTTCTCATGCATTGCTTCCCCGACGGCAAGCGCATTGCGCTTCCGCCTGACTTCCCGCAGGTGGATGTAGATCTTCGTACTGGCGTCATTCTGGTGGTTCATTAGGCCTTAAACAGCCTTAACGTCTTCTATTTCTTCATATGCCATCGTGCCGTAAGTGTGCCTCAGGTCGTGAATTCTGACGGCCACTACCAGTTCCTTGCGTTCTGGAACGAGGTGCTTTGACCCAAGTTCAAGTGCTTCCCGGATGGTTGAGGTCCACTTCCTTCAAGAGCCGCTTTATCAGAGGGGAGGGAACATGGCGTTCGAACTGCCGTTCAGATTTGGCGGCAGTGCCGGCGGACCAGTTTCCGCTCTGGAGTTTGTAAGCCTTGCAAAGGGCGAAGGCTTCTTGAAAGGTGATCCTGGTGTTCTTCGTGACGGCATCCCGCGGCAGGGGCCAGTCCAGGGGCTGGTAGGACTGGGTGACCGAGGGTTGCCGACGTTCCTTCCGCCGGGATCCTCGCGCACAGCTCCTGGAGTGGGTGCGGGAGGCGCGAGTCGTCTTGGGGGAATGCCTGCGATGGTTCATGGGTCCAGGATGGCGACAAGTTCAGGACATCCGTTGTCGCGCCATGGATTGAGCTAGACAATCGTTGACTCGCAAGGGCCGCAAGAGTTGGGACCGTACCCAACGCCCTGGAGAACGCCATGAATGCAACGACTGCCCCCCTGCCCCGCGCCCGCCTGCAGAAGTCCTGCTTCCACCCCTTCGCTGGCTGCGACACTCGGGCAGTCCACGCTCTCTGGGAGGAGGTCCGC
>JANXQX010000292.1 GCA_025353305.1 Holophagaceae bacterium
TGGCGCCACATGCCAACCGCAAAGCGGGTGCAACCGAAGGCCCGCTTATGGCCCTAATGGCCTGAGCAAAGGAGGCTCATCCCCGATTCCGCTCCCCTACACCCTCTGACCGAAAGCCCCCGGAACATCCAGGGGCTACGAGTTCAAATGCAAAATCCGGATTGAATCGACTTGTTGGTTGGCATGATCCATGTGTATATCCCGCCGAAGGAGATTTCCATGAGAACGGCACTGAAGCACGTCACCGTAATGCTAATCGTCGCCTTGGCTGGGGTGATGACCCTCAGCGCGCAACATGGGGGAGCTGACCGCCTGCCCAAGATCCTTGACCCCCTGGGCATCCTCCCCTCGCCACGGCAAGTCTTGAGAACGCTTGACCACGTGGCCAGAACGCTGCCGCCCGTCGTCATCAATGGCCGCTACATGGACTACGATGACGGCTACAACCATCGGAGTTACCCGATTCAGGACGGCTGTTGCCCAGGGCCTGTGCGGCCGTTTTACACCGAACTTGAAACCTACCCGGTCCATCACTACCGGGGGAATTATCGGTACGAAGGGTTCGCGCAGCGCAACCATTTTTCTGCCCCGATCAGCGTATACGGCCACGACCGTCAAAGGTCCAGGGGTAGACGATAGGCCCTTCCCCACTACCTACGGAAGCACCAATTCCGGCAGCGCGGCCGCCTTAAGCTTTCTGTTCACCGCACTGAGATCGGCCTCCTTGAAGGCATTCCAGGCGCGCACCGCTGCCTCGGCAGTCGGCCGCAGTTTATCCAGGGATGCGCGAGCGTCCCAGGTGGGAGGACCATCGGCGCCATCGGCGGCGCTCTCCAATTTCTCCAAGGCTCCGTCGAGAAACTGGAGACTGGTGGTGTGCTTCGGGGAAATCCACCATGTACTTGGTGAAATGGCTTCGGCGATATCCATGGCTTTCCGGTGAACGGCCTCTAGATCGGCGGACATTGCAGCATCTGCCATGTCCGCTGTCGCCTGTCGCTTCAGGATCTTGGCGTTCAGTTGGATGGCCTCTTCGAGCGCCGTCGTGACGCTCGCCCGCAGCGCCAGCACTTCCCTGGCAAAAACAAACTGCTCGGCGTACGCCGCCGATGGAAAGGACAATCGCGGGTCGGGTGTGATCCTGAGCGCCTGCGCCAGTTCCTGACCATTGGCCTTCAACACGATCCTGTAGTCCCCCGGCGGGGCCCACACTCCGTCTGCCCATGTTCTACGCGGGCCCGCCAGCGCTGGAAGCGCCGCATAGCGAAGCGGCCAGATGAAGCGATGCATTCCGGGGGTCGTCGCCAGTGTCCACGGTGTGACGAACCACTCCGGAGATGTCCTCAACGTGGCCGGGTCGGCTTTCGGGGTCGGGTCCGCGCTGCTGTAGTGGCGCACCAGCTTCCCATCGCTGTCGATGATGTCGACTGTGATGGGAATAGTCGCCGCCGACTGCAAAACGTAATCGATACAAGCTCCGGCAGGTGGATTTGGCGCCATCGGCTCGTCTTTGGGCAGCGGCGTCCCGGTGAATCCGGCCTGCCGTTCACGCACAGCGGTCGCTGGTTTGTAGAGCCATGCGCTTGCGCTTGCGACCATGGAATTCACCTGCCGCAATGGGGTGACGTTATCGATGACCCAGAAACCACGGCCATGCGTGGCAATGACCAGATCATCGCCATTGATATCGAGATCGCGGACCGAGGTCACCGGAAGATTCAACTGCAGCGGCTGCCATTGATCACAATCATCGAATGAGACATACACGCCGCGCTCGGTGCCGGCGTACAGGAGACCCTTCCGGACCGGGTCTTCGCGAACCGCGTTGACAAAGCTCCCATCGGGTATTCCCGACGACACCAGCTTCCAGCTTTTTCCACCATCATGAGTGCGATAGATGTACGGGCGGGTGTCTTCGATGCGATGCCGATCGATGGCAGCGTAGGCCGTTTCCGCATCGAAATGCGAGACGTCGATGATTCCGACCTTCGACCAGGCCCCGAGGCCAGTGGGCGTGATGTCGTTCCAGTGTTCTCCTTCATCTCTGGTGCGCCAGATCAGACCGTCATCGGTACCGACCCAGATATCGTGGTCGGCCAACCGCGACGGGGCGATCGAGTAGATCACGCCAAGCCGCGGACCGGAATGTGGATTGAGGTCCGCAGTGATCGGATCAAGATTCGACGGAACGCCGGGCGTTTCGCGTGTGAGATCACGGCTGATCACCGTCCAGTGGGAACCTCCGTCGGCGGTGCGGTACAGCCGCTGGTTGGAGAAATAGAGAACGCGGGGATCCCGCCGCGAGAAGACGAGCGGCAGCGTCCAGGTTCGGCGATCAAAGGCGGGATGGGCGAGGGTCGGATCGATCACTTGAGTTTGTTGCGTCCGCAGGTTGAGCTTCTCCACACGGCCTCCGTAGATGATGTCGGGATCGGTGGGATCGGGAGCGATGTTGTCGCTCTCCCCTCCCGCTGTGACCTCTTTGAAATCCATGCTGCTGATGCCGTTGTATGTGCTGGTGCGGCTGGGAATGCCGACCGCGCCCGAATCCTGCTGCGAGCCGTAGACCCAATAGGGAAACCGGTTGTCGGTGGCGACGTGGTAGAACTGCCCGGTTGGCTGGTTGTACCAGGAACTCCAGGTGCTCCCGCCGTTCAGCGAAACCAGCGCTCCCTGATCGACTCCGAGGATTCGCCGCTCCGGGTTTTCAGGATCGATCCAGAGCTGGTGGAAATCATCTCCGGTCTGATCCCCCTTGATGGGAACAAAGGTCCTGCCGCCGTCCTCGGAGCGGTGGAGATTGGTGTTGCATGCATAGACGAAGTCGGCGTTGCGCGGCTCTACACTGATGCCCCCAAAGTACCAGCCCCGGCCCCAGATCCGGGCATCATCGCTCGTGCGTATCCAGTTGGCCCCGCCATCATCGGAGCGGTACATCCCGCCTTTCTCGGCGTCGATGATCGCGTAGACGCGTTGCGGTTTCGACGGCGCCGCAGCCAATCCGATCCTTCCGGGCTTGTCGGGCAATCCGTTGCCCTTCAATTCCCGCCAGGTGTCGCCGCCGTCCATGGATTTGTAGAGCCCACTGCCCGGTCCGTTGGAAGGGGGGTAGATGCTCCAGGGCGTCCGGCGCGTCTGCCAGAGCGCGGCGTACATTACGCGCGGGTTACCGGGCTCAAAGGCGACCTCGATGGCCCCGGTGTCGTCATTCTTCCCAAGCACTTTCTTCCAGCTCTTCCCGCCATCAATGGAGCGGAACAGTCCCCGTTCGGCATTCGGGCCGTAGGGATGGCCAAGCGCAGCGACATAGACGATGTCGGCATCCTCAGGGTGGACCAGGACCCGACCGATCTGTTGCGAGTCGGCCAACCCCACGTGGCGCCAGGTAGCGCCGCCGTCCACCGTTTTATAGACGCCGTTACCCTGCGAGATATCGGATCGCATATCCGCTTCGCCGCTACCGACATAGATCGTTTCTGGCGCTGAGGGCGCCACGGCCAGCGCTCCGATGGAGCCGATCGGCTGGGCGTCGAAAATGGGACGCCAGGTGCGGCCTGCGTCGAATGTTTCCCAGACTCCTCCGTTCACGCTGCCGAAGTAGAAATGCAGCGGCTCCTTCGGCACGCCACTCACTGCGAGAACCCGTCCCCCTCGAAACGGGCCTAGCATTCTCCAGCGCAGATCTTGAAACAGAGCTGGATCCGCGGCTGCTGCCTGTATGGAAGCGAGCACCAGAAGTGCCGCTGCGGAGAGGGTACGACGAAGAAGCAGCATGAATACTCCTGGCGAGGCCTGATACTGGCGCCGGACGCAGAGGGAGGAGGCAACCTAAGGCGTTTGCGGATTGTTGCACAACTCCCATCCGCGGTTGCATCGTGATCATCCCGGTGCAAGGGCCGGCAGCCTCAAGGCTGAGGATTTCGGTGTGGGCACAACGGGTTGAGCGGATGTCTTCAATGCGCCAACAGCCACCGCTTCAGAACTGGTAAGCCAATCCCGCGCTGACGTAGAGGTTGTTCCTTACCTGCACGAGTGGGCTGTTGCGGGCGTCACCCTGGACTTGCCTTCCTTCCAGGCTGCCCTGGAACATCCATTTGGCGGTCAGATCATAGGACCAGAACAGACCCAGCGCGTTGGACACGATCCCTGCCGCGGGACTGTAAGCGGGCAGACCGGTGGTGACGGCTTGCTGCGCGGTGATGCCGTAATAACTCTGAACGGATTTATCGTTGGCCCAGGTGGTTTGAGCGAAAATTCCGGCTTTGAGGTGCTCGCGGCCATAGATTCCGGCGTTCAGCCTTAGATCGGTTTGCGCACCTCGGCCGGACTTGGCTTCCTGCTGGTAACGCAACAAGAGGTTGATCGGCATCGGGCCGAGCTTCCCGTCATATTCGGCATGCACGCCCCAGGAAGCGCTTGCGGACAGGGTTTCAACATTGTGATTCTTCAAGAAGTCCGATTCGCTGGTGGCGCGTCCACCTTCGTATGCCAGTTCTGCGCCCACCGAAAAACAGTTGAATACCTCTGCTCTGATACCGCCTTCTACCACTTCCTGGGTGGTACGAGCGAACCAATGCTTGCCGTAATAACGCATGATTGGGAACAGCGCCGCGACGTTGGCATCGGAACCGACATAGGCTGGCCGATACCATATTCCCGCACCCAGGAAGGGCCGTGATGGCGCAGCGTCTTCCGCGAGGGCTGAAACGGAGAAAGAAGCGTGCAGACGATCAGAAATAGAGGAGTGCGCAACATGGCGTGGTAAGCCTCCTGTGCATAGACTCGGCCAGGCATTTCGGCCCCGCAAGGACCTAGAGCGGTGCGCGGGGGGGATGTGCCTTTCCACAAATGTTGCCGGTGGGGGCGCTTATTTTCTGCCGCACTTCCTGCCCTGAATGCACGAGCTTCATGATGACCGGGCGGTAGACCAGGCGACCCAAGTCGAACCCCAGCGGGACGCCACCTCCTTCAGGCAAGTTAATAAATGAGCCTTGCTGTCCATTTGATTTAGAATCAGCCTGTCACCTCCCACCTAAACCTATCTAAAGGAAATCGTATGCAGTCTCTTCGCAATACTGCGTTCGCCTTCGCAGCGGTGTTAACCGCCCTCGCGCCTGTTTACGCCCAGGACAGTACCAAAGGAGCCACCCACATCGCGCCCAAACTCAGCGTTGCGGAAATCAAGCAGGCCGCCTCCGCGGGCCGGGGTGCGGTCACCAATATCACCCCTTGCGCCTGCCTCAAGGAGTACGTGGACTGGGCGAAGCAGAACAGTGGTGACACTTGGCACTATGTCACCTACACAGTCGCGGTCGTGGCCAATAACGGGTTTCATAACTACGCCGAGGGCTACCTCTTTTGGAACGCCACCCAGGGCGTTTTTGAGCACGGCGCCGGCAACGGCGACCAGGAGTACGTGAACACCATGCGGGACGCGGCTGGTCATCCCTGGTTGGGAGGCACGGCGGGTGTGGCCCGGCTCAAGCTGGACCTCAATGCTGCCCGCTGCGCCGCCACCGTGCACCTGGGGAATTCCGGTCCAATCACGGTGCCACTCCAGTGCAATGGCGGTACTCTCTATGGGTTCTCCAGCCCGGGAATGGGCTGGATGATCACACTCAAGAAGATGTCGATGCCCATCGTGCGTTGAGCTTCCCACCTGCCGGACGAGGTCCAGGAACGAAATCCCCGGTCTTTTTCACTGAAAATGGTGTCCCCGCCCGGCAGGTTAGAACTCCCCGGGTTCGAATCCTCATCTCTGTGGCACTTCCTGCTCCGGATTCACGTCCTTCATGAAGACCGGCCAGCAGGCCATGTGACCCAGCCCGAACTGCAAGAGCACGCCGCCCGCCTCAGAAAGACCGAAGGCGGGGGCGGCGCCCTTCAGCACCGGAGGAAGCACCATGAGGTAAAGATCCAGCCAGTGGCCGGCGAGCACG
>JANXQX010000278.1 GCA_025353305.1 Holophagaceae bacterium
CCAGCGCCCAGAGCGCGCGCATCGTGGCCAATGGCCGCCCCGTGATGAACCTGTGCGCCAACAATTATCTGGGCCTTTCGAATCATCCGGCCCTCATCACGGCAAGCAAGGAAGCCCTGGATTCCCGTGGTTTCGGAATGTCGTCGGTGCGCTTCATCTGCGGCACCCAGGACATCCACAAGGAACTTGAAGCCCGGCTCAGCGCCTTTCTCGGCATGGAGGACACGCAACTCTATTCGAGCTGCTTCGATGCCAATGGCGGCGTGTTCGAAGCCCTCCTTGGCGAAGAAGATGCCCTCATCAGCGACGCGCTCAACCACGCTTCCATCATCGACGGCATCCGCCTTTCCAAAGCGCAGCGCTTCCGCTACGCCAACTCCGACATGGCGGACCTCGAAATGAAATTGAAGGAAGCGGGCGGCGCCCGCTTCAAGCTCGTGGTCACCGATGGTGTGTTCTCCATGGATGGCTACATCGCCAAACTTCAGGCCATCTGCGACCTTGCGGAAAAACATGGCGCCATGGTGATGGTGGACGACAGCCACGCGGTGGGCTTCATGGGCGAAAAAGGCCGCGGCACCCATGAACATTGTGGCGTCATGGGCCGCGTGGACATCCTCAGCGGTACGCTCGGCAAGGCCCTTGGCGGCGCCAGCGGCGGCTACATCTCCTCGAAAAAGGAAGTCATCGAGTGGCTGCGACAGAAGGCCCGGCCCTACCTCTTCTCCAATTCCCTGGCCCCCGCCATCACCTCGGCGAGCATCGCGGCCCTGGATCTCCTGGCTGACGGCGACCAGCTGCGGAACCGCCTCAAGGCCAACGCCGCCCACTTCCGCGCCGGCATGAGCAACCTTGGTTTCCGCCTGCTGCAAGGCGAACATCCCATCATTCCCGTCATGCTCGGTGATGCGGCCCTCGCTCAAGCCATGGCCAACGCGCTGCTACTCGAAGGCGTCTACGTCATCGGCTTCTTCTTCCCTGTAGTGCCGAAAGGAGAGGCCCGCATCCGCACCCAGATGAGCGCCGGGCACTCGATCGAGGATCTGGATTTTGCGATTGCGGCTTTCGAGAAGGTCGGGCGGAAATTGGGAGTGATCAGCTAGAAATCGAGACTGCGAATAACGCGGAGATTCGCAAATACGTAAGGTTCAGTTGATTCGCGGTTGACAAGTGATAATGGCTCGCGGAGGTCCCCATGAAAGCCCTGATCAAGTCCAAACCTGAGGAAGGCATCTGGATCACCACCGACGCGCCGGTGCCCGCGGTCGGCGTGCATGACGTGATGATCCGCATCCACAAGTCGGCGATCTGCGGCACGGATGTGCACATCTACAACTGGGACGTATGGAGCCAGAAGACGATCCCGGTGCCCATGATCGTGGGCCACGAGTATTTCGGCGTGGTGGAAAAGACCGGCATCGAGGTGGACGCTTTCAAGCCCGGCGACCGTGTCAGTGGAGAAGGGCATCTCACGTGCGGGTTCTGCCGCAATTGTCGCGCGGGCAAGCGCCACCTGTGCCGCAACACCAAGGGTGTGGGTGTGAACAGGCCCGGCTCCTTCGCGGAATTCCTGGTGATCGACGCGGAAAACGTCTACCACATCCCCGACAACATCTCCGATGAAATGGCTTCCATTTTCGATCCCTACGGCAACGCCACGCACACCGCCCTGAGCTTCGATCTGGTGGGCGAGGACGTCCTCATCACGGGCGCGGGCCCCATCGGCATCATGGCCGTGGCCATCGCGCGGCACGTGGGCGCCCGGCACATCGTCATTACCGATGTGAACGACTACCGGCTTTCGCTGGCGAAGCAGATGGGCGCCACGGCAGCGGTGAACGTGACGGATCAGGACCTCAAACAGGTCATGCAGGACCTGGGCATGACCGAAGGCTTCGATGTGGGCATGGAGATGAGTGGCAACACCACAGCCTTCCGCCAGATGCTGGATGTCATGAACCACGGCGGCAAGATTGCCCTGCTCGGCATCATGCCCGGCGAGCAGGCGATTGATTGGGGGAAGGTTGTGTTCAAGGGCCTGTTACTGAAAGGCGTGTATGGAAGAGAGATGTTCGAGACGTGGTACAAGATGGTCGCCATGCTTCAAAGCGGCCTGAATCTGAACCCGATCATCACGCACCGCTTCGGCATCGATGATTTCCAGAAGGGCTTCGACGCCATGCGCAGCGGGCAGAGCGGCAAGGTTGTGCTGGATTGGGGCGTGAGCTGATGCTCACAAAAGCGGACATCGAAGGTGCGCGGTTACGCATCGCACCCTTCATCCGCTTCACACCGATGCTGGATATAATCCTGCCAACGCCATCTGGCCCTTTGCCCGTTACCTTGAAACTGGAGAACCTGCAGGTGACGGGCTCCTTCAAGCCGCGCGGTGCGTTCAATTCACTGCTGCAGATCGAAGGCGGGCATGTCGTCGCCCTTTCCGGTGGCAATCACGGCCTGGCGGTGGCGCATGCCGCGAAGGTGTTGCACAAGCAAGCCGTGATCTTCGTGCCCAAGAGCGCCGCCGTAACCAAGGTAGAAGCCATGAAACTCACCGGGGCCGAAATCCGCCAGGTAGGTGATGTGCCCGCCGATGTCTTCCTGGCGGCAGAGACTTTCGTGCGCGAGACCGGCTGGCCCCTGGTCCATCCCTATGATCAGGAGCCCACGCTGGCGGGGCAGGGCACCCTCGGCTTGGAATTGCTGGAGCAGGCGCCCCAGATCCGCCACTGGCTTCTGGCGGTGGGGGGTGGCGGTTTTCCGGCAGCCGTGGCCCTGGCCATGGCAGGCGAATCTGAAGTCATTCCCATCGAGCCCGAAGGTTGTCCCGGCCTTTTCGAGGCCCAGATAGCGGGCCATCCGGTGACCGTGAAGGCCGAGGGTGTTGCGCGTAATTCCTTGGGCGCGCCCAGCATCGGGGCGCTGCCGTGGGAGATTTTAAAGGATCGCGTTTGTCCCACGGTGCTCGTGAGTGATGAGGCCATCCTTACGGCCCAGGCCTGGTTGTGGCGCGAAGCCAGGATCCTCGCGGAACCTGGTGGCGTTGCAGCTCTGGCGGCCCTGCTCAGCGGCGCCTGGATTCCAGATGAAGAGAAGCCCATCGGTGTGGTGATCTGCGGAGGCAATGCAGACTCCCTGCCGACCTGAGATGCCAGGAAGCGCGACGACGGAAGCCATTTGAAGGCGGGATTTTGGCTCATGACAGAGTGCTAAGGGCAGCGCATCATGGCAGCACCAACTTGAGGTGCGTCATGGGAAGGATCCACGCCTACAAGGGCCGGCAGCTCACGGTCACCTTCGACACGGGCCGATGCATCCACGCGGCGGAATGTATCCGGGGCCTGCCGCGCGTTTTCGATGCAGGGCGCACGCCCTGGGTTGATCCCGATGCGGCCGACGCCGAGGAGGTATGGGAAGTCATAACCCGCTGCCCCAGTGGCGCCCTGAAGGTCGATGGATCGAAAGCCGAGGTCCCAGACGCGATGAATTCTGTGCGTGTCATGGTTGATGGCCCGCTCTACGTACGGGCCCGGAGCCGGGTCATTAACGCCACTGGGGAGACCGTGGTGTAGGAATTCCGAATGGCGCTCTGCCGCTGCGGCGACAGCCGGGCCAAACCATTTTGCGACAATCGACACAAGGCCAAACCCTTCCATCACGACGGCAGCGTGGCGGAAGAAGCGGAAGCGGTGACAGAAGCGTTTTCGGGAGAAGGGGATCTCCAATTCCACCCCACCACCGATGGCCCGCTTCATGTAACCGGCCCAGCGCGCATCCTTGATTCAAAGGGAAATGTGCGCCATCAGGGACTGGATACATGGCTCTGTCGCTGCGGAGCCTCTCAGACCAAGCCCTTCTGCGATGGCAGTCATGAAACCTGCGGGTTCAAGGCGGATTGATGACCAGACGCGCTCGGGCCCTCGTCTCGCCCGCCTCGCCGGGGGCCGACTCCAAACGCGCCACAGGCACGTCTTCCGTCACCCGGCGGGCGGGCGCATCATAAGATCGATGGACGATCCCCAAACTCCCTCCCAGGATTCCCGCATCGCCTTCTGTCTGGAAATCGGCAAGGCGCTGCACAGCTTCGGGACTCCGGCCCATCGGTTCGAGGAGGCCATGCAGCGGGTGGCGGGCTCCCTCGGGCTCGAAGGAGAATTCCTGGCGCATCCCACGGCTTTTTTTGCGGAGTTGCAGAGCGCTGACCGCCGGGAAGTCTTCATGGTGCGCGCCGAGCCTGGGGACACCAATCTGGAGAAACTGGTGGGCATCCAGGCTCTGGTGAAGGAAGTCATCAGCGGCAACCTGCCGATCGAAGAGGCCGCGGCGCTTGTCCGTGAAGTGGCGGCCCAGGCGCCGCACTTTGGCCGGACCATGGAGGTGGCGAGTTTCGGGCTCTCCAGCGCCATGGCCGCGCGCTTTTTCGGCGGCGGGTGGCGGGAGATGGTGCTGTCGGGCCTGCTCGGAGTGCTCATCGCCTTGCTCGGGTTCTGGACATCGAAGCGACAGCATCTGTCCCAGGTGCTGGTCCTGCTCGCCGCTTCCCTCGCGGGTTTCGGCGGTGTGGTGGCGGCCCACCTGATCCCGCATACCGCGGCCTTCACCATCACCCTGGCCGGCATCGTGGTTCTGCTGCCGGGGTTGAAACTCACCGTCGCTTTGCGTGAGGTGGCCACGGGTAATCTCGTGGCTGGATCGGCCCGCCTTGTGGACGCGGTGATGATCCTGATGATGCTGGCCTTCGGCGTGGCGCTGGGACGCCAGGTCGCCATGCAGTTCGCCTCAGCCTTCCGGGAAGCCCCATCGATCCCTCTGGCGGCCTGGACCGAGTGGGTGGCCCTGCTGGTGGTGCCCCTGGCCTACTTGGTGCTGTTCCAGGCCCGGAAACGCGACTTCGGCTGGATCCTGCTGGCGAGCATCGTGGCCTTTGTGTCTTCGCGCCTTGGTTCAGCTTGGCTCGGCCCCGAGCTTGGCGCAGGTCTCGGTGCCATGGCCTTGGGCATCGCCGCCAACCTGTTCGGCCGCCGCACGCGCCTGCCCAACCAGATCATGGAACTCCCTGGCCTGCTTGTGCTGGTGCCCGGCGCCATCGGATTTCGCGGCCTGGCCTTTCTCAGCATGGGCGAAACCGAAGTGGGCCTGCAGACTGCCTTCCGCATGGTCTTTCTGGCGGTGGCCCTGGTGATGGGCCTGAGCCTTGCGAACGCGCTGGTCAGGCCGCGGAAAGGACTGTGAAACTGGGCCGTGGGCCCTGGACTGTGGGCTTGTGCGGAGTTGCGTTCAAAAAGAAAGAATTCCCCACCGGATTTCATCTTGTCTTGCGTATCGGCTGTCCCGATACCGAGAATAAAACCAAACTTAACCGCTCTTGATTCGAGTTGGAAATCGCGTCGTGGGGCACATAGTGACTGTCGGGATTCAAAGTCCTACCACGCCGCGACCGATCTACTGTTCCCGTCCTTCATCCAGAGGCAATCCGAGTACATGGCGTCCTACGAGCGCTGCTTGCGGCGTCTTTATTTCACCCGCACAAAATCGCATCCTGTAACCTTGATTATCGGTGAAGTATTACGATCGGTCAGGACCCAGGCAAACAGGTAGCTGGCGTCAGTCAATGTGACCTCCTGGACAAGGTGGATTCGACCGTTTGCTGGCGCTGTGATCGGAAGTGGACTTTGCTCTCCGATGTTCTTGCTATTCACGTCCCCCGATTCGACCAGGATTTTAGCGGTTCCAGGGTTGGAGGCGAGATAGATCGTGATCAGGTAAAGTCCCGTTCCCTGAATCGGAGCTCCGAACTGGAAACTTGATACCTCGGCTCCCTGCGTGACATAGGGTCCGCCCGATTCGAATGGCTCCCAGGGCACCTTCCCTTGGCTGACCCAGGCTCCAGTGAATCTTATGGAACATCCCGCCGGCGGTGCTCCGACCCCGAAGCTGAGGATGTCTCCAGGCTTGACTAGGGCCGTCGCGGGAATGAAGTGGGCGGCAAACTTGCCCGGGGCCGTACCCATCTGCCGGGAAACCATGGGGAGGAGAGAGAGGTATTCGGAGGGTGTCAGGCGCGCGGGCGCATTGCCGGCGATTTGGGATTGGGTCGATAGGGAAGCGAGATGCCTGGGGGGGGCGAAGGGCGCAGGCTTCTTGGGTTCGGCTTTGTGGATCGTGGGCACCTGACCAGGGGCGCCAAGGCATGCCAGGAACGCCCAGGCAAATGTAAAGGCTCGGTTGACGAATGGTGAGCGCATGCCGCGACTCCACAAGCGAGGTGGGTGGAGGGATGGGACCCGTCCATTGCTGGACGCCCAGGTACCAGGGGAGGTATTTGCGGGATTCACTATCCTATGGTTTTGGAGTTGCCGGAGGTCGTCGGCGAAGTGTGCATAGAGGATTACCTCGCTGGTGGAGATCGATGCACGCCATCGATTGAATGCGGTGTCAGTTCTATTTCGCGGGGGCGGCCTTTGCCGGGACCACGTCCCACTTTCCGCGGACGTCCAAGGAAAGCACGCAATCGGCTCCAGGCTCGCACCGGGTCATGTGCTGCTTCATGCCCTTGAACGAGAAGTAGGACCCGGCCGGAAGTTTCGTATCCTTGCCATCGACGGTGAGCACCAGCGTTCCCGATACGACCGTACCGAAGTGGTCGGAGGAATGATGGTGCAGCGGCGCGGCGAATCCATCCTTGAACTTGAGCATGGAATGATGTGGACCCTTGGCGGGGTCACCCTGGAGAACCGCCATGCTTACGCCGGGAAAGCCAGGCACGTCGCTCCACTTGATATCACCAGATGCAACCAGGACAGCGGTGCCTGCCTTCTTGCCCTCTTTTGCGGTGGCCGGCTGTGCGAATGCAGCGAATGCCAGCGCCAGTGTGAAGACTGCCGAAATGCTCTTCCTCATATGACCCCTCCTCGTGGGTGTGGTGCTTTGAGAATAAGATGCTATATCAAATCAATTTTGCCATGCTGAGAATATTTTTATTTTTTCACCTGATTTCAACCGATCTATTACCAACCTTTACATGGATTCATCCCCGTACATTTCTGGATACGCCTTCTTGGCGCATTCAAGACGTGTCCCATGGGTGAACGTTGCGGTGGAATTGTTTGAAATCCCGCACTGGAGAGGGAATTAGAAAGGTCAAGCCCCGCAATGATTTATGTTGTCGTGGGCTTCCATTTTATACCCCGGAATGGACCCATCGAACCGGTCCGGCTGGTTTAGGGCAACAGTGGCTCCCGCTGTCCATCCGCGCTGGCACGCCACGCCCGTCCACCATCCCAGAGCCAGGCCTCGCCCGGTTGACCTTCCCAGATCCCGGCATCGATCACGAACACCTTCCCGCCATGAAAGGCGGTCACGTGGTTCTGCGTGGTGTGGCCCACGATCATGGCTCCGACGCGGAAATGCTTCAGGGCCTGGGTGATCTCCGCTTCAGTGGAGGATGGCGACCCGCCCGGTGGAAGAAGGCCCCGGTACCAGACGGGCCCATTGGGTCCGAGGAGGAAAGCGGCGTCTCCTTCGGCCATGCGTCCGCGCAGCCCCCAGGCAGCCAGGAAGCGCGTATTGATCTGCTTGATGTCCCAGCCCTGGGCCACCAATTCTGGAGAAACTCCGCCATGGACAAAAAGAAAGTTCCCCAGTTTGAGCAGGACGGGGCGGCTGCGCAACCAGCGCCCGAGTTCGGAATTCGGACCGAGGAGTTCAGGTTGGGACGGCAGGCCCTCGATCCTTCGGGCGTATTTCGGATGGAGGTACCGGAGATCACCGGCAGCCACCATGACTTCGTGGTTGCCGGGGAGGACATGGACCCAGCCGCCCTTTTTCCGGGCGGCTCCTTCAAGGGCCCTCAAAAACCACAGGACTTCCGTGACATTGGGACCGCGGTCCATGGCATCCCCGACAACCACGAGATGGCCCTGGCCGAAGGTCCACCGGAGTTGATCATCGATCACGTGTTGGGCCTTCAACAGATTCAGCAGCGTATCGAAG
>JANXQX010000014.1 GCA_025353305.1 Holophagaceae bacterium
TCGGGCCAGAACAGCCAGGCGAGGATGGCCACGAAGGCCACCAGCATGCCCTGGGTGCGGCGATTCGTTTTCAATTCCTGGAGCAGGGCTTTCACATCCGTGCCCTTGGAGGGGGAACCATTGCTCATGCTTCCTCCGGCGCGGCGGAGTCGGATTTGGCGGGGACGCCGGAATGCCGGAAGGCGCGCAGGCTGATGCTCAGACGTGCACCTTCAGGGCTTTCCTCGAGCCTCGCGGAACCCACGGCGAAGGGCAGGCCGCTGCCTTCAATCGCCAGCATGAAGGGCTTCATGGCGGGATAGATGCCGAGCACCGTGAACTCCACATCGATGGATTCCAGATCGGTCCCCTTGGCTCCTTCACGGCTTGGCAGGCCATACTTCACGGTTTGCAGACGCACGCCGTTTTCACCCGCTTTTTCAAAAAGCATCTGGCTGAGTTCCCATTGGAGCTGGCCGACATTGCCCGAAGGCATCTTCTTTTCAAGCTCCTCGAGGTGCTTCTGATCAAGCGCTAGGCGGTCCACCAGCACCTGCCGTTCAGCCAATTGCTGGATCTGGGCACCGAGCATGGATTTCGCTTCTCTCCGGGCTCGTTCTTGTTCATCCCGTCTGCGGGATGCGTCGGGCAGCACGAAAAGGGCCACCCCGAGCGCAGCCAGGAGAAGAACGCCACCCCAGGTGGCACGGATCGAACTGGTGCGCAGCATCGTCGCACTCATGGACGGCCTCCGGGGTTTTCAGTGTTGCCGACACTCCGCCCGGTTTCGCTGTCACGCAACCGCCTGGGGTTGGCCCGGCTGGGGCGGCCCGCGGGTCTTGAATCTTGGCCAGGAGGCGGTTCCATCGGGCTTATTGCTTTTGGTTGGGCCGGAGCAGGTGGACTGGCCTGGACATGGACGGGAATCGCCCGCATCCCCGCTTTCGGTTTTTCTGGTGGCGGAAAGGGCTGGTAGGGGGAGGGCACCGCGACCACCGGCAGGAATATCTCAAAGTCCACCCCGCCACCAGTGCGTTCGGCTTCACGCTCAAGAATCACCTGCTGGAACAGGTCATCCTTCTGCAGCGAAGCCACAAATTTTTCCTCGGCATCGCGGGATCTGGCTTCTCCCTTCAGTTTGAGGGCCACACGTTGATCAGCGCCACGCACTTTCTGGATGGTCTTGAGCCGCACATCCTGCACCAGGCTTCGTTCCAATTCGGCCGTCAGGCGGGACCAGGGCAGTGTCCGCTCTGTGAAAATGCGTTCGGCCAGCTTCCAGCGGGGCAGTTCCTTCGTGACGTCCACCGAGCGCAGTTGTTCCGTGAGCTTGTCCTGTTTCCGGGCGGCGGCCTGGGCTTCGCGGCTGATGAGAATGGCTTGAGCGCCAGCCTTCCGGGCCTGGTTGGCACGGAATCCCCAGGTGGCCAGTGTGCCGATGAGACAAAGTGTGCCCAGGATGATGGCACCCCATCCCAGGGCTTCGTGTTTCTGTCTCCAGAGCGTCGGCTGTGGCGCCAGATTGAGTTTGAGGACCGGGATGGGCATCAGAGGGCCTCACTCACGGGGATCTCGGGCTGGATCATGTGAAGGGGAATGGTTGTCGGAGGGAAATTCGGTGCCCCCCAGACCCAGATCTCCTGAGGAGACCGGTTTTCCCGTTGCAAAAAAGCCGCGGAAGGGAGTATGCGCTCATTGATCCAGGCGTCGGGGTCCGCGGGTTCGCGCCACTGGCGCAACAACGAGAGGCTGCGGCCCCACGCCGCCAGGGTGCCGGTGAATTTTCCACCGGGCACCGGGCACAGCGAAAGCAGCATTCCGGGCATGCTCCGGCTGGGAGCTAAACGGTTGTAGAGCCACAACCAGCGGGGCAGCAGGACGTGCACCGTGCGGCCCATTTTGAGTCCCAGCTGGACCCAGGCATCCCGCTGCGCTTCGGGCATGCCAGCCAGGAGCCAGACGCCGTCTTCCAGGGCCAGCGCCTGCACCGCGTGAGGGGTATCCAAGGCCATGGCCTGATTGAATCGCCAGTGGAAGAAGGCATCCCGGGCCTCGGAACCGGGAGGCAGTTCCACGATGTCCCGAATCAGCACGGAGGGAGCCATCAGATCGTCCACGATCCATTGGGTGGGGCCGGTCGGCAATTTCGCGAGGGCCTGGGCCAGTTCATCCTCGCTTGGAAGGCCGTCGGATGTTTGGATCGCGCGGTCGCCGCTCTCGGTGTGGAGGCGATGGGGCTCGATCCACAGGACCGAGGCGCTCTTTGCCCCTATGGTAAACAAACTCATTTAGCTTTCTCCCGGTCGCTCTCATCCTGCTTCGTCTTGAGGAACTTTGCGAACCGGTCTTGAGCCCGGTTCTGGCCGTGGTACCAGCCCCAGCAGAAAATCATGGTGGCGCCGAAAGCATGAAGCCACCACCAGCCGCTCATGGGATACCGCATGGATTCAGGCAGGGGGGGCACGAGAGCTCCAGGGGAGGGAGGGAACAAAGGAGACAGCAGTTTGAAGGCAAAGACCTAGTCTATCGCCCGAAGGCCGGAAGCCCAAGCGCGGATGGGGTTCGTGAGGTGTCTGGCGAAGTGTTGGAACACTTTAGTGCAACACCAACGCCTGCATGGTTTCAAGCATAGGCCCTTTTGGGCGCGGGCTGAACATGGTATGGAGTAATCAGGGCGGAAGTTCCGCCGCCCCGGGCTGGAGTGTTCTGGTTTTGCGTCTCGTCGCTCTCGAGTTGAATGGTTTCAAGTCCTTCGCGGATCCCCAGAAACTGACGTTTCCTGGTGGAATGACCGCGGTGGTGGGGCCCAACGGCTGCGGCAAATCGAACATCACCGACGCGCTGGCCTGGGTTCTGGGAGAGCAGCGGGCCAGCCTGTTGCGCGGCGCCGAGATGTCCGACGTGATCTTTTCCGGGACCTCCGACCGTCGCGCCACCGGGATGGCGGAGGTGAAGCTTTCGCTGGAGATGGCCGATGCCCTGTTGCCAGGGGCCACCAAGGAAATCGTGATTTCCCGCCGCCTCCACAGGGACCAGGGCTCCGAATACCGCGTGAATGGCCGCGAGACAAGGCTGAAGGACGTGCAGGATCTGCTCATGGATACGGGCATGGGAACGCGCGCCTATTCTTTTATCCAACAAGGACAGATTGATCTGATCCTTTCCACCAAGCCCAAAGATCGACGGATTTTGTTGGAGGAAGCCGCGGGGATAACCCGCTTCAAGCTTCGCCGCAACGAAGCGGAACGGCGTCTTGTCGAGACCAAAGCCAATCTGGACCGCCTGCAGGACATCTTGTTCGAGTTGGACAAGCAGTTGGACAGCCTTCGGCGCCAGGCGGTCAAAGCCAAGCGGGCCGCAGATCTGGACCAGAGCATCAAGGCGACCCAGCGGGTGCTGCTTTCCGCGAAGACCGAGGAATTCCAGGTCCTGAAAATGCAGCTGGCCGATGCAAGGGACCAACTGGAAAGGCAGGTTGCCCAGCTCACGGTGCAGGTCTCGGAAAAAGCGTCTGAAGTCGGCGCCCAGCGCTTGGCCGTGGATGAAATCCAGCGGAGCCTCGATCGAGGGCAACGGGCGGTCATGGCCCTGGAACAGCGCCTGGGATTCATCGAGCAGGAAAAGGGATTTGAGGAAAGCCGTGTGGCTGAATCCACTGAGCTCATCGAGCGCTTGGGAAGCCGCCACCTGGAACTGGCGCTGCGGGTCTCCACCCTGGCCGCTGAAATCGCCGCAGTGCAGGAACAGGAAAGCGAAGCCTCCAGCGTTTTAACTGGACGCGAAAACACCTTTACTCAGGTCGAGGAAATGGTAATGCTGGCAGGTGGTGCCCTGCGCCGCGCCGAGGCATTATTACGCGACCTGCGCCACAAAAGGGCCGAAGCCAAGGCTTCGGTCCAGGCTCACCACAGACAGAAACTCGAGGTCCAGAGTCTCATCGCTCAACTGGAGGGACGCCTGGAAAGCCTCAATCACGAGGAGGCTGTCCGAGCGCCCCGGTTGGAAAGCCTGCAGGCTGAATCTTCCCGCCTGGGGAAAGAACTTGAGGGCAGCGCAGAACGACTCGAGGCCGTTGAGGAGGCTTTGCGTGTGCACCGCAACGAAGTGCGTGAAAAACAGGACTCCATTCGAACGGCGGCCAAAGCGCTGCAAGAGTCCGAAGGTCTGCTCGAAGCCGTTGAACGTCGCACAAGCCAGATCTCGGATTTATTGCAACAGGCCAGCGGTTCGGCGGAGATCAAGAAAGGCCTGGACTGGCTCCGGGAACATGGAATTCCGGTCCGCAGCCTCGTCGAGTGCATTGAGGTGGACGAGGAGCATCGTCCGGACCTGGAGCGGTTATTGGGTTCCTGGGTCCAGGCCATTGCCCTAAATCAGACCACCATGGCCGTCGCCACCGACGCGCCAGGACAGCTTTGGATGGAGGCATCGACGCCTTCAACACCGCTCCCTGTGCCCGGCCGATGCACGCCCATGCTGGCGGGCATCGCCTGGAAAACCGGCGCGCCACGGATGTTCGAAGGCCTGGTCCATCGCGCCTTCCGTTGTGCCGATGGGGAGCTTCCCGAACTCGCCATCAAGCATCCCGAACTGGCTTTCGTCTCTCCCCGGCTCGTGAAATTGCCTTTTGGTCCCGCGCTGCTTGGCGCCGCCGCACCCGCCGCTTCTCCCCTGAAACTTCAATCCGAATTGGACAAAGCCCGAGAAGACCGGGAGGCCCTGCTTGAGACGGCGGAAACCGCAGAGGATGGCCTGAAACGGCTGCAACAGGATATTTCCGAAGCCATGACCCGTCTGGAAGAAATGGAAGAAGACCACCGGGAAGGCCGGCAGCGGATGGAAGCCTTGAAGGGCCAGCTCGCTTCCGCGAACAGCCAACTCGATGAGATCAAGGAAGCCGTCGAGCGGGCTGATGCGCTATGGGACCAGCTGGAACAGGAGATCCAGATCCATCAACTCCAGCTTCGCGTTCTGGAGGCAGCTCCGCATGAGGCCGAGGATGTGGCGCTGGAAGAGGCGATCCACCATGGGGAAGCGAAAGTGCAGGAAGCCCAGAGAGCCCTGGACCAGCATCGCGAAGTCCGGATGGAGACGGCACGCCTGCGTGATGCAGCCTGGGCCGAACGGGATGTCCTGCAACGTCAGCTGCAGCTCCAGCAGCGGAGCTATTTCGACGTGGAAGCTGAATTGAAACGCCTGGAATCGGATCGCTCCGAATCGGATGCGAAGCGGGCCGAAGCGGGCAAACACATCCTCGAACTTGAAGCTGAAGCCCAGGAAAAATTGAAGGAACGCCAGGCTGCGGTGGATGTGCTGGCTGAATTGCAGCCTCGGCTGGAAGCCCAGGCCGAGACCCTTCGCGCCCAGGAGCGGGCCGCGAGGGAGTTTCAGGAAGCCCTGGAAAATGCCCGGCAATTGCATCACGAGAACCAGGTGGCCGCGGCGCAGGTCCAGGGCGGGACGGATGCCCTCGCCAAGGAAGTGGAATTCGCCCTGGGACTCGATATACCTGCCTTCATGGCCTCCATCACCGCGGAAGAACGGGAAGCCTGGGTGTTGGGCGAACTGGTGCACCAGACCCGCCTGAACGAAGCCCAGAGCAACCGGTTGGATCTCGGCGGCGTAAACCCGCTGGCTATCCAGGAACTGGCGGAGGCGGAAGAGCGGATGGCCTTCATGCTGCAACAGCAAGGCGATGTCAATCAGGCCATCGGCAATCTGGAATCCACGATCTCGGAGATCAACGCCACCTCCGAGGAACGGTTCCGCGAAGCTTTCGATTTCATCAACGCCCGTTTTTCAGAAGTCTTCAAAGAGACTTTCAGCGGCGGCAGCGCGCACCTGTCACTTGATAACCCCAAGGATTTGCTGGAGTGCGGCATCGAGATCACGGCCCAGCCGCCAGGCAAGACCGCCAAGGCCTTGACGCTGCTGAGCGGCGGTGAAAAAGCGCTGACGGCCATCTCCCTGCTCTTTGCGATCTTCCACTACAAGCCGTCTCCATTCTGCGTGCTGGACGAGGTGGACGCGGCCTTGGACGAAGCCAATGTGAGCCGCTTTGTCGCCTTGGTGCAAAAGATGAAAGCCGACACGCAGTTCGTCGTCATCACCCATCAGAAGCCCACCATGGTGGCAGCGGACACGCTCTACGGCGTGACCATGCAGGAGAAGGGCATCTCGAAACTCGTCAGTGTGCAGTTGCGGGATGCCGAGCAGCTGGTCTGAATGGCCTTGGGCTCTGGGCTGTAGGCTGTGGGCCAATCTTGAGGCGCCTTCGGCGCTCCAATTCTGTCGAGGCCTAGGACCGCCTCAGAGCCCACAGCCCACCGCCCATTCCTGCTAGCCTCTACCCATGAATCTCGTCGATTGGGACCTCGGCAATGTGTCTCACGGAATTGCATGGGGCGGGGTCGACGAAGCGGGGCGGGGGGCCTGGGCCGGGCCCGTGGTGGCGGCCTGCGCGGTCCTGGATCACTCTACGATCAAGAAATGGCGGCACGTGCTGGAGGATGTGCGGGACAGCAAGCAGCTCAGCCCGGTCCGCCGCGAGGCTCTGGCTTCTGAGCTGAAATCATTGCTGCCCGCCTATTCCGTGGCGGAAGTGGACAACCTCGGCATTGATCGGGAAAACATCCTGGAAGCCACCTTCATGGCCATGCGCGGCGTGGTGTCCCTATTGGCGGCGAAGCCCAGGATTCTTTTCGTGGATGGGAACCAGGCGCCGAAAACAGGTCTTCCGGAAAGGCTGCTGGTGGATGGTGACGCCACCAGTTGCGCCGTCGCCTGCGCCAGCATCCTGGCCAAGACCCATCGCGATGAGGTCATGCGGCGCATGGATGACCAGTACGAGGGTTACCAATTCGGGCGGCACAAGGGCTACGGCACGGCCAGGCATCGGGAGGCCTTGCGCGCGTTCGGCCCCTGCGCAATCCATCGCATCAGTTTCGCGCCGGTGATTTCCGCTCAAGCGCCTGACGAGCAGGTCAGGGATTTCTTGCGGCAGAGTCTTGAAAAGTGTGATTCAGTGGTGGAACTGCACTGCTGGGTGGATGTGCATCTGCGGCCAGCGTATGGGAAATTGAAACTTGTCTGGGTGGAAACCTTGCGACGCCGCTATGCATCGTTGCTGACCCGGCTGGTGGCTGGGGAAGAGGGCCTTGCATGAAGCTTTCCCTGGTGGTGCTGGGTCTCGTGCTGCGCGATCGGCGCTGGTTTCTCCAGCGGCGGGCGCTTGGAAACGCGGTGCTGCCAGGTCGATGGGAATTTCCTGGGGGGAAGACTGGCCCTGGGGAATCCCTTGAGAACGCGCTTCGCCGGGAGCTCCACGAAGAATTGGGCTGGGCGCCGTCATCCCTCACCGCAATCGAAAGCGTTGAGCACTGTTACCCCGATCGCATCGTGCGGCTTCATCCTTTCACCTGCGGGGGTGAATTTGAGATTCGCACGGACCTATCCTGGGGCTGGTTCACCTTGGATGAAATGTGCGGACTTTCGATCCCGGAAGCCAACAGGCCGCTGTTGAATCGGTTGCGCTCATGAAGCGGGGCTTTGCTTCCGCCCTTCGAGCTGCGGCATCTATGAGCGGCGTGTGGCTGCTGCTTCAGATGTTGCCACGCTGGTTGCCGGAAGATCCTGCCCGCATCGCCGCCGGTGAATGGGCCACCGAAACCGAGGTGGCGGCCTTGCGCCACCTGTTGCGTCTTGATCTGCCGTTGTCTAGGGCCCTTGGCGACTCCCTGAACGACTTGCTGCATGGCTCGTTGGGAATGAGCCTGCGCTTCCAGCGCCCTGTTTCAGAAATGCTTCGGAGCGGTTTCCCCGTAAGCCTTCGATTGGCCTGCTACAGCCTCGCCCTTTCTGCCTTGCTGGCCTGGCTGATGGCGGGCACATCCGATCGCGCCAAGTGGGTGCGTGCCGCAGCGGTGGCGTCGCCAGTCTACGTTGCCGGTCCGCTGCTGCTTTGGGCCGTGGCTCAACATGTGCGGTGGATTCCCGTAGCGGGGATTCAAGGTTGGGCGACCTGGATCCTGCCCTGTCTTGCGCTGGCGATACCGCTGGCAGGCCATCAAGCGCGGATTCTTTCGGCACGGCTTGAGTCTCTGAGGGATAGCTTCGGCCTGCGGGTGTGGGAGGCCGCAGGCGTCCCGAAATCCGCCCAATGGTTGAAATGGCTGCTCCCGGCGGTATCTGGTCCCTGGCTGACGGTGGTGGGCTTGCAATTGGGTGGACTTCTGGGTGGCGCCGTGCTGACCGAAACCATTTTTTCGCTTCCCGGACTGGGCCTTCAGCTGGTGGGTGCCTTGTCTGCAAGGGATCTGCCGATGTTGCAAGGCACAGTGCTATTGGGCGCGGCATTTTATGTGGCGACCCAACTGGCGGTGGAATGGGCTCAAGGGTTGCTTGATCCGAGGACTCGATGAAACGCGCCTGGTTTGTGGCTGCCTCGGTTCTCATGCTCGGTTTCATCTTCGGCAGCAACGGCGTGGTGGATCTTTTTCATCGCCTTGAAGGGCCCAACCCGACACACCTTTTCGGCACTGATGAGCTGGGGCGTGATCTGTTCCAGCGATCGTGGCTGGGCGGCGCGCGCGCGCTGGCGCTGGGCCTCGGCCTTACGGCGCTACACCTGCTGAGCGGAACCATTGCGGCACTGCTGGTCCATTCATCGCTGTTCCTGCGCCGGGCATTGCTGGCCATGGCGGACGCGCTCGCCTCCATTCCTTCACTGTTGCTCTGCCTGTTCCTGCTGGCCTTCCTGAGGCCGGGTTACGGGGCGTTGATCCTGGCACTGGTTGTGGGTGGGTGGATTCCTTACGCCAGGCTTTCACTTTCCCAACTGGACACCCTGAAGCTGGATCCCAGTCTCCAGCAGGCCAGGTTGATGGGGGCGAGCCGAATCCACCTTTGGACAAGCCATCTACTGCCGCGGCTCTGGCCCGTTCTTTCGGCTCAGGGCGCCGTGGGGATCGGGGCTGTGGTGCTGGCTGAAGGCGGCCTTAGTTTCCTGGGTCTCGGTTTGCCGCCGGAGCAGGCCTCCTGGGGCTCAATGCTGGCGGCGGGCAGGGCCTTCCTGCTGGTGAGCCCGTGGCAGCTGATCTGGCCCTCCATGGGCCTGCTGGCGCTGTTGCTGGCGACCGAATCCATGCGGCACCAAGGTGGGGAATCTGGCGTGGGGTCAAACTAGATTATTGTTCTCTTCATAAGCCCGGCACCTGTTGAAATCCAACGGGCTAGAAACAAGTTCGCTATTCTATGCACACCAAAGATACGGAGATCATGTGCGCAGAGCGTTGATGGGGACATTGTTGCTGGCTGGCGGGCTAGGCCTTTTCGGGCCGTGGGCAGCTGCCCAGCCCAAACCTGAAGGCCAGGCAGTGCCACCCAAGACAGGTACCCAAACTGAAGTGACTGTTGACGTGCGCCAGGGGAAATTGGGCTTGGGCTTGCCGAACCCAGTGCTGGCTGCCGGGGCGGGCCTTGATGCCGATGGCGTCACGGCCAGTTTCACGGATGTGTTGCGCCGCGATCTTGAAGATGCAGGTCCATTCGCGCTGCTGAAAGACAAACTGCCCGCCACAGTGGAGGCCTCTACCGTGAAGCCCTGGCTTGATGCGGGCGCCGAATGGGTCCTCGCAATGAAGGTCACGAAGAACGGGGAAGTCGTCACCGTGGCGTTGCAGGTGCTTGATGTGAAGGCGACCGCGCAAGGAGAAGGCAAACAGCTCCGCTATGCATTCAGTAAGAATTACTCGGGCAACGCAGCCTTGTTGCGCCGCATCGCCCACACCTTGGCGGATGATCTGGTGGACCGGCTCACCGGCGATCGCGGCATCGCCAACACCAGAATCGTATTCGTGAGGCAAATGGCTCCAGGCATCAAGGAACTGTTCCAGGTGGATCGGGATGGCGCGAATCCGATTGAACTGACCCGCTACGGAAGCCTGACCCTGTCGCCTACGGTGGCGTCGGATGGCCGGCTGGCCTATGTCACCTATAAAGGTGGATCGCCAGAGATATGGGGCCAGAAAAAACCCGGAACCGCTCACGAACGGCTCTACCCCAACACGGCGGCGGGAACCCAGGGCAGCTGTTACGCCCCGGTCTGGTCCCCCGATGGGAAGCGATTGGCGTTCACGCAAAGCGATAGGCGCGGCAACAGCGACATTGTGGTGCTGGACATACAAACCGGCCGTGTGCGCAAGCTGACCGATGGCGGCTTCATCAACACTGAACCCAGCTGGAACCCCGCGGGCACCCAGATCGCCTTCACTTCTGACCGGGAGGGCGGCCCCCAGGTCTATTTGATGGAGGAGGATGGCTCCAACGTGCGCCGCCTCACAGTCGAGGGCAGCTATAACGCCAGCCCCGCCTGGAGCCCAAACGGCGCCATGATCGCCTACGTCTCGCGCTTCGAGGGCAAATTCGATCTTTTCGTCTTCAAGCTCGGTGAAGGCAAGGCCTATCAGGTCACCACCGGTGTGGCTTCCAGCGAGTCCCCAGCCTGGTCTCCTGATGAGCGCCGTCTGGTTTTCTCCAGCAACCGGGGTGGTACCATGCAGATCTGGACCACGGACCTTTCCGGCAACTCCGTCAAGCGTCTGACTGAGTTCACATACTGCCAAAGCGCGAAATGGACAAGAAGCAGGTAGACCGTTTTCATTGCGGCCCCTATTTTTCTCTCGCCCTTCCAGGCCGACTTGTTAAGCTAAGTCGGAATTTCCCAGGGCCTTCATGGAGGTAGTTGTCATGCGATCGGTTCGAACTCTTTTCGTCCTGGGCTCCGCGTTGGGACTGGTCACAGCGATGGCTTGCAAGAAACCTGAGCCCACTCCTGAACCGCCACCGCCGGTTGTGGCCCAACCCGAACCGCCCCCTCCTGTAGTCAAAACAGTGACCGTGGACACCACCAAACCCGCGGACATGAGCGCCGCGAAATACGCAGAGTTCCAAAAGGCGGCCAGCGCCGCACTCAAGGACATCAACTTTGATTTCGACAAGTCGGACATTCGCGATGCTGACAAGCCAAAGCTCCAGGCAATCGCCTCCTTCATGAAAACATTCCCATCGGCCCGCATCATGATCGAAGGCCACTGTGACGAGCGGGGCACGGTGGAGTACAACCTGGCTCTGGGCGACCGACGGGCCTTCGCGGCCCAGAACTATCTTTCCGGACTTGGCGTCAACCGCGACCGGATGGGCACCATCAGCTATGGCAAGGAGAAGCCGAAGGTCGTGGGTCAGAGCGAGGAAAGCTACTTCATCAATCGCCGCGGCGAGTTCAAGCTACAGAATTAAGCCCTCTTTAAAATCTTATGGTCAACGGGGGGCGTTTTCATGTCCCCCGTTCCTATTTTGAAATGGAGGTTCCATGAATCAGCGCAACCTTGCTCTTGCGGCCATCTTCGGTGGTGTCGCCTTTTTCACCGGCTGTGAATCCGAGGAGAGGCTCAAGGCCGTGGTGCGGGAAGCGGGGGAACTGAAGGTAGAGGTCTTCAAGCTTCGGCAACAGCAGGAAGAGAACTTCCGCAAGGCCGATGTCGACCGCAAGGAAGGAATCGAATGGCGAGCCGAGGACCGGCAATTCCGGGCGGACCTGCAGGAGACGCTGCGTCAGCTTTCGGATGCCACCAAGGTCATCAACAATCGCATGGGAAATATCAGCCGCACCTCCGCCACAGCCCCGGCAACCTCGACCGCCACCACGCCCGTCAGCACGCCAGATGATGAAAAAGCCTTCGGCAGCGCGGTGCTGGACTACAACCGCGGCAACTACGCCATCGCTGCGGAAGGCTTGGACCTCTTTCTGCGCACCTATCCCAGCAGTGCGCGAAAACCAGATGCGCTCTTCTTCCTTGGCATGGCCTACTACAATCAGAAAAATTATGAGAAATCCCAGGGCGCGTTCGATCGGATTCTGCGGGACCATCCCAGCTCGAGCCAGTTCCTCCCGGCCAAGCTCAAGCGCGGCCAATGCCTGCTCAAGCAGGGCCTGAAGCCGGCGGCGCTGAGGGTCTTCAAGGAACTGGCGGATGGCTTCCCCGGCACGCCTGAAGCGCGCACCGCTCAACAGGAAATGACCGATCTTGGATACTGATTCCAGTTACGGCACGGAGCACTGGCGTGTCCCCGTCCGCATTGATTTCGCGGGCGGCACGCTGGACCTGTGGCCCATCTACGCGCTGATGGGTGGAGGCTGCACAGTCAATGCCGCCATTGATCTGTGGATCGATCTGGATGTCTCATTCGGCCCCAAGGGCCACCGTATCGAAAGCACGGACCTGGGACTCTCGATCGAAGCAGATGACTGGCCACAGTTAGCGCCCGAGGGGCTTTCCTGGGTGTGGCGAGTGCTCAACGCCGCGCCAAGAAGGCCGCATTTTCTCCGCATCGCGAGCCCGGTTCCCAAAGGCTCTGGCCTGGGGGTTTCGAGTTGTCTCGGCGTAGGAGTGCTAGGCCTGGCGATGGGCATCGAAGCCGGGGATGAACTGGCGGCCCAGGTGCCCCTGCTGCGGGATCTTGAAGCCCAGGAGCTGCAGACTCCCACGGGATGGCAGGACTACTATCCGGCGGCTCTCGGCGGCTGCCTCGCGTTGCATTGGGGCCCGGAACCTCGGTGGGAGCAGCTTGCTCCTCATCCGGAACTGCTGGAGGACCTGCTGGTCTTCTACACGGGCCAGCCGCATCATTCGGGTGCCACGAATTGGGAAGCCTACAAACGTTTCATCGAAGGGGACGCCGCCACCCGCGAAGCCCTGAAAGACATCGTATTGACCGCCGGGGAAATGGCATTGGCGGTTCCCAAGGATCCATCGGCGGTGGGTGATCTGCTGGAGCGTGAAGGCGCGGCCAGAGTGCGCCTTTCCCCTTTCGTGGAGACAGACGCCATGCGCGCCGTGCGAGATCGCGGCAAGCGCGAAGGCTGGTTTGCGGGCATGAAACCCTGCGGGGCCGGCGGAGGGGGCTGTTGCGTCCTGGTGGTGAAAAAAGGAGGACGGGATGCGGCACAGGCGGCCTTGCGGTCCATGGCGTTGCCCGTGCTGCCGGCGGACATCACAGAACGGGGTTTGCATCGCGTTTGATATGGTTCAGCAGGCTTGCGGCCGCGGGAGCATTCATGGGCACAACTCCTGCTCCTTTTATCAATTCCCGGAGTTGCTGATCCCGCTTTCCCAAGGCCAGCTGATCCAAGCCATTCCCGGCGACCCAAAGGCAGCCTTTGGGTACCTCGAAACGCTTCTCCAGCCGTAGATGCAAAGGGCTCACGAACTCCCGCCGATGGGTGTAGACCTGCGTCCAGCCAGGCCATGCGCGCAGTTCCAAGGATGAGTAAGGGAGGTTCGAATCGGCCGCCAGGTTCTGTCCAGCCAAGGATTCTACTTCGACTGTGGGCCACTTCCAAAGCCCTGCCAACAGCCCCTTTTTGGTGGGTTCGCGCAGCAACCAGTGCCCTTCGGCTTCTACCGCCACAAGCCATATCTCCGCTTCCCGGGGCTTCATGCGCGGGATTCTGGCCGGGATGCGGCTGGTGGAGCCCGATCTGTGCGCATCGCACTGATCTGCCGCCGGGCATTTTCCACATTTGGGAACGGGGGCGCATATCATCGCGCCCAGTTCCATGAGGCCCTGGGTGATGGCCGAAGCCCCATGCATTTCCAGGGAAGGCCGGAGCCAGGAACGCAACTGCTCGGCATGCAGTTTGGGATCGCCTTCGATACCCAAGAGTCTCGCCAGCACTCGGTAAGCATTGCCATCCAGCGCGGGCTCCGGCCATTGGAACGCGATGGAAGCAACCGCCGCAGCGGTATAGGGGCCCAGGCCAGGAAGCGCCATCAGGCCTTCGAAATCTGCCGGCCATCCATGGGCCGCGATGTGTTTGGCGGAAGCATGCAGATGCCTCGCACGGCGGTAGTAGCCCAGGCCTTCCCATGCCTTGTGGATCTCTTCGTCGCTGGCAGCACTGAGCGTTTCGACATCGGGGAAGCTGGCCATCCATCGTTCGAAATACGGGGTTACCGTCGCCACCTGGGTCTGCTGCAGCATCAGCTCCGACACCAGCACGGCGTAGGGACTTGGATGAGTCCGATGCAAGTCGACATCCCGCCACGGCATCTCCCGGCGATGGGTTGCAAACCAAGGGCCGATGGGCGCCAGCAAGGCAGGAGAGTCAGGCCAATGCATCAGGAGCGGGGTACGAGGCATGCTAAGAGTTTTCCTCATACCTCGCCGCCCCACACCTGAAAAGAGCGCCTGAAAGGCGCTCTTTTGATTGGTGCCCGCGAGCAGACTCGAACTGCTACGGCTTTTGGCCACCACCACCTCAAGATGGCGTGTCTACCAGTTTCACCACGCGGGCATGAGTGAACGTCCAGGATGCCACCCAAGGCGGGTGGAGTCAATGGCGGCCTACTTCTTCGGTGCACCCGCCGCGCCCGCAGGCGTTGAGGGGGGCGTACCGGCCGGGGCGGCAGGAACCGGAGTAGCCGGCTTTGGCGCGGCGGCAGCGGGTTTGGCTTCCGGGAGCTTATCCAGGACCGAGCGGTTCTCCTTGACCACCCGGTATTCAATCAGCAGGGAAGTGGCCAGGAGGCAGGCGGCCAGGTAATAGGTGATCTTGGCAAGCACGGGCGCGGCACCCTGGGCTCCGAAAGCAGTGTTGGCGCCGCCTCCGCCAAAAGACGAACCGAGGCCGCCTCCCTTGGCGCCAGGCTGGAGCAGGATCACCGCCACCAGCACAACGCTGATGACGATATGAAGGGTAAGAAGGAAGCTGCTCATGAAAACTCCGAACCTTCGATTCTACCGTGGGATTGGCGTTAGCCCAAGAACGAAGACTGGCTGGGGGAGGCTGTGGACTATGGGCGGTAGGCTGTGGGCTTTAGGCTCAAGACCCAAATCTCAAGCGGCGAGATCAACGAACGAATCAAAAAGCGAATCCGGCGGGTGGATCGGCTTTTCGCAGCACAGCCCGGATGCCTGAGCATTGATTGACAAGCTGGATGAAGTCCGAAGGCAGCAGGGCCTGGGGGCCATCGCTCAGGGCTTTTTCTGGCTGGCAATGGGTCTCCACCAGCAACCCGTCGGCGCCCACGGCCACGGCGGCGCGTGCGCAAGGAATGACCAGATCCCTGCGGCCGGTGGCGTGGCTCGGGTCCACCATCACTGGGAGGTGCGTCAGCACTTTCGCGGCAGGGACCACACTCACATCGAGCGTGTTCCGGGCGTGATCGCTCCAGGTGCGGATGCCCCGCTCGCAAAGGATCACGTTGCGATTTCCCTCGGAAAGCACATATTCCGCTGCATAAAGCCACTCCTCCAGCGTCGCCGCCGGACCGCGCTTCAGCAGGACGGGCTTTTCACTCTTGCCGGCGCGCCTTAGCAGAGCGAAGTTCTGCATATTCCGGGCCCCGATCTGGATGAGATCCGCGCTCCGCTCCACGTCATCAAAGGTCTCGATTTCCGTGGCTTCGGTGACGATCCCCAGATTGAATTCCGCGCGGGCTGCTTCCAGCAAACGCAGTCCATCCAGTCCCAGGCCCTGGAAACTGTAAGGGCTCGTGCGCGGCTTGAAGGCCCCGGCCCGTAAGAGCCTGACGCCCGCCTCGGCGACATAGCGCGCCGTGGCGAAGAGCTGTTCGCGGCTTTCGACGCCGCAAGGCCCCGCGATCAGGGCCAGTTCAGGGCCACCGACTTTGACGCCCCGCACTTCCACCACGGTGCGGCCCGGCGCCGAATCGCTGGAGGCCAGCTTGAAGGGTGATGTGATGGGCACCACCTTGCGGACGCCACCCATGGTTTCCAGCCGATCGGGCTTGAGCGCTTTGGAGGCATGCGGCGCGAGTATGTTCAGCGCTTCGGCGCCTTCCTGCACTACCGCCCGCACACCGGCGCTTTCCAGCGTTTCAAGCACTGCCTGCACCTGTTCGGCGGTGGCGCCAGGTTCCATCAGAATCAGCATTCAACCCCCAGATACCATCGTACTCAGCGGAACCTCGGAAGTGGCACGGCTCTTGAAAATGCACTTGTTGAAAATCCATTGCAAGCACTCCTCCCAACCCGCATCTTTTACCCAGGAGCACGATATGAAACGAGAGTCCCTTCTCCTAGTGGCGAGCCTGGCCTTCACAGCTTGCACCCGGCCTGAAGTCGAGGCCTTCCGGCAGAGACCCACGCCGGTCACCGTGAGAATGAGCATCCCGGCGGATATTCCGCAAGGCGAGGATGTGCGGAAAGAATATGCCGCCGCTCTGCAAGCCAAGCTGGCCACGCGGGTCATCGTGGTTCCCGAAGGCGTCCAGGGTCCGGCGGATACAGCAGTGCTGGATGTCGCCATCACCGACGTGAAGCGCTACCGGAGCGGACCCAGCCCGGCGGCAGTAGGCGTCGCCACGGGGGTCACGGTTGGAATCCTCAGCGCCGCCTCGGGCAACCGCTACGCCGCCTTCGACGGATTCTGGTGGGGCATGTTCGCAGCCCATCACGCGGCCCACGCTAGGCGCGCGGAACTGGATCGCCTGGGATACCGGCCGTTGGATGTGACTGCGATCGTCCGCCTCAGGCAAGCCAGCGGCGATGCCGCGAGATCCATGCCGCTGGCGGAATTCGATGTGGGTGGCGATGAAGTGATCGACGCCATGGATCCCCTCTCCCGGCGCGAGGCGGAGGATGTGGGCCGCATCCGTGAAGAAGAAGCCAGGGCCTTCGCGCGGGTCGTGATCGCCAAATTGCAGGAACGCTTCGGCTGGAGCGCCCATGGTTCGCCGACCTTCTACAGGGCACCAGGCGAAAAAACTCCTGAACCAGAAACGATTCCCACGATCAAGCCAAAGGAACAGACCCCGGCAGAAACCCCACCGCCTCCTCCGCCACCGCCACCGCCCCAGCATTGAGGCAGCCGTGAACGCCGACGCTATCCAATGCGAGGCCTGCGGCGGACCGGTGGCCGTTGATGACATCCGCTGCCGCAGTTGCGGATCCCAGGTGGCCACCGTGGCCTGTCCCAACTGCATGGGGATGGTTTCAGCCCATGCGGGCCACTGCGGGCATTGCGGTGCGGCCATCATTCCTTTCGCTGCGAGGAATGAAACCCCATCCAACCTGGCTTGTCCGTCCTGCAAGGGAGTGAAGCTCACCAGGACCCAACTTGGCGATGTGGAAGTAGACCAGTGCTCCCGTTGCGGGGGAGTCTGGTTGCGCCAGGATCTCTTCGATCAGGTCAGCGCCGGGAAAGAAGCCAGGGGCCGCGCGTTGGGTGTGCTGCCCACCTCCATGGGGCCCAAGACCGCCACCAACCTGGAAGTCCACTACCGCCCCTGTCCCGTGTGCTCCCGCATGATGAACCGCTACAACTACGCGCGGATTTCGGGCGTCATCATTGATGGTTGCAAAAACGATGGCCTCTGGTTTGATAAGGATGAGCTCCGTCAGGTGCTCGAATTCATCCAGGCCGGGGGGCTCGACAAGAGCCGTGAACGCGAAGTGGCGCGGTTGGACCAGGAACAGCGCACCAAGGCCCAGATGGCCCGCATGGACCTGGGAATGCAGCCTTCCAGCTACGGTGAATATACGACCCAAGGCCACCGGGGGTTTGGAGAAAGCCTGCTTCTAAACCTGATGGATGGCCTCCTGGATCACTTCATCGTGTAAGTGTTGGCTATTCCGCCCAAAGCCCACAGCCCACCGCCCACAGCCCACAGCCCACCGCCCACCGCCCACAGCCAATTTTAATCAGCCCTGCGCGATCCTCACCATCTGGGCAAAGGCCGAGGGATCCAGGCTTGCGCCGCCCACCAGGGCCCCTGATACTTCCGGCACCGAGAGGATCTGCTCGAAATTGTGGGGTGTCACGCTGCCCCCATAAAGGATTGGCACTGAGGCTCCGGGTTCTCCCAGAATCACCCGCAGTTCTTCCCTGATGAAGGCGTGGGCTTCGCGGACTTGCCGACCATCCGCGATGCGGCCAGTGCCGATGGCCCACACGGGTTCATAGGCCACCCAGATAGGGCCCCTGGACGCTCCCTTCAGCACCGAGAGCTGGGATTGGAGCACGCTGAAGGTTTGCTCGCGTTCGCGCTCCGCCATGGTCTCGCCGATGCAAAGCAAAGGCAGAAGCTTGCATTCCTGGGCGGCATGGACTTTTTTCTCAAGGGATTCATTCGTCTCGCCGAACATCTGCCGCCGTTCGCTATGGCCGAGGATGACGCCGCTGCACGCTGCGTCCCGGATCTGCGCCATGGACATTTCGCCGGTGAAGGCGCCCTTGGGCTCATAGTGCGCATTCTGGGCGAAAGTCGTGACTCCACGTTCCCGCAACTGCGAATGGATGGTCCACAACAGCACGGTGGGTGGTGCGATGGCCACCCGCACATTTTCCACGGGTGTGTAATTCTTCGCGAACTCGGAGCAAAAGTTTGATGCATCCGCATACAGGAGGTTCATCTTCCAATTCGCTACGACGCACCGCACGGCCACTCCAGGTTGATTGAAAGAGTCTAGCGCGCCAGCGCAACCACGCCCGGCAATTCCAGCCCACTCAGGAATTCCAGGCTGGCGCCGCCACCCGTGGAGACGTGGCTCATGCGGGAGATGACGCCTGCTTTGGCAGCCGCAGCCACGCTGTCGCCACCGCCCACCAGCACGAAGGCACCGCCATCGGCCGCGTCGGCCATCTCTTCGGCGATGGTCAGCGTGCCGCTGGCAAAAGGCTCCAGTTCGAACACTCCCATGGGACCGTTCCACAGAATGGTCTTTGCCGCCCGGATCTCCTGCACGTAGGCAGCCACGGTCTCCGGGCCGATGTCCAGCCCCATGCGGCCGTCGGGGATGTCGACATCGTTGGTGAGCGAGCACTCAGCGTCCTCGGCCATGCGATCGGCCACCAGGTGATCCAGGGGGAGCAGCAGGCGGGTGCCCTTGGCCCTGGCCTCTTGAATCAGTCCTTTGGCCATCTCCACTTTGTCGTCTTCGCAAAGGCTTTTGCCGATGGGGATTCCCTCGGCTTTCAACAGCGTGTAGCTCATGGCTCCACCGATGAGGATGGCGTCGGCCTTTCCTATGAAATGGTGGATGAGCTCGATCTTGTCCGAAACTTTCGCGCCGCCCATCACCGCGATGAGCGGTTTTTCCGGGTTGTGAAGAATCCGGCCAAGAGCTGCGAGTTCCTTCTCCATGAGAAAGCCTGCCGCCACCCGATCCTTCGGGAAATCCGCCACCATGCCGCTCACGGAGGCATGGGCCCTGTGCGCGGAGCCGAAGGCGTCGTTGACATAGGCATCGGCCAGCTTCGCCAATGCCGCCGCGAATTCCGGCTTGTTTTTCGTTTCGCCTTTCTCAAAACGGAGATTCTCCAGAAGCAGAACCTGACCCGGTTTCAGAGCCATGGCCTCGGCCTCGACCGCATCGCCCACGACGCCGGACGCAAGCCGCACATCAAAACCCTGGCCCTTTAGCCAGGCCGCCACCGGTGCGAGGCTGTAGGCTGCTTCAAAACCTTCGCCCTTGGGACGGCCGAGATGTGATGCCAGCACCACCGAGGCGCCCTGGTCGAGCAGATGCTTCAGCGTGGGTAGCGTTTCGCGGATGCGGGTGGGATCCGTGATCACCCCATCCTTCAGCGGAACATTCAGGTCCGCCCGCAGGAAGACCCGCAGGCCCTTGGCACCGAGCTCCTTCAATGTGTTGAAACTCATGCAGACCCCCGGAAAAATAAATTATCCATCAAGCAACAAGCATTCATGAGGCAGCTTGTCCAATTCACGAATGGTCGAAGAAGGCCAGCCAGCGGGGCGAATCCGGCAGGAATTCCGTTCCTGAGTAGTCTCCGCATTCCAGGCGCAGCTTGAGCCCTGCCTCCGCGGCCAGTGCGGTCAGTTCCTGGGGCTCGTAGACCCGCACGGATTCCACCACTTCGCGGCTGGCATCGGAATCCAGGTACTCGATGCGCATGCGTTTGACGATGCGCTTGCCCTCCAATATGCGGCGGCTGTGAACGCGCATGCCTGGGTGCTCCTCCACGTCTTCGAGTACAAGGTTGGCACGCAAGTGCGCGGCATTCAGGTAGTCCATGAGCACTACGCCACCGGGCCTGAGCAAGGCCGCCAGATTGTGCAGCAGGGCGCGGTTGTTGGAATCGCTGAAGTAGCCGAAGGGTGTGAACCAGAGGCAGACTCCGGAAAGGCAGGCCGCCTTGATGGGCAGGTGGCGCATGTCTCCCCGCAGCAGGTGGCTGCGCAGCCCCACAGGCGCGGCGCGAAGCAGGCTGGCCGATAGATCCAATCCGAAAGCATCAGGGTTTTTTCGCCGCAACCAGCCCAGGTGCCGCCCGGCGCCGCAGGCCAGGTCCAGAACCGGACCCACGGCCAGCTCTGGCGCCAACCTGAAACTCGTTTCCACGGCAGATTCAGCCTCGGCCTCGTCGCGATTCGCGTAGAGCGCCAAGTAGTCCTCGTCGAACCAGTCCTTGAACCAATCATCCATTTGAACAGCCTACAGCTATGGGCATTGGCTGAGAGTTATGAGTCGAGAGTCAAGGGTCGAGAGTCGAGAGCCAATATCCCACAGCCTACCGCCCACAGCCTACCGCCCCACCCTGCACATCCCGTTACACTGGCACTTACCGAGGACCCGCGCCATGAACCGCCCTGAACGCCTTGAAGACCAGATCCAGTTCCTGCTTTCAACCATTGTCTTGAGGGAACTCCGGGATCCAGAGCTGGGCTTCGTCACCATCACGGCCGTGCGTCTTACGCCGGATCGCGGCCAGGCCCGGGTCTACTTCACGGCCCTGCCCATCGGTGGAAAATCGGACGAGGTTCAGATCGCCCTCAGCCGGAAGGCCTTGGGTCGTGCCGCCGGTTTCCTGCGCACGCATCTGGCCAAAGTGCTGGACATGAAACGCGTCCCTGAACTGAAATTTTTTCCTGATGCCTCTCTTACCGAAGGCAACCGAATGGAAGGAATCCTTGCGGAGCTGGAAAAGGAACGTGCTGCCCGGCCCATTGAAACTGAGGCCCCTGAAACTCCTGAAACTCCTGAAACTCCGGAAGCTTGATGGAGTCCGGTGTTTATCTGGTGCACAAAGAAGTTGGGGGCACGAGCTTTGACGTGGTGCGCGCTTTCACCAGGGAGGCCAGGGAAGCTGGGCTGAAAAAATATCCACTGGGCCATGGCGGCACGCTGGATCCCTTTGCAAGCGGCCTGTTGTTGATTCTCGCGGGCCAGGCCACACGCTTGATGGAATTGATGCATCCGATACCCAAGACCTATGTCGCGGACATTACCTGGGGCCGAGAAACGGATACTTGCGATCATCTGGGGCAGGTGATGACCGAAGGTGATGCTTCACCGCTCTCCCCTGCCTTGCTGGATGCAGCGTTGGCAACCTTCGTGGGCTGGCAGGACCAGGTCCCTCCGGCCACCAGCGCAAAAAAAATCGGCGGCGAAGCGGCCTACCGGAAAGCCCATCGCGGCGAAGAAGTCATCCTTCCGCCCTCGCGCGTCTATCTTCATGAGGCCAGATGGCTGGAGCACGATCTGCCGAAACAGAGCCGTCTTGAGCTGGCCTGTCGAGGAGGCTATTACGTGCGGGCCCTGGCCCGGGATCTCGGCCGTCAGCTCCAATGCGGCGCCCATCTTACAGGGTTGCACCGGAGCGCCATCGGACCCTGGAAGGATCCGGGCCCAGGGGTTCGCACGGGGGTTCACGGCGCAAGCCTGGTGCCTTGGTGCCAATCCCGCATTCTGGACGATGCGGAGGCCGCCCACCTGGACCACGGGAGGGCCATTTCCGCGGGTGAATTCGATGCACCCACATGGAAGCTGCCTGACGGATTTCCAGATCCTTCGGCGCCCATCCGTGCCCTGCATGACGGCAGGCTGGTGGCTTTGCTCCGCGAGCAGGAAGGCGAGCTCCGGACCTTCGCGAACCTGCGCGGCGGACTATAATTCTCGTAGCTTTTAGCTGATCCTCCAGGCCAGGACCGAAGTTCCATATTGATCAGTCAAAAATCCATTTGTGCCATAAGGCATTCGTCTGGATTTCAGCGTGCAGGTACTGCCAACACGCTTAGAGGCCGAGAAGCTGGAAGGCTCGGGCTTGTAAGGGGGTGGGTTGGGCGTCG
>JANXQX010000279.1 GCA_025353305.1 Holophagaceae bacterium
GACCCATGATGGTGATCACCGGAGGGCGAGGCAACTTCTCGCCTTGAACTTCGTTGTGTTCTTCGGCGCTGATCTGCACGTCTTCTTCAAACGTGACGATGTCTGCCAGGTAACCGAACTCCCGGGCGATCTCCTTGGCCAGTTCCGTATCGAGAGGCTGGTTGATGGTCGCGAAAATGCCCCGGTGGAGCAGCTTCGCCACCACATCCTTGGCGGGGCGATTGCACTTTTCGGCGAGTTCCTTCACGGACACGCCTTCAGAGAGCATCACGATGCCGACTTCTTCCTCCACGTACTCGGTGGCGATCATCTGGGCGCGGGAGCGAGGCTGGCGCAGCTTGAGATCCATCTCCTGCTGCACTTTGGTATAGCCCTTCTTCTTTTTGCCACCTACATGGGCGCCACGGCCGGGGCCCTTCTGGCTGTTGGGATCAATGGGGCCCGCGGCGGGCAGGCCGGGACCGCGGCTCGAACCACCAGGCCCCCCTGGACCGCCAGGACGGTAGCCGCCGGGGCGGGGACCGCCGGGACCGCGATTGAGGCCTCCGGGGCCACCAGGACGGGGGCCGCCAGGTCCGCGATTCGGTCCACTGGGGCCACGGCTTGGTCCACCTGAACTGCTGGCGGGGGCTCGGCTGGTACCTCCAGATGGACGGGATTGGGGCAACTGGATGTAGCGGGCGGGTGATTGGGCGCGGGGGGCTTGGGCGGGAGTGTCTGAAAGCGTGATCTTGGAGAAGCCCTGATCCGGCGTCAGTTCCGAAATGGAAGGCGGCATGAAAGTGCGCTTGGCGGGGAGCTGGGGCAGGTCATGGCGAACCTCGCCCCTGCTGGTGTTGCTCGCCATGGGCAACACGGCCCGCTCGGCATGAGGCATGCCCGACCGCGCCACGGAGGCCTGGGCGGGGCGCTGAAGAACTGCTCGGGCACCAGGCTCGGGGCGAGGACCTGTGGAGGATTTCTGGGGGGCCTGCGGCAGTTGGATATAACGGGCGGGTTCCTGGGGCTTAGGCGCGGGCGTTGGGGCAGAAGAAACCCTGATGTGCGAAAAGCTCTGCGTTGCCGCCTTTGGGTCTTCCGCAACACCGGCCGTTGGTTCAGGTTCCGAGGTGACGGCCGTTTCAGGGGCGGCCGCGATCGCAGTTCCAGGTGGCTTGGCTTCAGCCTGGTCGGTGGGTGATTTAGCAGGTTTCTGGAGCGAGGTTGAAACCGTGGCCAAGGGCGTTTCCGACTTGCTAGGCGGTTCCATGGATGCTGCGGGTGGCTCGATCTTGATCTCGGCCTTCTTGATCAGCACGGGAGCCGGAGCCGGGGCCGGAGTGGGCGCAGGAGCGGGAGTCACGGCAGCTTGTGCTTTCACAATCTTTACTGCAGCGGTGGGCCGGTGCATCGCCAATGGTGTGCGCTCAGGCGCGATTGCCGGGGCGTTCGAACCACCCTTCGCGCCCTTGGCGCCCTTTGCGCCCTTTGATTCAATGGCACGGCGCAATTGGCCAGCTTGGTCCTCGGTGAGGTTCGAGCTGTGGCTCTTGCCCTTGAGGCCCAGTTGCTTCTCGGCGGCATCCAGTACGTCGTGGTTGCTCACGCCGAGTTCCTTGGCGAGTTGATTGATGCGAAGCATGAAGGGGTGTCCTGGAAAAGGTGAAACGGTGAAGCGAAAAGGGCCTGAATGATCGGGGAAGAGACAATCGGGAAACCAGGGAGCTTAGTTGCCAAAACGCTCGTGGACAGCGTCGAGAATCCGGAATGCGGTGTCCTGGGTCATTCCCTCCACGGCGAGCAGCTGTTCCGCCGTGACGGTGTATAGGGATTTGGCATCGAGATAGCCCGCAGCGGCCAATTTTTCGGCGAGGGTTTCATCAAGACCCTCGATGTCGGATAGTTCTTCCAGCATACGGGAGGCCGGCATAGATTCGGCGCCGGTGTCTTCGGTGGTCTCGCTTGAAGCTTCTGGCAGCACTTGATCCATGGCGGCACCCATGGCCACCTCGGCTTCCTTCCGCTTCTCACCTTCGCTGCGCACATCGATGTTCCAGCCTGTGAGCTTGGCCGCCAGACGCACATTCTGGCCGCGGCGGCCAATGGCGATGCTCAACTGCTCGTCATCCACCACCACTTCCACGCGGCGGCCTTCGAGGTCGATGATGCCCACGCGAATGGCTTTGGCCGGGTTCAGCGCATTGGCGATGAACATCAGCGGATCCTCATCGAAACGCACGATGTCGATCTTCTCGTTCTTCAGTTCACGGATGATGGCCTGCACGCGCGATCCCTTGAGGCCCACGCAGGCGCCCACGGGATCCACATCGGGATCCAGGCTCTGGACCGCGACCTTGGCGCGGTCGCCGGCTTCGCGAACACAGGAACGGATCACCACGGTGCCATCATGGATTTCAGGCACTTCGCTTTCGAAAAGCTTGATGAGCAGCCGCGGGTCCGTGCGGCTCACCTGCACCTGGGCATCCTTGCTGGCACGATCCACGTTGGCGATGACCACCTTGATGCGCTGGCCCTTGTCGAACCGATCCCCACGGAGCGCCTCGCTGCGGCGCAGCATGGCTTCCACCCGGTCAATTTCAAGAATGATGGCGCTCTTCTCGAAGCGCTTCACCTCGGCCACGACCACTTCACCGATGCGGTTCACGAAATCGTTGAAAATGCGCTCGCGCTCGGCTTCGCGGACTTTCTGCACGAGCACCTGCTTGGCAGCCTGGGCGGCAATGCGGCCAAGCTGCGAAGTGTCCTGGGGCAGCCACAGGGTGTCGCCCTCGGCGGCATCGGGGTTCAGCGCCTGGGCTTCCGCCAGGCTGATTTCCAGGTCTTCTTCCTCGACTTCTGGAACGACCTGCTTGAGCGCGTACACGTGGAATTCGCCGGTTTCGCGGTCCATCTGGGCCTCGAAATTGCCGTAGAAATTCTGGGACTGGAAATACTTCTCGGCAGCCTTGACGAGGGATTCCTCCACCGCCTGGAACACTTCCTCTTCAGGAATGCCCTTCTCGGTGGCGATCATCTTCACGCTGTCGAAAAAGGTGGTTGCTACGGTAGCCATGGCCTATTCCTCCTGATCCTCATTGGCGGCGTTTGTCTCTACGCCAGCCTCGTCACGCACGTTTGGGATGTCAGACCGCAGGGCCACGACGTGCTTGGGCTGCGGGGTCTTGGCCTCGTCAAAGGGCGCGAGGCGGGACTTCTGGATGGTCTCAAAGGGAATCGTCTTCAGGACGCCGTCCTCTTCGATGGTCACGGATGCGTTGGTAGCTTCGCCGATCCAGCCCTTGAACCGTTTCTGTCCGTTCAAGGGGGACTTGGTCTGGATGCGGCAGAGCCGTCCTGCAAAGCGATGGTAATGAGCTGTCTTGGACAAAGGCCTTTCCATGCCAGGGCTCGAAATTTCAAGATTGGTGGTTTCACGCAGGTCGGGAAAGGCGACGTCCAGCCAGACCACCAGACCGTCGTTGACGGCCACGCAGTCATCCAGCGTCACCGCGCGCCTCGCGGTCGCGGTTCCTTTTCCCTTGGATGCGGCGCCATTCAGGTGGTCGACATAAAGCCGCAAAATCGAATCCCGGCCTTCCTTGACGCTTTCCAGATGGACCAATTCAAAGCCCAGCAACTCCAGTTGCTTTTCGATGGGGGCCTGAAGTTTCTGGAGATCCAAGATTGCCTTCGTTAAAAATGGTCGAGAAAAACTGTTGCAGGAAAATACCTTGAGGGTGGGTCGAACCCACCCGTCAGGGCCGCTCCGATCCAACGTGTTGCTTGGGACGGGATGGCCTAGCCGTACTCAACCTTCAAGCGTACTTGTCAGCGATGGAATTCTCAAGAGAAATAAGCCCTTCTGTCTAACCGCCCGGCAATTGTGAGGGTGAGCCGGCAAAAAAGGCCGGAACAAAGTCGCCGTGGGCACACTCCGATTTTGTGACATTCCACACGGAAACTTCCGGCTGGATCTGCACAAGTGATTCAATGAAAGAGAGGTCTCATATGGCGCAGATTCTGGACGGCAAGGCCTACGCGGATCAGATGCTGGAGGAAGTCCGGATCGCCGTGGAGGCCAGGAGAGGGAAAGGCCTCGGTGCCCCGTGCCTGGCCGTGGTGCTGGTCGGTGAAGATCCCGCAAGCCATGTGTACGTCAAAGGCAAGATCGCAGCCTGCGCCAAGACGGGCATCCGGTCCATGGAACGACGCCCGCCTTCCGACATCACCCAAGGCGAGCTGAATCTGCTCATCGAAAGCCTGAATGCGGATCCCGATGTGGATGGGATTCTGGTGCAGCTGCCCTTGCCCAAGCATCTGGATTCCAGGTCCGCGCTCCATCGAATCAGTCCCGCCAAGGATGTGGACGGATTCCACCCCTTGAACCAGGGCCGCCTCTTCGAAGGCCTGCCTGGACTGAGGCCCTGCACGCCCTCGGCATGCATGCGGATGTTGAAATCCCATGGGGTGGCGATGAAGGGCCAGCGCGCTGTGGTGCTAGGCCGTAGCGAGATCGTGGGCAAGCCGATGGCGTTGATGTTGCTAGAAGAACATGCCACCGTCACCGTTGCCCACAGCCGCACCGTGGATCTGCCAGGCGTCTGCCAGGAAGCGGACATTCTCGTGGCGGCCATCGGGAAGCCGGGGATGGTGGAAGGCAGCTGGATCAAACCGGGCGCGGTGGTTGTGGATGTCGGCATCAACCGCGTGACGGATATTTCCCTTGGTGAGCGCATTTTTGCCGCTGAACCCGGCAAACTCGCCAAGCTGCGGGAGAAGGGTCACATCCTTTGCGGCGATGTGCGTTTCGGCGAAGCCATGCAAGTGGCCAGTGCCGTCACGCCCGTCCCGGGCGGCGTGGGCCCTTTGACCATCGCCGGATTGATGATGAATACGCTGGAGGCCTGCGAAAGCCGTGGGACCTGAGTGCCCTTCAGATCGAGACAGGCCGGGTCTTTGTGTGTTCAAGTGATTGGGTACCATTCCCGGGAAAACGGATGACGATGACCCCAAGTCCCACTGCGCCCGCGGGCATTGCCGTCTCCATCAACCGCACTTTTGCGGGCGTCGGTGCAGCGCTGGGCCTTGGTCATCGGCGCGGTGGGTTCAGCCTGTCTTCTCCTTCTGTGGGCACCACAAATCCGGGGGCGGATCAGGGAACTGGCCGGCTCGAACTGAAGTCTTCTTCTTGAGCCTAGGCAGGGTATCAATGGCCGCTGACCTCAACGACCCCGGAGCACATCCGCGAGAAACGCTCCCGCGCTGATCCGGAACGCCTCGGTCCATTCGTGCCCGCCCTCAAAGATCAGGGTGGAGGGCTTCAGCCCCAGCGCCTCGATCCTGGTTTGGTCCTCGGTGAGACGGGCAGGCGTGTACCAAGGGTCCTCCGAACCTGTGGCGACCAACAGTTCCGGGAACCCTTTCAAGCCGGTTTCCAACACATCCGCAGGGAGATCTCCGCCGAGTGCGATGAGCCCTTGTGACGGAAAACCGGCGAATGCGGCAGCCCTGTAGGCCATGGCGACACCTTGAGAGAATCCCGCATAGACCAACTTTTCGCAGGCCCAGGGCTGGAGGTGAATCGTTTTGATGACACGGCCGACATAGGCGACATTGTCGGCGATGGCCAACTCGCGGTCCTGCTTCGTCATCCAGCTCCCGACCACTTCCTCGGTCTTGCGGTCGTAGAAGCGATGCAGCGCCTGCACCGCGCACACTGCCCAAGAACCCACGCCGGGAATGGAGCGCAGGGCATCGAGATGGGCCTCCGCGTTCTCGCCGTAACCATGGAAGCCCACCAGGAGAGGATGCGGGCCGGGTTTTTCTGGCACAGCCAAAAGGAAGCGGCCATGGATCGTCGTGTTGATCGTATGGGTGGTGCTCGAGGGGCCTTTGGATTCTGGAGCAGTTGTCATGGATGGCCTTTGCCTGCTTCACCCACGTGGATGGGTGAATGGATCCCCGAATCCCTTCAGATTTTCGGCTTCCTACGTTCACGAGCATGAGTGGCGTAAGAGTTATCGTCGTGGAGGATGTGCTCTGTCAGCCAATGGAAAAGCAGCAGGGAGAGCTCTATGGCCGAGCCCGGTTCATTCTTTATCAATCGATCATTGAGTGCGATGACCTGCATCCGGAGCTGCTCGTGCAATTTGAGGTGGTGGGGTAGACCCGGATAGCCGATGTATTCCATGTAGGCCTCTTCCAGGATGAAGTGCTCCTCCACGTAACGGAGAAGGAACTGCATTATCTCCATGGTTTCAGTATGGGGATGACCTTGCTCCAATGCTTGCTGCAGCTTGTGGATGACCTCCACGAGGTTCTTGTGTTGGGCATCGATGGCCGGAATGCCGGTGGCATAGCGCGGATTCCACTGAATGGAAGGCATGCCCACTCCGGAAGATGAAAAGAATCATTAGTCAAAGCACAAGGAGGACAGACTTGAGTATGAATTCAAACCTTTCCCGATTCTGAATATTTCATCCGCGGCTTCAGGGTTCAAATACGGTGGCGGTGGGGGGCGCGGTGTCGCACTCCCTGATACGGTTGAAGCCCACGCCGCCACGGCAAAACAACTTGATCCTGGAAATGGCAGACTCTGCCCCTAGGGGCATAACCCGCCATCCACGTTCACAACTTGGCCACTCATGTAGCTGGCCCAGTCGCTGCAGAGGAAGGCCACGACATGGGCGACTTCTTCAGGTTCACCCACACGCTTTAGAATCGTCGCGGCCAGGAGTTCACGAATCTGCTCGGGATTCAGGTCGGAGGTCAGCTCCGTATGGATGAATCCGGGGGTCACACAGTTCACCAGAACCCCGAAGGCAGCCATCTCCCGTGCGAGGCTTTTTGACAGGGAGATGATGGCGCCTTTGGACGCGGCGTAGTTGGTCTGGCCCGCCATCCCTACGATGCCCGAAGGGCTCACGATATTGACGATGCGTCCCCATTTTTGGCTCATCATCCCGCGCACGAAAGCTTTGGTGGCGATCACGGTGCCTTTCAGGTTCACATTCATGACCTGTTCCCACTTTTCGTCGGCCATCAGGATGAAGGGGCCGTCATTGCGCGTTCCGGCGTTGTTCACCAGGATGTCGACGGACCCCAGTTCCTGCTTCACACGGTCGGCGCATTGGCTCATGGCCACCTTGTTGCTGACATCCGCCAACACCGCGATGGATTTCCGGCCCATGGCGCGGATATCCGCCGCCACCCGCTCGGCCATTTCCGCGTTCTTCAATGCATGCACCGCCACATCCGCGCCCCAGACGGCCAGTTCCAGCGCGATGGCCTTGCCGATGCCCCGGGATGAACCGGTGACGAAGGCTACCCGGCCTTGCAGGGGGGGATTGGCGAAGGGCATCTGGACTCCGAGGGCATAAAAAACCGAGCAATTATTTCCGGGGCTTTTTCTTGGACGGCATGAATTTGCCAGGGCCTTTGCCACGTTGAGCCGCTTCTCGCTTTTCAGCGGTCCAACGGGGCTTGGGGCTCGCCTCACGGGTGGTCGAGGCGGCGGCTCTGGGGCCGCGTTTAGCAACAGCCCGTTCGCCTGCCGGGCTCGATGGCCTCTCTTTTCGTGGTCCTGCAGGGCGAGGTTCACGATCATCGCGGTCTTCCCGGGGTCCGGCGTAACGACTCCGTGCGGGGGATTCCTCCCTGTCCTTGCGGGGGGGGCGCCCTGAGCTGGGCCCGGTGCCTTCGGCTCTTCGGGGTCCAGCGTAGGTGCTGCGGGGCTTCTTTACTTCCCCATCACGGGGAGCTGCGGGTTTCTCGCCTCGCGGCCCTTCTGGGTGATGGGGTCTGGATACCTCGCCCTTCGCCTTTTCTGATCTTTCAATGCGTGGCTCCAGGGCCCGTCGGGGTGCGGCGGGACCTGCCTCCCGATTGGCGGGACGAGCATTGCGGGTGGCGGGACCTGAATCCCGGGGACCTACCCCTCGCGGGCGTCTGGGTCGTTCCTCTCTGCCGAGGTGTTCCGGGACCGCGCCGAAATTCTCGGTGTTCTCGCCCTTCCGGTAGACCTTGGCCCGGTGGATCCGGTCTTCCTTCCGAGCCTTCGTGATTTTGGGTTTGAAAATGCCGGTCTCGCCTTTCACACCAGCTTCGGCGCGGGTGACGCGGGATGCTGTGCGCAAGACCTTCAAGGCCGCTTCCATGTCCGGCGGCATGGGTGCCGTGACGGAGACATTCTGGTCCTCCACGGGATGGCGGAAACCCAGTAATTCAGCATGCAGGGCCTGGCGGTCGATGAGCTCGCTTTCCTGGCCGTAGACCTGGTCCCCGAGCAGAGGGAAACCCTTGTCCGCGAACTGCACCCGGATCTGGTTCCGGCGTCCGGTTTCGAGTTTCACTTCCACCACGGTATGTCCCGGCAGCCGCTCCAACACTCGATAATGGGTGATGGCTTGCTTGGCGCCCTTGGTGTCGCCACGTTTGTCAACGGACATGCGCAATGATTTCGAATGCTCCACCAGATGGCCAGTCATGGTGCCGCTATTTTCGGGCAGTTCACCCACCAGGATGGCCTTGTAGACCCGGTTCAGTTTGTGTTCCTCGAACATGGCTTTCAGTCCGTGCAGGGCCTCGGGCGTTTTGCCAAAGACCAGCACGCCGGAGGTGAAGCGGTCCAGGCGGTGCACGATGAAGAGATCGAACCGCTTGAAGCCGCGACGGCGGTAGTGGTCCGTGATGGCATCCGCAAGATTGGGATCGCCACCCTTTTCAGCCGGTACGGTGAGCAGGCCCGCGGGCTTGTCCACGAAGAGCAGATGGCGGTCCTCGAAGAGCACTTTGAAATCCCCGCCCGCACTGCGCTTGGCCTTGGGCAATTCCTTGTAGATGGTGGAATCGTCGAACCTCACGGAGATGGTGTCGCCGGCCTTGAGGCGCAATCCGTATTTCGTGGAGGCCAGCCCATTCACCGTGACGCAGCTCGCATCCAGCAGCCCCTTGGCCTGTCGGTGGCTGACCTCCAGCGCTCGGTGCAGTTCCGCGGCAAGGGCCACATCTTCTACCTCGACCTTCCAAGTCTTATCCAAGCGCGCCATGATCGTCCCCCCGGGCCAGGCGTCCTGAAAACGCTGAGCCAACCATCCAGCAGAACATTTAAATCCAGATTCCCCAAGAATAAAAGCGGCGCCTGTGGGCGCCGCTTGCTTGCAATTACTGCCAAATGGGTGAAAGCGCAGGCCAAATTGTTGTCCAGAGCCTAGAGACCCGGAGACCGGAGCCGACGGCCCGCAGCCGTCATTTCTTGTCGGCCTTGGCGAAATCACCGGCCTTTACGATGTTGAGTTTCGCTGGGTCGATGAACTTGCGCAGGGACGTGAGGATCTGGTCAGAGCTAAGGTCCCCGACCTTCTTTTCCAGGTCTGCGCTGAAGGCCATGGTCCGGCCATTGAACATATTTCCGGCCAGGCGCGAAGCCAGCTCCCGATCCTGGGAACGGCTCACCTGCTGGGATTGGAGCCAGCCACTCTTGGCGGCCTTGATCTCCTCTTCAGTGAATCCGTCCTTCACAGCCTTGTTGATCTCATCCTTGAAGGCGGCCTCCAGCTTGGCCACGTTCATGGGGTTGTAGATTGCGAAGGCGAAGAAAGTGCCCACGGCATCCTGGACACCGGCACGGAACTGGGAACCCACGCCATAGCTGAGACCTTCCTTCTGGCGGATCCGGGTCGCCAGGCGAGAGTTCAGGAAACCGCCCCCCAGCATGAAGTTGCTGAGCACCATCGCGGGATAGTCCGCGTCGGTGTCTTTGATCTCGAGTGGCATTGCTGCGACAAAAAAGGCATTGGCCTTGTCCGGCGTCTCGAGGGACTTGTTGATGACGTCGACCTTGGCGATGCGATCCGCGATCCGGATGAAGGGGGAGGGGTTCTTCCAGTCGCCCAGGGTCTCGTTGATCAACGCCTGGATGCCCTTGGCGTCGAAGTCGCCCACCAAGGCCAGCTCGCCGAAGGATGCGCCGTAGAAAGTCTTGTAGAAGGCCTTCACGTCGTCCAGTTTCGCGGCCTTGAGTTCCGCCAGGCTCTCATCAATGGAATCCACATGGCGGGGGTGGCCTTTGGGGAAGGCGTTCAAGTGGGCCTGTATGGCCATGCTGCCCTGGAAGTTGGGCTCGCTGCGCTGCTGTTCCAGGCCATCGATCTCCTCGGTTCTTAGCGTTTCGAGTTCTGAAGCGGGGAAGGCTGGGTCGCGCAGCACTTGAGCCAGCAGGCGAAGGACAGCCGGGAGGTTTTCATTTGTGGTTTCCACGGTGGCTCGAGCCGTTTCATCGCTGCCGGAAAGCGAGACCTGGGCCTTGAGCTTGTCGAACTGGTCCTTGATCTCGGTGCGGCTCAACTTGCTGGTGCCGCGCATCAGCATGCTGCCCGCCATGGATCCGGAAGTCCCCTTGTTCATCAGGGAGTCCTCACTGCCCAGCCGCAGGGTCAGATTTGCCTGGACCGAACCACCACGGGTCTTCTTGGAGAGCAGAGCCACTTTGAGACCGGC
>JANXQX010000043.1 GCA_025353305.1 Holophagaceae bacterium
TCGAGGACCAGGCCTCCATTTGCCGCCGCTGCCTGCGGATCATGGGTTACAAGGTCTGATGATGACCCCGCCCGCGGCCGCCGCCGGAATCGGCATCACCGGGGCCGTGCTGGACAAGGTGGAGCAGGGCCTCCGGCTGGACGAGGATGAAGCCCTCCATCTCTTGGAACATGCCACCCTCGCGGATCTGAGCGTGGCTGCCACCACCGTGCGCAACCGCCGCAATGATCCAGGAAAAGTCAGCTTCATCATTGATCGCAACGTGAATTACACGGATGTCTGCAACGTGTATTGCACGTTTTGCGCCTTCTACCACAAACCTGGCGACCCTCGCGGCTATGTGCTGACCAAAGAGCAGCTGCGCCAGAAGGCCGATGAAACGAAGGCTCTGGGCGGAACGGGCTTCCTGCTCCAGGGCGGCGTGAATCCCGACCTGCCCTGGGACTACTACCTGGATCTGGTGCATTACCTGAAGCATGACCTGGGCATCTGGGTCCATGGCTTTTCGCCGGTCGAAATCCAGATGATGGCGAAACTGAGTGGCCAGTCGCTACGAAAGACCATCGAAGATCTCAAGGAAGCAGGTTTGGGTTCCATTCCCGGTGGCGGCGCGGAAGTCCTGGTGGCGCGCATCCGCAACAAGATCGCGCCCCTGAAGGGCGGCCCCGAAAAGTGGCTGGAAGTGATGGAGGCCGCTCATGAAGAGGGTTTGAAAACCACCGCCACCATGATGTACGGCATCACCGAATCTCTTGCGGAGCGCATCGAACATTTCCGGGTCATCCGCGAACAGCAGGACCGTGCGCTGGGTAGAAACAATGGCGGTGGCTATACGGCCTTTGTCGCCTGGCCCTTCCAGAGCGGCCACACGGTTTGGGAAGGCAAGCTGGAAAAGCCAACCGACACCGAGTATCTGCGAACCATCGCAGCCGCCCGGATCTACCTGGACAACGTGCCCCACATCCAGTCCAGCTGGGTCACCATGGGGAAGAAGACGGGGCAGGTGGCCCTCCATTACGGCTGTGATGACATGGGCTCGCTGATGCTCGAAGAGAACGTAGTGAGCGCCGCGGGCACTTGCTACAACGTGAACAAAGAGGAGATGGTCCGCCTCATCCGCGATGCGGGTTTCGAGCCCTGGCAGCGCGACAACATCTACGGAATCGTGAACCCCACACCTGCAGCGGTCTAGGTCATGGAACCGGGCACCAATTTCGGCTTCTACCGGCTCATCGAACTGCTGGGCGAGGGGGGCATGGGCCAGGTCTGGAAGGCCATGGATCTCCGTCTGGAGCGCGTGGTGGCCCTGAAGGTCCTGAAGGAACTGGACGAGGTCAACCGCAAAGCGCTCATCGCCGAAGCCAAGACGGCTTCACAGCTCACCCATCCGAACATCGCCGTTATCTTCGATGCCGGTGAGGTGGACGGATCGCCCTATATCGCCATGGAGTTCGTGGAAGGCCGCACCCTGGTGGAGCAGCTTGGCCGTGCCTGGGATGAAGACGATCTACGGAAACTGGCGGTGCAGGCGGCCGAGGCGCTGGACCACGCCCATCATAAAGGCATCGTGCATCGGGACATCAAGCCCGCGAACCTGGTGCTGACTCCCGAAGGCCGGCTGGAAGTCCTGGATTTCGGTGTTGCCAAGCGCACCATGCCGATTTCGGCCGATGGTTCCGAAATGACCCGCATGGACGGGACCATTCCCGGTTTCTCGCTGGGCACGCCTCTGTACATGAGTCCGGAACAGGTCCAAGGTGGTGAAATTGGCCCTGCCTCGGACCAGTTCAGCCTGGGAGTCGTGCTTCGAGAATTGGCCACAGGCGGGCATCCATTTCGAAGAGGGGGCATCGTAGAGACCCTTCACTCGATTCTGAAGGATGAGGTGGAACCGCTGGCCAATCTGCGGCCGGACCTGACCCCCCAGTTGGCCTCGGCGTTGGATCGAATGTTGGAAAAGAATCCCGTCCATCGCTTTCCGAGCATGCGGACTTTCGGCGCGATGCTGGGCGGATTCTCGGGCCAGGGTCCCGGTGCGATCGTCTTGCCGGATGCCCTCACCATTCGCCAGTCATCCATGAAAGCGCTTGCCCCTGCTGCTCGTAAGCCATTCAACAGAACGATCCTGGCGGCAGGACTATTGATTCTGCTTGCGGCGGGGGGGTGGGGCTTATGGCGGGTCAAATCAGGTATCCGATCTGAACCGCATTCGGACAGGACGGTTGTTGCGGTGCTGCCGCTGGAATCCATCGGCGTCAGCTCCGATCAGACCTGGCTGGGTACGAGTCTAGTGGATGCCATGGCCACGGGTCTGTTGCGGCGCGGGGATCTGGTCGTGCTGGATCGTCTCTGGGTCGCGGACGTCATGGCGCGGATGGGGGATGAGCCGGGCCAGCCACCGAGGAATATCCAGAAACTCTTGAAGGAATTGAAGAGCGACGTGCTCGTGCTGGGCAAGTATCAGATCGTGGGGGACCAGATTCGCGTAAGTGTCAGGCTGATGGATGGGACCAGGGGCCAGGTCAAGGATCAATACTCGACCCAGGGCACCACCGGAGGCCTGCTCAAGCTGGAGGATGATCTGCAGGATCACCTGCCGGGAATGCTGGGGCTGCGGCCCGCCGACGATGCCCTGAACGCCCGTTCCCGGGCCAAATTCCCGCACACGCGGGAGCTCTATGCCCGGGGGTCGGATCTGGCCGCGAAGGGGAACAGGGATTCCTTTGAAGCCGCCCGCACCCTCTTTCAAGAGGTAGTGAAGCAAGAGCCGGACTATGCTCCGGTCCATGTCGGCCTGGCCCATGCGTTGCATGGCATAGCCGCTTCGGAGGGGCACCTGGGCAAAGAAGCCGAATCCCAGGCTCACTTCTCGGAGGCCGAAAAGTCAGCCCGGCAAGCCATCCTCCTGGATCCCAAGCTCTCCTCCGCTCATCGGGAACTGGCCAGGGTCCTCAATTTTCAGGGCCACCACACTGAAGCAAAGGAGGCGGCTTCCCATGCGGTGACCCTGGATCCGGCGGACTACCAGGCCTACTCGGCCTTGGGGGATGCCTATGCCTATAGCGACGGGGCCGAGGCCCACGCCATCGCGCTGCGCCACTACCGTCGATCCATCGAACTCGCGCCAGACTACTGGACTGCGCTTTTCCGAAGCGCGGTGCTGCTGCAGAATGATGGGGATCTTGAAGGATCCATCCGGGAGGCCAACGCAGCCACGGCCTTGCAGCCCTCAGCGGAGTACACCTACCTTACCGGTGCTGTCTCTCTGCTCTGGCTGGGCCGCCTGGACGAAGCAAGGGTCAAGCTGGAAACAGGCCTTCGGCAGGTGCCCAGCTCCAATCTGTTGAAAGTGACCCTGGCCCTGGTGTCCCATGATCTGGGCGACCGGGGGGCTTTTCAGCGCCTGGCCACCGAACTCAAGGGCGTCTGGCCTCCGGACCATGTGATTTTTCGCCTGCTGAAGGGCCTGGGCAAGGATCTGGCTGGCGACAAAGCAGGGGCCAGGGGTGAATTCATCGGTTATCTCAGCAAACTCCAAACCCCAGGGTTTTCTATTTCGCCAGCGGAACGGCGCAGGGTTTCGGTGAATCTGTATCACATGGCCCGGACCCTGGCGCTGGCTGGCGATAAAAAAGCCTCGTTGGAATTGCTCGACGAAGCAGACCGGCTGCACCCTGGAAAAAAGATCGTTGCGACGAAGGACCCGGCCTTCAGGTGAGGGATGGGCCAGGGCCCAAGTCGAGAGCCGAGAGTCGAGAGTCAAATCGGCTTTGTTATTCGTTATTTCCTTTGTGGTTTTCATTCACTACCCCACTCACCACATGGCCGGTGGGACCCACCTGGGCGGCGGTGTCGCAGTAGCGGGTCTGGTCGTCAAAGAAGAAATCAGGCTCGAATTCGCGCAGGAAGTCCGCCTTTTCCAGGCCGCCCAGGAACATGGCTTCGTCCAGGTTGATGTTCCATTGCATGAGCGTCCGGATGGCTCGCTCGTGCGCTGGGGCACTGCGCGCGGTCACCAGGGCTGTTCGGATGCGCATGCGGGTGGGTTGGCAGCCATCAACATCGGCGGCGGATTGAAGGCGCTGCAAGGCCTCCAGCAGGGGCTTGAAGGGGCCAGGAGGAAGAGGATCGCCCGCATGTTCCGTTTCGTGCCGTTGAAAGGCGTCCATGCCCTCAGCCTGATAGACCTGCTCCGCTTCATCGCTGAAGAGGACCGCGTCTCCATCGAAGGCGATGCGTACTTCCAGGGGATGTTTTTCAGCCGCCATGGCGCTGTTCGCATAGACACGGGCCGCGGGAAAACCGGCGTTCAGGGCCGAGCGCACATCGGATTCGAGCGCCGAAAGGAACAGGCTTGCGCCGAGCGGTTTCAAGTACTGAAAGGGACTGCGTCCCCGGGTGAAGACACCGCGCTCCAGCGGCAAACCAGTGGCCTGGGCGCTCCGAAAGACCCGCAGGCCGCTCACTGGATCGTTGCGTGAGAGGATCACCACTTCCACTAGCTTTTCTTTGTTCGTGTTGAAAGACAGAAGTTTCTTCACCAAAGGGAAAGCGACGCCAGGCCGGGCCGGCATTTCCATCCGGTCCAACTGAAGTTTCATGTAGGCCCGGTCATCGGACTCCTCGAAGACTCTGTTCTCTTCTTCGAAGTCAAAGAGCGCCCGGGAGGAAATAGCGACGACCAGCTGGCCTTCAAGGGTTTTGGGCATTATCCAGCTTGCTTCCTTCTGGCAAAGGAATCCAGTCCCGCAATGGCTTCTGCCATCATCGCTGAATGGATCGTTTCTACTTCGACGCCAATGCCACCGCGCCACCGCTCCCAAGCGTGGTGCAGGTGATGGAGCGGGCGCAGTGTGAATTGTGGGCCAACCCCACCAGCACCCACAGGGAAGGCCAGGCGGCCCGCCAGGCCATCGAGGAGGCCCGGCGATCCATCGCGCACAGCCTGGAGGTTCCGCCTTCCCAACTGGTCTTCTGCGGCAGTGCCACCGAGGCGCTCCACTTGCTGATCCGCGGAATGGACCCGGCTTTGACCTTCATGCCCGCCGCGGTGAATCCCGGCGAGCATAGCGCCTGCCTGAATCCATTGCGGGCGTGGGCCAATGTGCGATGGCTGCCCTGCGATCTATCCGGCATTGCCACCATCGTGCAGATGGCCGCCAACAATGAAAGCGGAATCGTCACTGAGATGCCGCAGGTGGCCGGCGCGGTGCGCATCAAGGACTGCTGCCAGGCCTGGGGGAAGGTGGCGGTGGATCTTTCCGATTGCGATGCTGCGGTTTTCAGCGCCCACAAGATGGGCGGGCCTCGCGGCGCGGCACTGCTCTGGATGCGCCCCGAGCTGCCCTGGACACCCATCATGGAAGGTCCCCAGGAACGTCGGCGCCGGGGCGGGACCGAGGACACAGCGGCCATCCTTGGCCTTGAAGAAGCTGTAGGACACCTGGCGGATCGCTTGGCCCTGAACGCATCCTTGGAGCCCCTTCGCGATGCCATGGAGGCCGAAGTGCACTCCTGGTCGCCTGGTTTTGAAATCGTCGGAAAGGGCCAGCCCCGATTGCCGAACACCAGCTCGCTGCTGCTGCGCGGCCACAACGGTGAAGCGGTCCACATGGCCATGGATCTCGCGGGCTTCGCGATCAGCACCGGCAGCGCCTGCCATAGCGGCGCCACCAAGCCCAGCCACGCCATCATGGCGCTGGGCTACAGCGAGCCGGAAGCCCGCAGCGTCATCCGCATCTCGATGCATCCCGGAACTACGGAGGCATCAGTCTGTCTCTTGCTGGATGCCCTGAAAAAAATCATCCGAAGGTGATCAATCCACGGTCTTCACGCCGGGAGGCTTCCCCTGCGGCGGCATGGCCATTCGATGTCCATCAAGGTTGCGATTGAAAACGGAGGAAGGGAAGGTGGAAGGTGAGAGCCATGCCGTGCGTTAAGGTGGAAGGATGAGTTCTCACAAACCCTACCCCATCATCCGTCTGAAACCTGGCAAGGAGGCCCTCCTGGGCAAGCTGCATCCCTGGATCTATTCAGGGGCGCTGGAAACCAAGCCGGAGTCCCGGCTGGTGCGCATCGCGGACCATTCTGGCAACGTGCTGGCCACCGGCACCGCGAGTGCTTCAAACACGCTGAGCGTGCGCATCTTCCGCCACGAGGACGCACCCCTGGACGAAGCCATTTTCCTGTCCCGCTTCGAAGCTGCGCTGCAGTTGCGAATGGACCTGGGCTTGATGAACCCCGACGGCGCCTGCCGGCTGATTTTCGGTGAAGGAGATCTGCTGCCGGGCTTCGTGGTGGATCGCTATGCCAATGCCCTGGTGATCCAGGTGGGCACCGCAGGACTGGAGGCGCTGCGTGAAGTCTGGTGGCCGGTGCTCGTGGCGTTCGGAAAGCAGATCGGCTGCACGGTCTTCGTCGAACGAAGTCAGGCGGGCCGCAAAGAGGAAGGCCTGGAGGTGGTGAATCGCCTGCTGAAGGGTTCGCTGGCCGGTCCGATCACCATCAAGGAAGGCAAGGCCAAATTCACCGTGGACCTGCTGAAGGGCCAGAAAACAGGTCTCTTCCTGGATCAGCGGGAGCATCGCCTGACCCTTGGTGCCGTCTCGAAAGATTGCAGTGTCTTGAACACCTTCGGCTACACCGGCGGATTTTCCATCCATGCGGGCCTTGGTGGCGCCACCCAAGTCGCCACGCTGGACACCAGCGCCGCAGCCTTGGATCAATGTGAAAAAGATTGGGAAGCCAATGGGCTCGATCCCGCCCGGCACACGCGATTGGAAGGCGATGCCTTCGACCTTATGCGCGAACTCAAGGCCGAATCATTTGATCGCGTGATCGTCGACCCTCCCGCTTTCGCCAAACAGCGCAAAGATGTGGAAAAGGCTTTCAAGGCCTACAAGGATGTATTCCGGCTCGGAGCCCGCGCCACAGCCCGGGGCGGCATGCTCTGGTGCTTCTCCTGCAGCCAGCATCTCGACCGGATCCGCTTCCAGGAAGCCGTGTGGACGGCGGTGCTGGAATCGGGGCGTGAAGCCCAGGTCTTGGGCCACTTAGGCCAGCCCGCGGATCACCCTTACGGGCTGAATCATCCAGAAGGGTTCTACCTCAAGGGGCTTTGGCTCAGGGTGCTCTGATTTCCTAGGTGGGAGCCCTTGTCTGAGAATTTCACACCCTAAATAAAGTGTGGCACGGTACCTTCTGGGGCATTTTGAAACGGGTTTGGTGTGATATGTCAGACTTTGGGATTGAACCCGATTGAGGTCTGCACATCAATCTTATTGTGTGAGGAAGCATGCCTACCTGTCGAAAATGCGGTGCTGCAATTATTTCAGATGCGGCCTATTGCAGTGCTTGCGGGACAAGCGTGGCGTTGGGTGAAGCCAAACACGGCCGAAAAGGAGTGGGTGAAATCTACACCCATGTTCCCCATCCCCACATCGCGCGGCGAAAAGAAAAAGCGCCGATCGAAGTGGCGGACATGCTTTCCCGCAATGGAGCGGTGCAGAAGTTCAATTCCTACCTTGCCGTGAAGATCACGAGTGGGGTTGGCACCATGTGGTGCGCCTACCTTTTCGCCATCATTGCCTTTATCAGCCTGCCAGAGGCCATCAGAGGCGGGAAGGCCACCACCATCTCGTGGATAGCCCAGACGTTTCTGCAACTTGTCCTGTTGTCGATCATCATTGTCGGTCAGAAGGTGCAGGCGAAGGCTTCGGACAAACGGGCTCTGGACACCTACAAGGACGCCGAAGCCGTTTTGCATGAAGCCATCCAGATCCAGGAACATCTCGCTGCCCAAGACGAATTGCTATCAAAGCTGGCCGACCGCCTGTCACCGCACCCCCCAGGGTGAAAGGCCAAGGATTTTTTATACGAAGCTCTTGACAAAGCGAAATAAAGACGAATATTTAAGGGCATGACACCCGCCCTTCTTTCCCTTAATGCTCTGCCCATGCCTCTCTTCCGGAATATTCAGGTGGAGCCAGAGGAGGCGAAAAGCATTCTACGCCATCAAAAAGATGCCCGCTATGGGTGGGGCTTCAGCCTTAACCCCTATCGCGGCTGCAGCCATGGCTGCAGCTATTGCTATGTGCGGGGGTATCCTGCGCCCTTGGCGGGCCATCAGGGTAGTAACGATCCAGTCGATGAGAAGGCTTTTGCTGGCGCCAAGAGCACGAAGCTCTTGCATGATCCCCAGGAGTGGGGGCGATGGGTCACGCCCAAGCTCAATGCGCCAGAACTGCTCTGGGCCCAGCGCCACAAACTGCATGGCGAATCGGTGTTCCTGTCCGGCGCCACCGACCCCTATCAGCCCATTGAACGGGACTTCAGGCTCACCAGGAAATGCCTGCAGGTCCTGCTTGCGTGCACCACGACGCAGGTAATCATCCACACCCGTTCTCCCATGGTGCTTCAGGATCTGGAAATCCTCAAAGCCTTTGAAGATCGCCTCTCGGTCGGAATTTCCATTCCCACCGATGATGATGCCGTGCGCCAGATCGTGGAGCCGGATGCGCCCTCCATCCCGAGCCGATGGAGCACGCTGGAGGGGCTGGCCAAAGCCGGCATTCGCGTGGGCATCAGCGCCACTCCGCTACTGGCAGTCCGGGATATTGCCGCCTTTGCCTGCCACGTCAGGGATAGTGGGGCCAAAAGCGCATGGGTTGGGGGTCTTCGGCTGCTGAAAAATGACCCCTTTTATACACTGCTCGCGGAGCATCACTGGCTGCACATCCTGGATCCCGATTACAGGCAGCAGGTCCGGGAGGCCTTCAAGGCGGCCCTCCACCAGCGACCCAAGCATTTGTCTCTGCGATCAAGTTCCCAGCCGGGGAAATCGCACCCGGGAAGCCGAGTGAGGTTGATACCAGAACCAGTTTGGGCCCCTGACTCACGAAGATCCTGCGTGCCTCGGTTCAATCCGGGTCAGCAACCGTCCCTGTTCACCCAAGCCAGCTGATATTGATTCAGTTCTTGTAGCGATAGGGCCATTCAGTATGGAGGTAATCATCAAGAGTCCGTGGCGGGTGACCTGACAATTCTGGGAATAGGTTTTGAGGCACCTCATAACCCTGGCTATGCCGAATGAATCCAGCTTCCGTGAAAGGAATGAGATCCGTGAAAAAGGGCATGTTTCCGAAGGTCCGGGCCAAGCGAAGCACCATGGAATCAGAGAAAATAGGCCCCAGCAGATGCTTGCCTGCGGCCTCAGCGCAGCATTCCAACACCTCGCCCCAGAGCACTCGATCTCCGCCGACTTCCTGCACCCCTTCACGGGCCTGCAACAGGACTGACGCCAGGTCCCCGACCCAGAGTGGTTGCAAGGGCACCTGCTCCATGAACCTGGGAATCATCGGGCTACGGGCCATCCACGCGCCAATGCCATCCAGCAGGTCATCACCCGGCCCATAGGCAGGGGCTGAACGCACGATGGACCACGGCACTCCACATTCCTGAATGTGCTGCTCCATTAATACTTTGCCTTTGAGGAATCTGTCCTCTGGATGGCCGGGAAGTGGACCCAGGTGCACAAGCCGAGAAGCTTCCAGGACCTCTACCATCTCCACCAATGTCTGACCGATGGAGGCATGTATGTTGGTTGGGTCCAGGCCAGGACGTTCCCGGTGCAGGCCTGCTGCGTTCACGACCCATGCCCCAGACGGAACATTGAAGCCCTGCCTCAGAATCTCTGGATCTGCCCCCCAGGGCAGGGTGGTGAGGCTGCCAAGCGAGTCGGAATCTACTCCAAAGGATGTGTCCCAATCAGCCCGCACAAGTGCGAAGACCTGATGGCCCCGTGCCAGCGCTTCGCGCACCACCTGCTGACCGATGAAACCCGTTGCTCCAGCAACAACAACAACTTTCATCGACAGCACTCCCCATGGTCATGATAAGTCCTGGCGACAACCCCTTTTTATCTTTCCAAGGACGGATCGGCATTCAGGGTTTCTGGGACACCTAAATCCAGAAGGATGACTTCTGTCTCGTAGAATGGAACTCATGACCACTCTTGCTCTCCAGTACCGCCCTCGCCTGCTTTCGGACCTCGTCGGCCAGGAGGCATCGGTTCATGCGCTGACCAATGCGCTGAAGCGTGCCCAGGCCACCGGCCACATCCATCACCAGGCGTTCCTGTTCGCAGGGGAGCGGGGCACCGGCAAGACCAGCACCGCACGCATCCTTGCCCGGGCCTTAAATTGCCTTCAGGGCCCCACGGCCACCCCCTGCGGGATCTGTGATCCTTGCAAGGCATCGGAACAACCCGACACCAACCTGGACATCGTGGAAATCGACGCCGCCAGCCGGGCCTCGGTGGAGGACGCCCGGGCCCTGCGGGAGCAGGTACAGACGAGGCCTGCCTTCTGCCGCTACCGGGTCTACATCATTGATGAAGTCCACATGCTTTCGCGCCAGGCGTTCGACGCTTTGTTGAAGATGCTCGAAGAACCGCCGGCGCACGCGGTTTTCGTGCTGGCAACCACGGAATTCCAGGACGTCCCGGACACCATCAAGAGCCGGGTTCAGATTTATCCTTTCCGCCTTATCCCCGTGGGACTCATCGAAGGCCGGCTGCAACAGGTCTGTGAATCCGAGGGCGTTTCCTTCGAACCCCACAGCCTGCGTCTTGTGGCGGAGGCAGGGCAGGGTTCCATGCGCGATGCCCTCACCACCCTGGATCGCGTCATCGCCGCCGGTGACGGCCACGTGCGCGAGGACATCGTCCGCGAGCAATTGGGCATCGTGCCTGCCATCCGGGTTCAGGGTGTGCTGGATGCGCTGAACGCAGGGGACACCATCGCGATTCTGGATCACTGCCAGGCACTCACCGACCTCGGCGCTGACTGGATCAGTTTCTGGCGGGAACTCATGCTGGCTTTCCGGGATCGACTGGAAGGCGAAACGCGGCTGGATTCGAGCCCTCAAAAAATGTTGCGGTCCGCCCGCATATTGCAGTTGCTCTTGCACCGGGAACGCGATTTGAGGGATTCCAGCCTGCCCCAAGTGGTGGTTGAACTCGCCTTGCTGACAGCCGCTCAACTGCCCCATCTGGCCCCCTTGGATGGCCTGGTGGGCGGCACATTTGCGGGTTTGGCGCCGCGTCCTCCGGGACGGGCCGCGGAGAGCACGATCCGCTCGACGCCACCCCAGCCTGATCCGTCCAAGTCTGCGGCCATTCCGACGCCAATGGCCTTGCCGGCTCTCTTGCCTGAAACTGCTGATGCGGCCATCCCTGCTGTCATCCCCGCCACTTCGGGATTTACGAAAAAAGCGGTTCAGCTCATCGCTCCCATCTCAACTCCCGCCGACGCGGATACTCTGCGCAGCGGGATATCTGATGTGCTGAAAACCAGTCCCGGGGGCCTCTCCCACACCTTGGCAAGCCTGCCCAACATGGCCATGGATCTGCGATGGGAAGCCCCGGTTCTGCAGTGGGTTTTCCCCGACAATGTCCACAACACCGTCCAGGAATTGGAACGTGAGCGCACCAACCCACATTTGTTGGAAGCCCTGGCCAGTCTTCTTCCTGGTCTTACAAGGATTGAAATAGCTTTCGAGGAATCCGTCCCTGAACGTCCTGAAGATCAGCTGCGCCGTGAACCAGCTTTCCAGGCGCTACTGCAGGCAAGTGGCGGGGAGATCCTTGACGTGAAGCGGGTCACCCCCCGCTGACAGGCGGCATCAGCGCCACTTCATCCCCGTCTTTCAGCCGCGCATCACGTTTCACGAAAACCTGATTCACGGCCAGCAGGGCGTCTTCCGGCAGTGCTTCAAATCCGGTGCCGGCGAGCAGATCGGCCAGGGTAGGCACTTCCCCCACCGAAACCTGCAGTCGTTCAAAGCCAAGCAGTGTGCGGTACCTGGCAAAGGCAAGTACCGTGATCATCTCGAAACGCTCCTCTTCAACACATAGACCTCATCCCCGACCCCCATAGCCCAAAGCCAAGCGCCTTCATTTCGGGCTCCAGGTGTGCCTGACTTCCCCTGTCAGGTTCACCGCGTCGAAACCGGTTCGGCTCACGCCGAATTGCAGCACATAATTCCCGAAACGCAACTCGGCTTTGCCGCTGTGCGTGATGAGGTCGCCAGTACGGTGATAGGTGTAGAGCAAGGGTGTTCGGCGGCCAGCGATATCGAAACTCTTGCCTGCCGTGATGCTGATCTCCGCCTGGCCGGCTGCTCCGGTGCGCGGTGAGACGCTCAGGCGGTCCAGGTTGAAGGTGCGGCGCAGTTGCTCCTGGAAGTTGGCAAGGGCCAATGTTCCGATCAGGCCCGTGCCTGCTGATGTGATTCCGTAATTCAGCGCACTTTGAGAACTGCCACCGATGGTAGACCCGATGGTGGGTGCGGCGGCAGGATCCACCAGAATGGCGGTGATCTCGTCCTGGCGAAGGCTTGGTGTCGAGGAGAGGGCCATGGTCAATTGATCCACCCGTCCTGTGATGCTCAGGTTCACCAGGTAGGGCGGCACATCGATGCGGCCCTGCACATTCAGGAATGGGTTGAGCCGCGTGGGGTCGCTGAAATCAATGGAGCCGCTTTCCACTGTTATATCGCCAGATGGCAGCAGGTTGGTCAGGCTGCCGCCTGGGATGAATTCCATCTTGCCTTTCAACCCAGGTCGCGCCAGGGATCCCATCACCTTGAAGGCTCCTTGAGGAATTCCTTCGAGCTTCAAAAGATTCGTATCAAACCGCCAGGGTTGGTTCAGTTTCAGATCCAGATCCAGTCTTATCCTGGCCAAGGGATCATCCGGATCGAAGCTGGAGAGGGCAGTCGTTCCCGAGGTTGAATTCAACCATATGTCCATGAGATTGATATCCGCCCGGTAGATCATTCGCTCAGCCTGGATGGCACCCTCCAGAAGGCCTCCATCTTCATCGTTCCCTGATAGCCGCGCGCTCAAGGTTCCGCCCACCTCGAATCCCGCGGGCACATCGCGGAGCTGGAAATCCAACAAATTTGCCCTCACGTCATAGCTGGCGAGGCCTCCCAACTGCCATATCGCAGATCCCCAGGCCGTGAGATTTCCTTGGGCCAATTGTCCCCGCAGGGGTTCCGATTCCGCGATGCTGATTTCGCGGCCATGAAATTGGACGCTGACATTGATGTTTTCTGCGCTCTGGGGATAGGTGTGGACCCGGAGGCGACCGCCCTGAACCTGGAGCGTTCCGTCCAACTCCGGCTCCGCGGGCGTTCCCTGAAGCTGGATATCAACCCTCGTGGTGCCGGAAGGCTGGAGATTCGCGAGCAGGCTGTACGGATCCACTTCCATCAGGCCATCGAGGATTGTCTTCAACTCACCCAGATCCGCGGAACCCTTGACTTGCAGGGCCAAAGGTCCGGTTGTCGTGAAGGGCACCAACCCATTCAGGCTCAGGTGTCCGGTAGAGAGCGGAACGCCAGTGCGGTTTGCAGACCGCTCCTGGGCTTCCAGTGGCAGGTCAATCTGGGCGGCTTCAAGGTTGCCATGGGCGAATACGGATTGGGACTGGGTCAGATCGAAGGCTGGGAACCTTGCGATCAGCCGATTCATGCGGCCCTGCCAATGGAAACCCTCCGGTTCCCAGGTGGCGGAGAGCTCCGCATCCAGGTTCAGGTCCTCCATCAGGTCTTGAGTGATGCGCGCGGCCAGGCGGGGTGTGTCGATGCTGGTGGCGTCCAAGCGAAGATGCCCCCCGGCCCGGAGGGTCCCCTTGTCATTGAAAGCGGCCAGTTCAAGTATTTTGGCCAAAGCCCCACCTTGACCTATCCATCCCTCTACGGCACCGCGATCAGACTGGATCATTCCTTCGATGTTTTCTATGCTCTGATCCCCCGCGAAGATGCGCATGCGGCTGAATTTCACTTCACCGTTGGGAAGCGACCTGGGTCCGAGGGCATTATCCCAACCGCCTTCCACCTTGCCGTCGACCTCGGCCTGGAGGCGCGGCCCAGGGATCGCGAGCAGACTCGAATCCAGCGAGCCGCCGAAGCTGCCCCACCAGGCGCTCCGGTTCACGTCCAGCTCCAGATTGCCTTTCAAGGCGAGAAGACCCTGAGGAGCCGACTCGACCAGAGACAGTCCGTTCAGGGACTCGGCAATGCGGAACTCTGGCAGGGAGATCAGTTCATTTGCTATGTCCATGCGGAATTCGGCCGAGGCCGCTGGAATGCTGAGCTGGTAGGCGGTGGCATCCTGCGCCAGGCCATCCCCCTGCATTTGCAGTGCGTCGTAGGGACCCCAGATGCGGGCCCATCCACTGCCGGTTCCCTCGATGGGCAGGTCACCCTGATCAGCTGCCTTCAGTCCCTCGGAAATGGGCAGTCTGGACACGCGGAAACAGGCTTCAAACTGTTTGCTGTTGGCTGGGAGATCAGCCCAGGTGAGCCAGATGTCGCCGTACCCGCGCCCTGCTCCTTTTGCTAATTGAAGGTCCCGGATGTTCATGCTGCTTCCCTGCATTTCGACTTTCGCTGAAAGCCAATCGGCCGTAGCGCCATGCCAGCGGGGATTCACGAATTCGAGGCCGCCATCCAGCTGTAAACCTGCCGATTTACGAATCGACAGGTTGACGTTTGCATGGACCCGACCGGCCATATCCAGGTCCACGACGTTCCAGGCATGAAGCGCCACTGCGACTTTCGATGCGTCTGAGTCGATCAGGCCCACGGCCTGCAAGTCCTCGATGCCGTTCGGGCCGAGCCGTCCCGAGCCGTGGGTTTGGAGATCCAGGTCCTCCAGGTGGAGATTGAGCGCGTTGAGGTTGAACTGGCCGCTTTCCAGGCTGGTCTTGAAATCCCCCACCTTGCTCCCAAAACGCTGGATACGGCCCGCCATCTGGGCTTGCAGGAGATCTGCCCGCAGGCCCTTGCCCCAAGGATCGCCCGGAAGCGCCGCTTCGGCTTCAAAGAAGGCCTGCAGATCCGTTGCCTGCCCAATGCGAGAAAAGATCGCCAGAGTATTGAGATCGACATTTGACCCCTGCAAGGAGACAGTGGTCTGCTTCCCCTTTTTCCATCTGCCTTCAAGGGCGATATCACCATCCTCGGAATGCCATTCCAGGTTGTGGATTTTGGCTTCTTGAAGGTTCCCGCTGGCCTTGACATCAATCCTTCCTGGGTTGAGTTTCATTACGCCAGGGGCGAAATCACTCGACTGCAGATGCAGGTCCCACGCGGGTTTTCGGACATCGCCTTCAAGCCCGAGATCAGCCGTGATCTGGCCGCTCATGGTGGCCTTGGAATTGGGGAGCCCCAATTTCAGCGCGGAGGCAAGTTGCCAAACAGACCTGGTCTTCGCGGACAGTTTTTCGGATTTTGGCTCGAAGCTGCCGCTGGCCTCGATCCTCTGATTGCCCAATTCAACATCGCCCTTCAAAAGTCTGAGGATGGTTTCAGAGAGGTCCGCGGTGATTTCTGCATGGCCCTTGGCCAGACCGCCGGGAACCTTGATGGCCATGTCCGTGGCTTTGAATTCGACCCGCCAGCTGTTGGGACCAAGGCCTTTTCCCTGCATCGCAAAGGCCGAACGGGCTTCCGGCAGCTGCCATCCAGGTTCACGGACCTCGATGGAGCCATCCTTCATCACGAGGAGGTCCAGCCTGACCTGGATGGTGTCTTTGCGGGGGGCATGGGCCTTGAGTTTCAAGCCGGCCAATCGCTTGGTGTCCAGGCGCAGTTCAGGGCGCAGAATCAGGACGCGCTGAATGTTCGGGTGGTCACCCAGGAGGCTGAACAGATCTCCTTGGAATTCAAGACGCTGGATCCGCAACAGATCGCCGCCCAGTCGGATTTCATCGACCGCCACCAGCCCTGAGAAAAGCCCTACGTCAAGTCTCCGGGCCTCAAATGTGAGTCCTGTTTCATCCTTGACGAGCTCTCCGATTTTTTGCAGCGCATAGTCCCCGACGAAGCGCTGGTGTAACAGCCAGGCCGCTCCGCCCAGGATCAGTCCGCCTGCCACAAGGGCGTAAGCGATCCGCCTTACCCAACGTCTCCGCGGCCTGAAAACCTGGGTCGGTTCGTCATGAAGTCCTCCGGACCCCGCGTTGGCCGCGCCGCCGTCTGGAATCCCCGAGGCCATTTCAGTTCTTCTCGCCGCAGCTCGGGCAGGTACTGGCCATGCGAGCCATGGGACGGTAGCAGTAGCGGCACAGGCGCTGCTGGGTGTTGGAAGAAGCGGAAGGTCGCGATGCGGGGATGCCTCCCGTGGCTGTCGGACTCATCACGGCCGACCCCATTGGCCGCGTATCCTTCGCGACACCATCCTTCAATTTCTTGAGCGCCTCGAGCATCGCCTGGGCACTGAGGTAGCGGTCGCCCAGATTCACGCTCAGAGCCTTCATGACGGCTTCAGAAAGTTGTTTCGGAACATTCGAATTCTTGAGATGCGGGGCGATGATCGGCTGGGTCTGGAAGGCCTGGGCGATCTTCAACGGGTCCGCATCATAGAAAGGGACGGTGCCGGTGAGCATTTCATACATGGTGATGCCCAAAGACCAGAGATCGCTTTGGAACACGGCCCGGCCCCGGAAATGCTCGGGCGCCATGTAGGGCGGCGAGCCGATGCGGGTACGGGCGAAGCCGTCCTTTTGCATCTCGAGAATGCGGCTGGTCCCGAAATCCGTGACCTTGGCCACGCCATCCCGCGTCATCAGGATGTTCGCGGGGCGCAGATCGCGATGCAGGATCTGGTTGGCGTGGGCGAAGGCGATGGCGGAGCAGATGTCCACGCCGATTTCGAGCGCCCGGGTCGGCGCGAGGGTGCGCTCTTTGCGGATGAGCCGGTCCAGGCTCTCGCCTTCGATGAATTCCAGCACCATGAAAAAGGTGCCGTTCTTCCGCTCCACGGTGATGAGCTCGACGATGTTGGGATGCTTGAGCGCCGCCATGATGCGGGGTTCCTTGAGCAGGTCCACGATCTCTTCCTGCTGCTGGTGCGGCACTTTGAGCGCCACCTTGCGGTTCACCCAGGTGTCCATGGCCAGGTACACCGTGCCGAAGCCGCCTGCCCCAAGGCGGTCGAGGATCTGGTACTTCCCTAGGGTCTGGTCCTTCGACAGCACGCTTCAGCCTTATCTCTGTGCCGTCATTATGGAGGAAAAGCGGCGTCCAGCTTCCGTTTTTTGGTTCAACGCGCGCCTATTCGACAATTCCCTGGGCCGCGAGCCACCGCTCCGCATCGATGGCCGCCATGCAGCCGGAACCGGCGGCGGTGATGGCCTGGCGATAGACGTGGTCCTGCACATCGCCGCAAGCGAATACACCCGGAATGGACGTGCGGCTCGAACCGCCTTCGACCTTCAGGTAGCCTGTCTCATCCATGGGAAGCTGGCCTGCGAAAAGGCTGGTGTTGGGCTCGTGGCCGATGGCCACGAAGAGGCCTTCGACGATCAGCTCTGAGGAGCCTCCGTCCACGGTGTCCTTGAGCTTCAAAGCCCGGATCTTCTCGACTTTTTCACCGAGAGGCGTCTCGATATTGGAAGTGAGCACGTCTTCCACGCTCTTGTTCCAATGGAAGACGATCTTTTCGTTCTTGGCGGCCCTGTCCTGTAACGCTTTCGATGCCCGCAACTTGTCCCGCCGATGGATGAGATTCACACGGGAAGCGAACTTAGTAAGGTACGTGGCCTCCTCGATCGCCGTGTCGCCGCCGCCCACCACGGCGATTTCCTTGCCGCGGAAGAAGAAGCCGTCGCAGGTGGCGCAGGCGCTGACACCGCCGCCGCTCATGGAAAGTTCCTGATCCTTGCCGATGCCCAGCCATTTGGCTGACGCGCCCGTGGCGATGATGACGGAATCCGCCGTGTAGTCGGCCTTGTCGGTTTTCAGTGCGAAGGGGCGCGCCAGCAGGTTCACTTCGAGCACGGTTTCACTTCGGATGGTGGTTCCGAAGCGCAGCACCTGCTCGCGCATCTCTTCCATGAGTTCGGGCCCCATGATGCCGTTGCGGAAGCCGGGAAAGTTCTCCACTTCCGTGGTTATCGTCAGTTGGCCGCCAGGCTGGATGCCTTCGAAAACCAGCGGCGAGAGATTCGCCCGCGAAGCGTAAAGGGCGGCCGTGTACCCAGCGGGCCCGGTGCCGATAATGATGATTGTGTAGTGTGAGGTGCTCATCGAAGCCTCAGAGAATGAGTTGGAGAAAGGGAACTGGGTTGAGGCCTCGCGTTTGACGGTTCAGCGGCATACCGAGAAGTTGACGACAGTGTGGTGGAGCACGATCACTCCTTGGGGTGGGTTGTGGGCTGTGGGCGTTGGGCTGTGGGCTCGAAACTCAGGATCCAGGAGCCAGGACCCAGGACCCAGGACTCTTAAAAAGTTTACGCGAGTCCGCGCTCTCTGAGCAGGGCTTCGGCGGGGGCCACATCGTCCGGAACGTCTACTCCGATGCTCAAAAAAGGGGTCATTGCGACACCAATGGCAATACCCGCTGCCAGGGCCCGGAGTTGTTCAAGCATTTCGGTCTGCTCGAGAGGATGGGGGGGCAGGTTGGTGAAGGCCTTCAAGGCCGATGGACGGTAGGCATAGATCCCGAGATGGCGCTTGAAGAGCGCGAGCTGTTCGGGGCGGATCCAGGAACGGAAATCCGGTTCAAAAATGCTCGAGTGACGGATATACGGAATGGCGCTGCGGCTGAAATACAGCGCCCGGTTTTGATCATCCGTGACGACCTTCACTGCATTGGAGTTGAACAGTTCATCAGCATCCGCAAAAGGACAGGCCGCTGTCCCCATGGGCAGATCCGGGTCATCCCGCATCAGCGCCACCACCGATGAAACAGTGTCTGGGTGCATGGCGGGCTCGTCGCCCTGGATGTTCAGCACACAGTCGAAAGATTCCCCGGCGGCCTCCAGGGCTGCCAAAGCCGCGGCGGTGCGATCCGTACCGGAGGGAAGGGTTGCCTCGGTCATCACGGCTTCGCCGCCGAAACTCCGCACGGTGGAGGCGATGCGATCATCATCCGTGGCCACCACCACCCGCGATACGCCTGCGGCCTTGGATGCGGCCTCGAAGACCCACTGGATCATGGGCTTCCCGACGATCAATGCCAGCGGCTTGCCCGGAAAACGTGAGGCCTGAAAACGGGAAGGGAGAACTGCCAGTGTGCGCATGAACCACCAAGACGCGAAGGGAACCACGAAGATTAAAATGAACCACGAAGCAAAATAGGAACCCAAAAAAACTCACCACAAAGACACAAAGACACGAAGAACTGATAGGGGCCCACAAATCTTCACATGATTGATATTTTTCTTCGTGCCTTTGTGTCTTTGTGGTTCATTTTTTCTTTTTTGCCGTTGTGGTTCCATTCGGGCCTTTGTGGTGCCTTGGCGTCCCGGTGGTTTGACGTCACAATCAAGGGTTTGGCCCGGAGGCTCTTTTGACTCGTAATCTCGCCCGTCCTGTAGGCATCACCGCTACTGGCCAGTACTTTCCGGAACGGTGTGTCACCAACGACGACCTGTCCAAGGTGATGGCCACCAGCGATGAATGGATTCGGCCCAGGACCGGCATCGGTTCCCGCCATTGGGTCGAAAAAGGCGAGGGTTCTTCAGATCTCGCCGTCCCGGCGCTCCAGATGGCGCTGGATCGAAGGGGTATGAAGGCAGACGAATTGGAAGTGATCATCGTGGCCACCGTGACGCCCGATACCTTTTTCCCGGCCACGGCCTGCCGCATTCAGGATGCCATCGGCGCCAAGAACGCCTTCGGCTTCGATCTATCCGCGGCCTGTTCAGGATTCCTGTACGCCCTCACCTCGGGAGCGGCGCTGGTTGCATCCGGCGCCTACTCGAAAGTGGCGGTGGTGGGTGTGGATGTCATGAGCTCCATCATCAACATGGAGGACCGGACGACCTGCGTGCTCTTTGGCGATGGCGCCGGCGTGGTGATCCTTGAGCCCGTGGCGGAAGGCCTTGGCATCATTGATTTCGAACATCGCGTTGACGGCAGCGGCGGGTGCCTTTTGCACATGCCGGCGGGGGGTTCCAAGAAACCCGCCAGCCACGAAACCGTGGATGCCAAGGAACATTTCGTCCACCAGAGTGGTTCAGAGGTCTTCAAATTCGCGGTGCGGGAGATGGCCGAAGGCAGCCGTTCCATGCTGGACCGCAATGGGTTCTCGCCCGCCGATTTGAAACTGTTCGTGCCTCACCAGGCCAATTTGCGCATCATGGATGCTGCCGTCAAACGGCTGGAATTGCCCAGCGAACGGATGGTCGTGAACATCGATCGTTACGCCAATACCACCGCTGCCACGATTCCCACGGCGCTGCACCAGGCGCATGAAGCCGGTCGCGTGGACAAAGGAGACCTGGTGCTCTTCTCGGCTTTTGGCGCGGGCCTCACCTGGGGCAATGTCCTGCTCCGATGGGCCTATTGAAGGTGGAGAGGCCCCCGCTCCAGCCTGGCGGAAGCCGGTAGTGCGAATCATCGCCGGGTCAATCAAAGGCCGCCGGCTCGAGGGGCCGGCGATAGGCGAGCTGGATGTGCGCCCCACTGCGGACCGGGCCCGCGAGGCGCTCTTCTCCATCTTGCAGGCCTGGCCGGTGGGTTCGTTCGTGGATCTCTTTTCCGGCACCGGGGCCATGGCCCTGGAAGCCTATTCCAGGGGCTACGGCCCCGTCACCTGCGTTGAGGCAAGGCCTCAGCCCTTCCTGCTCAAGAATCTGAAATACGGTAGCGTCACTCTCCTTGCCAAGGATGTGTTGAAACTCGGCCCGGAAACCTTTACCGATCAGGCCGTTGTTTTTTCCGATCCGCCCTATGAACGGACCCGGGAACTTTGGGGGAAACTCGCGGCCCAGATCCGGCCCTGGATGGGAAGGGGCGGGGTCCTGGTGTGGGAGACGGATGAGCGCACAGCGCTTGACTTGCAGCCAGGTTGGGAACTGATCGAGACCCGGCGCTACGGGACCGCACGGTTTCACTTCTTGGAAGGACGCTGACGGCCTTACACTTCCAGGCATGCTTCGCATTTCAATCAAGACGAAGCTGGGCTTCATCCTTGGTCTGTTGGTGCTCAGCTTTTTCGCTTTCAACGTCGTGTACTATCCGCGGCGGGTAGAGTCTCAGATCCGGAAACAGGCAGAGGTGAGCGCCCTCCAGGTGGCGGAGACGGCCAGTTATGCGTTGACTCCAGCGCTCAGCAATGAAAATCACGAAGGCATCGACACCGTGATGGAGGGCGTGAAGCACCTCCCGGCCTTCAGTTTCAGCGTGATCTACGACTCCGTGGGAAATCGGGTGGATTCGACCCTGATCACTCCGCCCTGGGTGGATGAGTATGCCAAGAACCAAGGAGACTCCAGGGTCGTCAACCGTCACCAGGACGGTGTTTTGATCGCCATTGCTCCCATCATGTATCGCAGCTCGCCCAAGCAGAAGGGCACTCTGATGGTTGGGTTCAGCACCTTCGAAACGCAAAGGACCGTGGACGAAAATTTCCGCCTGAGCCTGATCGTCGGGCTAAGCACTATGGGATTGGGAATTGTTCTCACGGCCTTCATGTCCCGCCGCTACCTTAAACCCATCATTCATCTGACCCATGCCGCTCAGATGGTGGCCCAGGGCAATTTTGACGAGGTGGCGGTAGACGCCCATTCCCACGATGAACTGGAGGACTTGAGCCGGAATTTCCAGGTCATGACCAACAAACTCAGGGTGAGCCGGGACGAAATTGAACGCCAGAACCGATTGCTGGAATACCGCGTGCAGGAGCGGACCCGCCAACTCATGGAAACCATCTGGGAACTTGAAGAAATCCGGGCAAATCTCGAACAACTGGTGCAGGAGCGCACCAAGGGACTGGAACAGAGCCGGGGAGAGTTGAAGGCCTGGGCGGATACGCTGGAGTCCAAGGTCGAAGATAAGACGCGGGAACTGCGCGAGGCGAATCTCAGCCTCATGGACAGCTATCAGAAACGCCAACAGGCGGACCGCATGAAGGATGAATTCCTGGCCAACATGAGCCATGAACTCCGCACGCCTCTCAACGCGATCATCGGTTTTTCCGGAATGCTCATGCAGGAGGAGAACGACCGGGTGGCCCCGGACGTGCGGGAAGATCTCCAAATCATCTTTCAGAACGGCACCCAACTATTGGGGCACATCGATTCCATTCTGGATCTTTCCAAGATCGAGGCCGGCAAAATGGAATTGGATCTTCAGGAAGTGAATCCACTGCCCCTGATCGAGGAAGTCCTGGCCCTTGCCGTGGGCCTGGTCCGGAAAAAACCCATCACGCTCGAGTTCAAGCGTCCGGAATGGTCGGCCAGGGTCTTGGGTGATGCGGCGAGGCTCAAGCAGGTAATGATGAACCTCGTCGGCAATGCCATCAAGTTCACCGAGGAGGGTGAAGTAACCCTTTTTGCAAGTTGTGAAGATGGAAACTTGAGAATCGGAATCCGTGATACCGGAATCGGCATGAGCGAAAACGAGATGGAACGGCTCTTCAAACCCTTCCAGCAAGTGGATGGAAGCATTACCCGCCGCTTCGGAGGAACCGGCCTGGGCCTTGCCATCAGCCAGAAGTTCATGGGCCTCATGAATGGACATATCCGTGCGGAAAGCGTGAAAGGAAAGGGCAGCACCTTCATCATCGAGATGCCTCTTCTCCACGAAAGCAGTGTATGAGCCCGAAGCTGAAGATCCTCTGCATCGAAGACAATCCGGTAAATTGGCGGTTGGTGCAGCGGCTGCTCGGGCAGGCTGGCTATGACCTGCATTGGGCCGAGGAAGGCTTGCAGGGCTATCAGATGGCGGTGGAACTGAAGCCCGCCCTGGTTTTGCTTGACATCAACCTGCCGGGCCTGTCGGGTTTCGAAGTGGCCACGAAGTTGCGCCAGAATGCCGATCTCAATGGCATTCCCATCATCGCCCTGACGGCGAAAACCATGAAGATAGACCGTGAAACGGCGCTGGTGTCGGGCTGTGATGGCTACATTTCCAAACCCATTGATCCTTTTCAATTTACGGCTCAGGTTGAAGCCTATCTGGGAGGCCAGCGGGACAAGGTCGATCAGGGGCGGGAAGGCGCGGTGCTGCGGCAGTTCAGCCAGCAGATCGTGGAACACCTCGAGGCGCGCCTGAAAGAAGCCCAGGGCTCCAACCGGAAACTTCAGGAGGCCCAGGAAGCCCTGGAGATCCGCAATCGCAACCTGTCGCGGTTGCTGGCCCTCAGCCAGAGCATCGTGGCGGAGCCCGATCCAAGGTCCCTGCTCGCCCGGATCCTGGGAAGAGCCCAGGAGGACCTTGGATTGCAGATGCTCCAGGCATTTCGTGTCCAGGCGGACGGTGGCTATTTCGAGGGACAGCGGTGGACACCAAGTGGAACTGAAATGAGCACCCCCATCCGTGGTGACCATGTCCTGCCCACCCGACTGAAGAGTGCCATGAACGAGGGTCCAATTTTTGGTGAACATCTGTTGCAGTCCCCGTACTGGGATCCGGGAACGGCCCTGGGACTTTGGGGTTATCCATCCCAGTCCCTGCTGCTTCCCATGCCCCATCGACAGGTCGAAGGCGAATTATGGGGGTTCTGGGCCCTGAGCCGCGAGGCGGATCGGCCTTTCCTCCCCTTCGAAGTCGAACTCATCGCATTGATCGGCGGATTGGCCCAGGTGAGTCTCCAGAACGCGGAGCTGATCTTCAGTCTCAGCGAAAGTTCACGCGCCCTGGCCTCCAGCTACGAAATCGTGGAGTCTGCCTATCTGGAAGTCCATCAAGCTCAGACGGCCCTCAGCCTGCGGGAACGTCAAGCCATCCTGGGGGACCTGTTCCAGAAGATGACCAAGCGTCTGCAGGTGCCCGTGTCCACACTCCAGATTCAAAGTTCGGCCCTGGATGAAATGGAGCAGGGCAGCGGCGAATGGAAACACTCCGTGGCCAGGATCAAGGATTCAGTCGGCCAGATAGCAAGCCTGGTGAAGGCTCTCACGCGCCGGGTGGGCAAGCGGGACGATGCCACCCCGGAATGGATCCATCTGGATGGCCTGTTGACCCAGGAATTGGAGTTGATGTCCATCGAGGGCCACCTTCGGGACCAAGGCCTGAGGCTCGAGATCGGGGCTGCAGAGGCGAAGGTCTTCGGCATCTATGATGATTTCTCCGAAACGATCGCTGAGATGATGCGCCATGCCCTGGGTGGTCCCACTCCCTCTTCCTCCTTGCTGGTGCGGACCAGGGTGGTCGAGGGGCGCTACCACTTGGAGATGGAAGATGACGGTGGCCCCATTCCTCCCGAAAGCCTGGATCAAGCTTTTGAGCCCTTCTCTGGCCTGCGGGAGATCCCCTCGGAAGAGCTGGTGCTGGGTGTTCGCAAGCCAGGCCCTGGATTACCTTTGTGCATCCAACTCATGTCTTCCTACCAGGCCTCCATGAAAATAAGAAACCACGGCGATGGCACCTATCTGGACCTTTCGCTTCAATTGGACCCAGAGGCTGTATGAAAAGAATCCCATGGGCGATCTGCCTCTTTCTGGCGCCGGGGTCGTGTCTTTGGGCCCAGGCGCCGCAGGTCCCCACTCCAGGACTCGCTGGGCCCATCCTGCAACCAGGAGAGGGCTTTGGCTGGGCCGCTCCGGACGGCACGTTCAAAGGATCCGGGGAAGACTCCAAGGAGGCCCCGATGGGCAGCCTGGCCAAGCTGGTCTGGCTGCGGCTTGAAGGTGATGAATGGGCCGCGAGGATGGTCAGTTTCAAATGCAAGGGTGAGTTGAACGGAGTTCAATGTTGGAATCGCAAGGGCCACGGAAAAGTTGATCTTGCCAAGGCCACTCTGGAGAGCTGCAACCTGGCCTTCCTGGCATGGAGCATGGAATCCGCCGAGCGATGGAAGAAGGACTATGGCGAAGGCGTCGCGAGATACCGGATGGAACAAGCCTTCAAACCCTTTCTGGGAACCCGCCTGAAGCCCGGAGAAACCCTGCCGGTGCTGGGGCCTGAGTGGATCGGCGACGGAGACCTGCTCAGGACGACGCCTCTGGCCATGGCCAGGTGGCTGGCCGACCCCGAACAAAATGCCCTCAATGCGCTTTGCAAGCGGTTGTTCAGCGGGATTTTCGACGGATGGATTTTCAAGGGCGCCGAATGGTGGTTCAAAACGGGTACGGCCCCGGTGCCAGGTGATCCGGGGGCAACTTCCGCCTGGGTGGCTGGCAGCAACGGCGATCTCTCGGTGGTGCTGCATCTGCCCAAAGGCCGAGGGAAGGCGGAAGGCCTTGCCCGCATGAAGGAAATCCTACTGCTCCCGAAAAAATGATCCTTCCGCCCCTTCCCGTCCAAGTGAGCGTGCAATGGCCATCAGCGCGCCTTCCGGCACACCTGGTTGTCAACGGGAGAGACTTTCCCCATCGTCCCGGGCGTGTCCACCGTTTTCATGGTCCGGTCCGGTTCAGGACTAAGTCCGCGACTGTGTCCCTGCGAGGTGAACTGATCGCCCGGGCTGAGGCCCAGGGTTGGACGGTTACCTGGACCACCTCCGGGGCAGGCTGGGTGACCGCCGCCGTTGCAGGTGAATTGGGCGACCAGGCACCGTTCGAGGCCCGGCGGGCCCTGGCATCGGTGTTGCGGCTCTGGCTCGCGGCCCACCCGCGCGGACACCATCCGGACGGCAGCCTTTGTCCGCTGACTCATTGCGCCGTGGTGCGTGGTACGGGCAGCCAGGAAACCGCCGAGGCGGTGGAGCAGGCTCCAGATTTGATGATCAACCCTGAGTCTGCATTCTTCACCGGATCCAAAGGGGGGAAGCCGCTTTCGCCAATGGCAGTCTGGGGGGACGGGCCCTTGGAGCCGGGCTCATCCGAAACGGTCCCAGGAGATCGCTGGGCGAGTTGGACCCGCCACCTCAGCGCGGCCCAAGTGGGCATTCTCAAAGGAAGCGTGGTGCCGGGAGTGAAATCCGGGCAACGAGGCATGATGCTCGGTGCTTCTGGTCCATTCGCCGTGGAGGCCCTTCGCATTGCCTCTGGCAGAGCCTTCGGGTGGACCAGCTGGCCCAGCAATGCCTGCACGGTCGAACCCCTGAAGGATGGGGGCCTGGAATTACGCGGCCATGGCTGGGGGCACAATGTCGGGCTCGACTTGAGTGAAGCCGCATGGAGGGCCCGCCGTGGCGAGCGGGCTGAAACGATTCTTCAGTCGGCCTTTGGCGACTGGCCAAAACCGACAGTTTCAAATTGATATCAAAGGCATCCCTTCATACGGCGCACGGCATTCTCCAGTTGCCGCGGCTCGAATTGCGAGAATGCCAATCGAGTGGCCCCCAAGGGGCTCCGGTTGAAGGAAAAATGACTGCCGGGCTGGATGATCAGGCTCTGTTGCCTGCAGCGCTGGGCCCATGCTTCAAGATCGAGGCCTGGCTTGGCGTGGGCCCAAAGCGCGAGACCGCCTTCAGGCACGGCAAAGGACAAGGCATCGCCCAAGTCATCCCTCAGGCAAGCGACCAGGTGGTCCCGGCGTTCCTCATAGGCCTTGCGTACTTTTCGGATATGCCTCGCCATGTCTCCATCACGGAATAGATCCGCCACGGCCCACTCCAGCACGCGATCTCCCTGCCAATCCATGCGCAGGCGCACCCGGGCCAATCGCTCCACCAGTCCTTTGGGTGCCACCAGGAAACCAAGGCGCACCCCAGGTGCGATGAGTTTGCTCAAGGACCCCATGTAGATCACCTGCCCGGTTGGATCTCCGCTGGCCAGGGGAAGCAGGGATCTGCCGTCGTACTGGTATTCAAAGTCGTAATCGTCCTCCAGCACGGCCATGCGGTACCGCTGAGCCAATTCCAGCAGGCGCATGCGCCGGTTCGGGCTCAGGGCAACGGTCGTAGGGTTCTGATGGTGGGGTGTGAGGTAAACGAGATCCACGCGCTGTTTGCCGAGCAGGACCTCCAGCGCGTCCATATCCATCCCTTCCGCGTCCACGGGTACGGGTTGCAGGACGAGGCCGGAACTTTGCTGCATGGTTTCCCAGGCGGCGCGGTTGCCTGGATCCTCGACGGCGACACACCCACCCTGCTTGAAGAGGGACAGGGTCACAAGGTCCAGAGCCATGCGGCTGCCGCGGGTCACCAGGATCTGCTCCGGGTCCGTCACCAGTCCGCGCCGCTCGGAAAGCATGACCGAAAGGGCCTGCCGCAGCATGATGTTGCCCTTGGGTTCGCCATATTGCAGCAGTTCGTTGCCATGAAGACGGATGGCTCGCTGGTAGGCGCGCCCCATGGCTTCGGTCGGCGCGAGCCGCACGTCCGCCAACCCTTCGGATAAATCCATGAGCGCCTGGAATGGCGCGGTGATGGGACTCAGTTGAGCCGGCATGTCATACCCGGGATCCGAGGGTGGCAGTTTGGGCGCTTCAATAGGATGGCCCCAGGCGTAGGGGGTGAGATCCGGCAAGGTGATTGCGACATAGGTACCACTGCCACGGCGGGTATCAATCCAGCCCTCTGCTTCCAGTTCCCGGAGCGCCACCAGAACGGTATTGCGATGCACGCCCAACTCTTCCGCGATCTGCCGGGAGCCGGGGAGCGCCATGCCGGGCTTGATGCGGCCATTCCTGATGGCCAGACTCAAGGCTCGCCTTATCTGGACTTGCAAGGGTTCCTTGGCGCTTGGGTCAAGGCTGATGGCTAGATCGCGAAGGCGCATGGGAGTTGGGATTTCCTAGTGGTCTAGTCATGAATCGTAAAAGTGGTCCATAGGGCGGTCCAATAGTCATCGTACACATATGGTGGAGGAGAACCACATGAGCCGCCTTTCTATTCATCTTGCAACCGCCTGCGCGGGCTGAACCGAGCAATGACATCCCTCGGTTTCCCTCTGATCCACAACCTTTCAATCCAACGCCAGGGCATTTGCGAGTTGCTTGACCTCGTCGAGCCCGAGGAACTTTATTTAGAGAAGGGACTCAATCTGCTGGTCTCGCTTCAGGTACGGGTTCTCTTCCACCTGCGGGTGGAGGACGATCTGCTGGTCGCGAGCCTCGATGCGGAAGCCCGACGGAGGGCCGATATCGCCGCGATCATGAAGCAATGGGTCTACCCGCTCAGGAACTGCGCAGAAGTGGCCCAGGCTTTCTTCGAACATTGGCTGGGGCTCGAAACCCCCGTCGGAGACCTGCAGGGGGATTGGGTATCCATGAAAGCCCTGCTGGTGCTTCGCATGGATACTTCGGAGCGGCTGCTCTTTCCGGCCTATCAAACCCTTCACAATGAGAGACGAAAGAAATCCCGCCTGGCCGCGATCCGCTAGGGGATTGCCCCAACGGTCGCTTTCATCCTTTCAACCCGTTTGAACGGCCCGCATTGCAGCCTGAAGCTCATGGATGGCCGCCACCGGATCCTGGGCCTTGAACACGGCGTTGCCGGCCACCAGGCAATCGACACCGGCCTGCACCAACTCCGCCGCATTGTCCAGGCTCACGCCGCCATCCACCTGGATGAGAAAGGGCGATTGGCGCTCTGTCCGCAGAGCATCCAGACGCCTGGCCTTATCCAGGATCCGTGGGATGAAGCTCTGGCCACCAAAGCCTGGATTCACGCTCATCAGCAGCACGAAATCAAAATAGCCGAAGAGATCATTGAGGGTCTCCACGGGGGTGCCGGGGTTCAGTGCCACGCCCGCTCTGGCCCCGGCTTTGCGAATGGAATCCAGCGTGCGGTGCAGGTGCGGCTCAGCCTCCTGGTGAACCGAAACCCACGATGCGCCAGCCTCCACAAACTCCACCGCATAGCGGCTGGGTTCCACGATCATCAGATGGCAATCCAGGGGCAGGCTGGTGCATTTCCGCATGGCCGTCACCACGGGCATTCCCAGCGTGATGTTCGGCACGAAACGGCCGTCCATGACATCCACATGCACTACGTCCGCGCCGGACGATTGAAGCATGGCCAAGGCCTCGCCTAGTTTGGCGAAATCCGCCGAAAGAATGCTCGGCGCTAGAAGGGGGATATCAGGACGAAGGGTCACCATTCGACCGTAGCATAGCGGAGGGAGAATAGGACCTTATCGGGGATTCCTGCGGACCAGACCCACCAAACCCGCCTTCATCGGGTCCATCAGATCCTTGCCCACCGCGACAAGGGCCCGGGGCGATTCCGCCAGGGTCGGACCAGGGATGACCCCGCACACGCGGTTTCGCCCCTCCTGTTTCGCGACATAAAGCGCCCCATCGGCAAGATTCAGAACCTGGTCCCAGGCCATGCCCTCTGGATCCTGTTCCAGGAAGGGGAAGAAGGCATATCCAACCGAGCAGGTTTGGTGAATGGTGTGGCCATTGGGCAGGCGGAAGGGATGGGCCTCCACGGCCAGGCGGATCCGCTCGGTCAGCGTCAACTGCGGTGCGCGGAGGGTGTCCACGGCCAACACCACGAATTCTTCACCACCCCACCGGGTGACCAGATCCGGTTTGCGGACGGTCTCGCGCAGGATCAGCGAAAACTGGCGCAGTACCTCGTCTCCAGCCTCGTGGCCATAGGTGTCGTTCACGTTCTTGAAGTGATCCAAGTCCAGCATGATGAGCGCGATGCTGCTCGAAGGCAGCGAAGATCCGTTGTAGGCAACGGACCACGTGCGGAGGGTGCGCTCCACTTCCGTGTCCATGAATTCCTGGAGAAAGCGGCGATTGCGCAGCCCAGTCAGGCTATCCCTGAGGGCCAGATCCCCGAGCTTGAGACCCTGCAGAATGCTTCTTCGAAGGCTTTGGTGGAAGCGCAGCGACATGACCAGCAGGGCGAGGATGTAAATGATGAGCAGCATCAGGAACAGGCTGTGGTGCTCGATGGGAGGCCGGAGGAAGGACATCGCGGTAAAGGTCCCCAGGTTCGGCAGCATGTAAAGGGCGAACGCCAGGGGACTGCCCGCCATGGTCTGTATTGCCACGGAATGGACTCCGCAAAGGATGAGTCCAAACAACGCCAGCTGGATGGGATCCAGCACGGGCACCATGATCCAATTGATGGCGCCGAAACCGAACCCCACCAGCGTGCTGCCAACGATGAAGACCAGGTGACGGTCGCTGGGTTCGGGCAACCTTCGAGGCCAGTGCTCCATCAATTGGATGGAAAACAGCCTCAGCAACACAATTCCTGAGGTCCCGATAAAGATCCAGGGAATGAGTGGGTGGTTTTCCGCCAGGGAGCCAATAAGTTTCCATGTGACGGCCAACACCAGCATCAGGAAAACCAATGCGACCTTTGTGTGCCTGAACAGCTCCGCCAACAAGCCTTGCTGAAGCTCCCGCTGATAGATGCGGTCCTCGGGTGCTAAGGGTATGGGACTGATGAAATCCATGGCTCAGTGTGCCGCAGATGGAAGGATCGCTTCCACGCCATTCACCCACAATCGGCCTGGCCGAAGGCTGCGCAATTCCCTGGGGCTCAAAGCCAGAATAGGCGAGCTCACCCATAGAAGGTCCGCCAAGGCTCCCTTATGGATCCGCCCCATCTCCTTGCGGGCAAGGGCCCTCGCATTGCCCAAAATGTAGGCGCGCAGGGATTCAACGCGGGTGAGCTTCTGATCCGGCAGGAAACCACCCGGCGGATGGCCTTCCGGATCCTCGCGGGTCTCGGCGGCGGCGAGCGTGATGTAGGGATTCGGATCCTCCACGGGAGCATCGCTCCCGAAGGCGAGCACGGCGCCGCCACTCAGGAAAGCACGCCAAGGGAAGGCTTCGTTGACGCGCCCAGGGCCCAACCGCGCAGGCGTCCAGGCATGATCCGATGTGCAGTGCACGGGTTGGACCGAAGCGATGATTCCCGCCTTCCCGAAGCGTGATGAATCTGCTGCATCCACGATCTGGGCGTGCTCGATGCGGGGCGGAATTGTGCTGCGTGCCGATTGTTTGGCTGCTTCGAGAATCTCCAGGGCTTTTCGATTGGCGGCATCTCCGATGGCGTGGATGGCGGGCTGATAGCCTGCTTTCATCGTGATGGTGACGTCCCGCTGGACTTTGTCGGGCTCCGTCACCCAAAGGCCGCTCGTGGTTGGTTCATCACTGTAGGGCAAGGTCAAGCGGGCCCCACGGCTTCCCAGGGCGCCGTCCATGTAGAACTTCACGCCCTGCACCTGGAAGAAGGCTGTGGCCCGGGACCGAGGCTGTTTCAATTCCTGGAGCAGGAGTTCCGGATCATGGGCCAGGTACGCGAAGACGCGGATGGGCAGGGCATTTTCGGAGGCAAGGGCGCGGTAGGCAGCCAGTTCCTGGAGGCTGACTCCCATATCCGCCACGGCTGCGAAACCTTCGTTCCGTAATTCCCGAAGGCCCTCAAGCAACTGTTTCCGCCGTTCCGATTCCGTGGGCATCGGAATGAGCCTTGACACCAGATCCACGGCACCGTCCACCAGGACGCCTGTGGGATTTCCCTTCGCATCGCGGAGAATACGGCCGCCTTGGGGGTCCGGCGTGGTCGCGGAGATGCCCGCCAGCCTCAAGGCCGCGGAGTTCACCCAGGCGGCGTGGCCATCCACGCGGACAAGAAAAGCGGGACGACTGCCGGTCGCCGCATCCAATTCCGAAAATGTCGGGAATGACTTGCCCGGCCATCGGTTCTGATCCCAGCCCCGGCCCTTGATCCAGCCGTCACCGTGGGCTGCGGACCAGGCCTTGACGCGGTCGGCAGCGCCGGCCGAATCCTTGGTCCCACTAAGGTCCACTTCCAATTTGGCAATACCCAGTCCACTCACGTGGGCGTGGCCTTCGGTAAATGCCGGGAGCAATGTGCCGCCCTTCAATTCCACCCGGGCTGCTTTTGGGTAGCGATTCATGAGTTGGGCTTCGGGCCCCACATCCATGATCCGCGAGCCTCGCAACGCCACTGCCTGGGATGTCTTCACTTCAGCGGTCCTGCCATCGTCAAGCCACAGGTCGGCACCCGTGATCAGGACGATGGAGGGCGGTGGCGGGGCCATCAGCATGGGAACCTCAGGGTGGTAGCAAGATTCTACCCGTTAAGATGGATACATTCGGAATATGGAGCGGCGATGTACCAGAAGGATTTTCTGAGCCAGGTGCATGAGCAGTTGGAGGTGAAGGAAGATTCCTCCAAGCTTCGGCAGCCCCAATTCGAAACCAGTTCAGGCATTGCGCTCAAGAACAACTACAACCCGGCGGATCTCGAATATTTCGATGTCTTCCGCGATCTTGGGGCCCCCGGCGCATTCCCCTTCACCCGCTCGGTGCAAGCCACCGGCTACCGCGGACGGCTATGGACCATGCGCCAGTACGCCGGTTTCGCCACCGCCGAAGAGAGCAACGCCCGCTACCGCTACCTGCTGGATCAAGGCACGACGGGCCTCTCAGTGGCCTTCGACCTGCCCACGCAGATCGGCCTGGACCCCGACCACGAAATGGCGCTGGGCGAGGTGGGCAAGGTGGGAGTGAGCATCGCCAGCCTTCAGGACATGCGCACGCTTTTTGGCGGCATCCCCCTGGACAAGGTCAGCACCAGCATGACCATCAACGCCCCGGCCTCGGTGCTGCTGGCCCTTTATCTGGCAGTGGCAGAAGAGCAGGGCGTCAGCTGGAATAAGGTGAGCGGCACCATCCAGAATGACATCCTGAAGGAGTACATGGCCCGGGGGACCTACATCTTCCCGCCACGGCCGTCACTGCGGCTCATCACCGACATCTTTTCCTTCTGCGCCGATCAGGTGCCCAACTGGAACACCATATCGATAAGCGGCTACCACATCCGCGAGGCGGGCTGCACGGCGGCCCAGGAGATCGCGTTCACGCTCGGGGACGGCATCGCCTATGTGCAGGCGGCCTTGGATGCGGGGCTGAAGCTGGAAATCTTCGCACGGAGGCTGTCCTTCTTCTTCAACAGCCACAACCAGTTTTTCGAGGAAGTCGCGAAGTTCCGCGCAGCGCGCCGCATGTGGGCCCGCATCATGAAGAACCGCTTCAAGACCGACGATCCGAAATCGCAAATGCTGCGCTTCCACACGCAGACCGCCGGCAGCACGCTCACCGCCCAGCAGTCGGACAACAACATCGTGCGCACCACCGTGCAGGCCATGGCCGCCGTCTGCGGCGGGACGCAAAGCCTGCACACGAACTCCCGCGACGAGGCGCTCTCCCTGCCCACTGAAACCTCGGCACGGATCGCCCTCCGGACGCAGCAGATCCTGGCGTTCGAGCACAAGATCGCCGATGTGGTGGATCCCTTTGCCGGCAGCTATTACGTGGAAAGCCTTACCAATGAGCTGGAGCAGCTGGCCGAGGCCTTGCTGTCCAAGGTGGATGAACTGGGCGGCATGGTAGGCGCCATCGAAAAGGGTTTCCCCCAACGCGAAATCCAGAACGCGGCCTATCGGTACCAGCTAAATGTCCAGAAAGGTGAGCAGATCGTGGTGGGTGTGAACAAATTCACCATCGACAACGAAGCGAAACCGGATCTGCTGCGCGTGGATGAGGCCCTGGGCGCCCAGCGTCGCAAGCAGATCGCCGGTGTGCGCGCCGCCCGGGACAATGGCGCCGTGCGCATGAGCCTGGAAGCGCTGCAATCCGCCACCAAGGGCAGCGAGAACCTGATGCCTCTGATCCTCCACTGCGTCAAAGCCCATGCCACTGTGGGCGAGATCTGCGATGCCATGCGCAAAGTGTTCGGGGAATACCAGGAGCGGCTGGTGCTTTAGCAGGCTGTAGGCTGTAGGCTGTGGGCTGTGGGCTGTGGGCTGTGGGCTGTGGGCTGTAGGCTGTAGGCTGTAGGCTGTAGGTGGCGGCCTCTGGCCGCCCTCCTGTTCAGCCCACCGCCCACAGCCTGAAGCCAACAGCCCAACAATGTCCCCCGACGTCCGCCGCCCCATCGACCGCCAGATGCTGTTCTATGCATTCCTGCTCATGGCTGTGGGGATGGTGTGGATTTATTCCGCCTCGGCCTTGAAAGGCGATTTCGGGCACGAGGCTGCAACGGCCTTTTTCGTGCGGCAGTTCATCGCAGGCGTCATCGGAGTGGCACTGATGCTGGCTTTGTCCCAGGTTGAGCTGGGGACGATCCGGGACAATCCTCGGGTGCTGCAGGTGCTCTACGTCCTGACGGTCATCCTGCTGATAGCGGTTTTCTTTTTTCCCAAGATCAACAACGCCCATCGCTGGATCCGGCTCTTCGGCCAAAGCGTGCAGCCATCGGAATTCTTCAAACCCCTTTCAGTGCTAATCGTGTCCTGGTGGATGGTGCGGCACGCCGATGCCTGGGATGAGCGCCAGAATTCGATCCCGAAGCTCCTGATCCTGTTCGGCATCCTGCTCTTGCCTTTGGCACTGATGCTTCGCGAACCGGATTTCGGGACCACCTTCCTGGTCATTTTTGTGGTGATGCTGCTGGTCTTCCTGGGAGGTGCGCCGCGTTGGACTTTCGCGGTGGTGGGGCCGGTACTGCTCGCGGTGGGGGCCGCCTTCGTGTGGTTCGAGCCCTACCGCAGGGCCCGCGTGCTGAGTTTCCTGAATCCCGAAGCGGATCCCTTGGGCCACGGCCACCAGGCCTTGCAGAGTCTCATCGCGGTGGGAAACGGCGGCGTTTACGGCGTTGGGGTCGGCGCATCCATGCAAAAACTCCACTATCTTCCCGAAGCCCACACCGACTTCATCTACGCCGTGATCGGGGAGGAGACCGGGCTCATCGGAACGGTCATCGTGCTGGCGCTGTTCGTGGGGATCCTGTGGCGTGGCTATCGCGTGGCGCGCATGGTCCGCGACAGCTATCTGAAACTCTGCGCCATGGGCCTTACCCTGCTATTGGTAGTGCAGGCCTTGATGAACATGAGCGTGGTGCTGAGCATCGCTCCCAACAAGGGCATCCCGCTGCCTTTCATCAGCTATGGCGGCACCAGCCTCATCATCAGCCTGGTCTGCCTTGGTCTATTACTAAGCATCAGTAAGGAAGCTGGGACCTGATAAGCGATCACGCGGAGGGTAGCGGAGGCGCGGAGGGCAGCGGAGGAAGAAGAACCGGAAAAAGATCCCGATCTTGATTCCTCTGCTATCCTCCACTTTTTCTCCGCTACCCTCCGTGTGGTGTTTTTTCCTCACCCCCGGTTCTGCAACACCGGCCAGTTGCCGAAGGCCAGGATGCAGATGCAGATGAGCGGCCCAAGACCGGGAATCAGCGCAATGAGCGCCATGGCGCCGCTGTAGCCGGCTTTCGAGAATATCCGCCACAAGCATGAAGATGAAGAAGGCCGTGATGACCAGCACCACCACGATATACACACAGGCGAAGCCCGCGAGCAGACCGGCTGCGGCCGCCGCATCATCGTCCAGGCGGAGCAGAGCCAAGGTGGAAAGGGCATCGAACATGGGAACCTCCGGGAGTTGGAATGGGTGTTGCCAACATAAACCCGGCCATCGCAGCTTGTCGAGGTTCATCCCAGGTGCAGGGGCTCGTCTTCGTCATCGTCAACGAATTGCAGATTGGGACCGGCGCTGAGCAGCACCGCGTCCTCATAGATATTCCGCAATTTCGGCTCGAAACGATCCGCCTGCTGAATGCGCGGATCGTCCGCCAACGCCACGTCGAGGCGCTCCATCCCTTTGATAGCGGGCGCTTCCAGGCCCAGGATGCCCGCCAATAATTTCACGGGATTCAGCGCTTCCCTGGCCGATATCCGCGTGGTGAACGACAGAATCCCAGCCTCCCAGGAATGGGCCACTACAGTAGTGCGGACCTCGATCTGCTTTACCGATTTCTGGCCACCGATCTTTCCTGTCTTCTCGATGCAGAAACTGGTTGCGGCATCAAAGGACGCCAGTTTGCTCTCTGCCTCGCGTCGCAGTTCCGCAGGGCAGGGCCAGCGCCAGTGGGCGAGGCGGGACAATTCCAGTACGGGTGTAGCGTAGGCTGGCAGGGCTGTGCAGCCTGAAAAAGCAAGGCCAATAGGTGCAGTTGCGTTCAGCTTTGCGAGCAGGGCGTCTTCGGGCTCTTTGGGCATTGGGCTGATCTCTGCGTCGGCCCATTCCGAGCGGCCCGTCAGTCCGACGGGAAGGGGGTGCCCCAGGGTCAGCAGGGGGCGTGGCGTGCGCTCCAGGCTCATGGCCGGGGCCAAGCCGGCCGCATGCAGGACCCTGGCAAGCAGCGACAGGAATTGGGCGGGATTCAGGTGGGCCAGGGCATCGCCACGTCCGTAGCGGAGGCGCAGGATTCCGCGTTCAGAGTCCAGTCTGGTTCCAGCACTGCGTCGGTCTCTGCCCTTTTCCGCAGCTACGCCGAGACGGATTTTCAGCTGTTTGAGTTTTGGTGGATGTGTGCCCTTGGGCATCCGATGATGGCGCAGCCGCGCCTGGGCTTCCTCTGCGCTGCCTTCCATCTCGATCTCATGCAGCAGGGCCAGTGCCGCGTCCCAGTCGGGTTCCGGGGCGCCGATAACCTGCTCGAAACGCTGAAGGGCAGAGGCGGAAGGGTTGATCACGGCATCAGGATAACTGGGTAAGGGGCTGTGGGCTGTGGGCGGGGGCTGTCGGCCATGCGCCAGGGCCCAAAGCCTAGAGCCGACGGCCTAGAGCCAGGCTTTCCATCCTGGCCTCGGCATGTTCAACTAGATCTTCAACTCCGGAGCGCTTGGGTGTGCTTCGCAGACGCACGAGGGCGGACAATGAGTGATTCACCGGGAGAGAAAAAGAAGTACAAGGTCTATCTGCCCAAGACGGACTTTCCCATGAAGGCGGACCTTCCGCAGCGGGAACCCAAGCGGCTTGAGACCTGGAAGGCCAGAGGCCTGTACCAGCGCATCGAGGCCAGGCGCAGGGCCGATAATGCGGCTGGAACAGGCAAAGGCCGCGCGGTGCTGCATGATGGGCCGCCCTATGCCAATGGCGCCATCCATATCGGTCATGCCTTGAACAAGATTCTGAAGGATGTCGTGGTCAAATCCCGATGGATGGAGGGCTACGAATCGCCCTATGTTCCTGGCTGGGATTGCCACGGCTTGCCCATCGAGCACGCGGTGGAAAAGGATCTGGGTCCCAAACGCCGCGAACTGAGCCGCACCCAATTCCTGGAGAAGTGCCGGGCCTTCGCCACCAAATGGGTGGATACCCAGAGTACGGCCTTCCAGCGTCTTGGCATACTCGGGGCGTGGGAGGAACCCTACCTGACCATGGCGCCGAAGTACGAAGCCGCCGTGGTGCGACAGATGAGCCAACTCTTCGAACACGGCGCCGTGACGCGGAAATTGAAAGTCGTCCACTGGAGCTACGGCGCGCGGACCGCACTGGCCGAAGCGGAAGTGGAGTACGCGGACCGTACCAGCCCGGCAATCCATGTGCGGTTCGAGGTGCCTGCGGACCGGGCCAAGGTTTTCCTTTCGAATTCAGGGATCCCTACGACAGGTCCCTTCAGGTTGTTTATGCCGATCTGGACCACAACTCCGTGGACGCTGCCGAGCAACCGCGCCATCGCGATGCATCCGGATCTCGATTACGCGGTGGCCTACGAGCACCTTGGCGACCAGGACATCTACTACATCGTTGCCGTCCCTTTGCTTGAAGATTTCAACAGGAGATTGGGTCTCACGCTTCATACAAAGGCCATATTCAAGGGCAAAGAATTCCAGACGCTGGTGGCCCGCCATCCCTGGATCGATCGCGAAAGCCCCGTTTTACTGGGCGATCATGTGACCGCGGACACGGGCACGGGACTCGTGCATACGGCACCCGACCATGGCGTGGACGATTTCAACATCGCGAGCCACCTGGGCCTTTTCCAGTATGTGGGGCCGGATGGCAAGTTCCTGGAGGCGGTGAACGACGAAGAACTGGTGGGGAAGAACATTTTCGACACCAATTCCATCGTCATCGAAAAGCTCAAGACCGTGGGCGCGCTGTTGCATCTGGATTCCATGCAGCATAGCTATCCCCATTGCTGGCGCACCAAGACACCCATCCTTTTCCGGGCCACCGAGCAGTGGTTCATCACCATGGACACCGATCTCAAAGGCAGCGGCAAGAGCCTGCGGGAGTTGGGTCTGGAGGGGGTGCGGGAAACCCGCTGGGTGCCCGCCATAGGCGAGAACCGCATCCACGCCATGATCGCGGGCCGCCCGGACTGGTGCATCTCCCGCCAGCGGGCCTGGGGCACGCCCATCACCGTGTTGCGCCACATCGATAGCGGCGAACCCCTGGTGCGCCCTGAATTCTTCGAGCGGGCCGCTGCGGCCATTGAAAAAAATGGCATCGAGGCCTGGTCCGACATCACCGTGGATGACCTGGTGGCAGGCCTCGGCATCGATGCCAGCCAGTATCAGAAAGAGACGGACATCCTGGATGTGTGGATTGATTCCGGTGTCAGCGCCGGCGTTGTCTGCGATACACACTCTGAGCTTTCCCGGGCTGACTACGGCAATTTCATCTACCTGGAAGGCTCAGACCAGCACCGCGGCTGGTTCCATTCATCGCTCCTCTTCAACCTGGCTGCCAGCGGGAAGAAACCCTACAAGACCGTGGTCACCCATGGTTTTGTGATGGACAGCAAGGGCCAGAAAATGTCCAAAAGCCTGGGCAACGTGGTGTCGCCCGATGACGTGATGAAAAAGCTTGGCGCAGATATCCTGCGGCTTTGGGCCTGCAGCGTGGATTACAACGAAGATGTGCGCATCGGCAATGAAATCCTGGATCGCAGCGCCGACGCCTACCGCAAGATCCGCAACACGCTGCGTTTTCTGCTGGGGGCGCTGGATGGTTTCGATGCAGCCCGGGACCTGGTTCCCACCGCTGAATGGACACCGTTGGATGCCTGGATCTGGGGCGCCTTCGGCCGCCTTTGTGTTGAAGTCCGGGATGCCTTCGAAAAGTTCGATTTCCATCGCGCAACCCAGGCGCTGCACGGGTTCTGCCAGTTGGAATTGAGCGGCCGCTATTTCGAAATCATCAAGGACCGTCTTTATTGCGATGCCCTGGATTCGGCGCGCCGCCGCAGTTGCCGTTGCCTCTGTTTCAAATTGGCCGAGGGTCTGGCCGTTCTGCTCTCCCCGGTGCTGAGCTTCACCGCCGACGAGGTGTGGGAATTCATCCCGGGGGCAACGGGCAGCGTGTTCGAGCAACGCTTTCCAGAAACCGCTGCCGTTCCTGAAGGCGAGGCGTGGCGTGCCCTTTGGACCATCCGGGAAGCCTTGCAGGGAGCCATGGAACCCCATCGCGCCGCCAAGACCATCGGCACCAGCCTGGACGCATCGGTACGCATCGGCCTTCCGAACCCGGTGCAGTTGGAGCTGAAGAGCCTGGGCGAATCACTGGATGATTTGTTTGTGGTTTCGAGCTTCGAATTTTTCGATTCTGCCGAGCTGAATGTGGAAGTTTTAACTCATCAGGGCTCCAAATGCCCCCGCTGCTGGAACCACAAGGGTGGCCATGGGCAGGGCGCCGATGCGGATCTCTGCGGCCGTTGCCTGGATGTGGTGAGTGGTGCTGATTTGGAGACCGCATGAAGCGTCTGCCCTGGCTTCTGCTTCCCATCGGCGCCCTGGCCGCGGATTACGCATCCAAGGCATGGATCCTGAGCATTCTTCACTACCAAGGCGATTCAAGAACCATCATCGATGGCTTCTTCAGTTTGACCCTTGGATTCAACAAAGGCGCCATCTTCGGCACCCTCCACACAGCCCCGGAGTGGCTTCGCATCGGACTCTTCACCTTGGCCGGCGCGGCAGCCCTGATCTATTTCGGCCGACTGTTCCTGGCCGAGGAGACCCCGAAATTGGAGCGCGTGGCGCTGGGCCTGATCCTGGGCGGCGCTTGTGGGAATGGTCTCGACCGCATCCTGCATGGCTACGTGGTGGACTTTCTGGACTTCGTGTTCGGCACTTGGCACTACTGGTATTTCAATCTCGCCGACAGCTGCATCGTCGTGGGCGCGACCCTGTTCGGCATCGCGTTGTTGACCGCAAAGAAGGCCAGAGCGGCCGCGCCCGCGGAATGAAATGTTCTAATGCCGGAAAGCGCCGGCACTGGGGAATTCATTGTTGGTGGTTTGCCCTGGTGTGAGTTCTGACAGGCCCGTCCCATCCTGGCGGATGGAAAAAATGCTGAACTTTCCATTGCCGAAATACAACGTGCGATGGAATCGGATGAGCGCACCATCCAGGCTCCAGTCGGGCTTGGAGTTGATCTGGCCGTCATCGATGACAATGCCCGGAATGCTTATGGGGCCTGCTGCGGCCAGGTTGAGCTTGCGGATGCCCCAGGTGCCCAAGGGTTTCCCTGGAGTGCCCGGGGGAAGCGTCTCGGTGAGGAAGGCAAGCGTGAGTCCATCTGGAGAAAAGTAGGGATCGTTGTCGACCAGGCTGTCATTCGTGAGCCGCACAGCGGTCCCGCCCGTTGCAGGCACGGTATAGACTTCGTAGTCAGCGGGCTTTGTCGTGCCGGTGGGCGAGCCGATGAACGCAATGGTGGCGCCGTCTGGCGACCAGCTGGGGTCGAGGTTGGGACTGGGCCGGCTGGTGATGGCGACAGGATTCTTTCCAACGGCGTCGGTGGTGAAAATCTGCAAATTGCCTGCGGTCCCGGCGAACATCACCAGCTTGTTTCCACTCGGGGACCATTCCGCATGGCCCTGGAACTGCCAGCCATTCCCGCCATTGGCGATGAGTTGCGCGCTGCCGCTGCCATCGGCGTTCATACCCCACAGACTGGTCTTGGTGTAGTCCCCATCATGGGTGCCGGTGGGAGTTCGGTAGAAAAGAATCCGGGAGCGGTCCGGGGAGATCCGGGGCCACCAGGAATCCCGGGTTCTGTCATTGGTCAGGGCATGTATTCCACTGCCGTCGGTGTTCATCAGGTAGATTTCGTAATTGCCCGTGCGGTCCGAATCAAAGGCCACCTGGGTGAAGGCAACCGGTGGAATGGGCGGAGGGTCGACGCAGCCGCAACTCCCACCAGGGGTGCAAGCGGACAGTGCTCCCACAAGGAGAATGGCCAGGAAGGGCAGGGCAGCCAGCGGTGCGTTCATAGCCCATTTTGCGCATGGGACCCCTTGAATCGCCAGCCCGGCTCTCCGCTTGGATGAGCCAAGCCCTGCGTTGCCGGGTTCAGTCCCTTCGGCTGAGCAATCTCAGGATGGTGAGGAAGAGGTTGTAGATATCAAGGTAGAGGCTGATGGCCACGTCGACCGAATTGCGTCCGGTAGCAGGAATCGACATGGCCCGATGGCAGTCATAGCCGATATAGAGCGTGAAGATGCCCGCTGCCAGCCAATCTATCCAGCCTGCGGCCGCGAGAGAGGGCACAAACATAGAGACCAGACGTAACACCACGAGCGCGATCAAAGACGCGAAAAGAACACCGCCCAGCTTCGCGAAAATGTTTGGGTAGCTCAGGCCCAGCAGCGTCATCACACCCACCGCGCAGCCCGTGAGCGTCAAGGCTCGCGTCACCAGCGCCATACCTCCGATATTGATGTAGACCGATAGGATCGGTCCCAGGATCAATCCCATGGGGATGAGCAGCAGGTGATAGCCCAGCAGGGCCACGGGCATCGAATTGGCTCGGCTGGCGACAAAGATGCCCGCCATGGGGAGCCCGATTCCCAAAACCAGGAACAGCACGAGCCCCGGCTGGAAATGGATCTGCATGGCCCAGGTGGCCAGGATTGCATTCAGCGCCAGACCATAGAATGTGAGCCCGCCGATGAGCCCCAGGAAAGCTCGGCGCGACAGGGTATCGGTGCCGCTGCGGTCCCAGACTGCATTGCCTGAGGAGAGAAGTGAACGTTGCTGCGAATCGGCCATGAAGTACTCCTGCCTTCATTTTAGCGGGTCTCGGCCAGGTGGCATCAGGCCAAGTTCCCCGCGGTTCAGGTGCAGCACGGCGATGATGCGCGCCAGGTGCTCGTCTTCGGCGCCGCCAGTCGCGTCCATGAGCATGCGGAGGCCTTCGGCCACTTCGTGACGGTCCACGCCGGCTGCGAAGGCCTTGTCCTTCAGCTTCTTCTTCACCGAGCGCGGTTCCAGGCCCTCGGTGCGGGTGGGCCTCACTAGTGCGCAGGCCATGCAGAAGCCGGTGATTTCATCGGAGGCGATGAGCGCCTTGTCCAGCAGCGTGTCATAGCTCACGCCCCACTGGGTGTAGTGGGCGCTGATGGCGTGGGCGAGGGCTTGCTCACTGCGTTCGTCCAGCCAGGCCACGATGCGCTTCGGATGATCTTCTGGCCATCGGTCGTAGTCCGCATCATGCAGAAGTCCTGCGATGCCAAAGCCTTCCACATCTGCCCCAAGTCGGGTGCCGAGATCCCTCATCACCAGTTCCACGGCGCGGGCATGAATCCGCAGCTTCTCGGAAGGCGTCCAATCGCAAAGCAGTTGCCAGGCTTCATCGCGGGTGATGGTCATGGTTGTTCCGCTCCTGAAAAACTGAAACCACAGATGAACATGGTCATAAATCTGAGTGTGGAAAAAAAGAAGCCGCAGATTCCGCAGATGACAAGAAGAAAACGTGATTCTAAACAACCCCCAGGCCATGATTTCGCCGATCAAAATCATTTATCCACAGATTTCACAGATTCCACAGATTCTAAATATGGTCGCGAACCCGGCGAGCATGGCCCTCGCCCAGACTGAAGCCCATGCCCACGAAGCGAAACCCCAGAGACAGGCCAACTACTCGTGTTCTTTAAATCTGTGTGAATCGGTGGAATCTGTGGACCCTTGGCTTTTTATTTGTCTTCATCTTTTTCATCTGCGTCATCTGCGGCTTCTTTTTATTTTTCAAAACCAGTCTTCATCGGTGGCTTCAGTACACGTCCACCACCGGTCTCAGCGGCCCGGTTTCGGGATTGCCGCTGTACCGCACGCGCTCCAGAAAAAGTCCCGCGGCAGGCGCGGCCAGCTTGCCCCAGCGCAGGTTGGCTTCTTCGCTGGGCTGCCTTAGATCCTTCAGGATGCTGGCGGGATCATCATCGCCCAGCGCACAGGAAACCGTGGCGCCCACCATGCGGCGTACCTGGCTGCGAAGGAAATGGGTGGCGGTGACGCGCAACAGGATGAGTGATCCGGATTCGGCCACTTCGCAGGCCCGGACCTGCACCAGGGGGCCTTCTCCGGGCTCGATGTCCGCGAACGCACCGAAATCGTGATTGCCCTGGAAGGCGCCCCAGGCGGCTTTGAGATCTCTCAAGTCAAGGGGTCGCTTCACCCACCAGACGAAGGGCTTGGCGAAGGCGCTGCGCCGGCGGCTCAGCTGGTAGAGGTAGCTGCGTTCCATGGCGTCGTGGCGGGCGTGGAAGGCGCTTGAACAAGGACGCACTTCGCGCACTGCTAGGTCGTGGGGCAGGGCATCGTTGAAGATGCGGTGAAGCTCATGCGCCTTGGGCGCACCCTTCGCCGCCAGGTGCAGGTGGGCCACCTGGCCGAGCGCATGGACACCGGCATCCGTGCGGCCTGAACCCATCAGCACCAGCGCATCGCAGCCCGCATCGTGAAGAATCTTCTCGAGGATGCCGGCAACCGTGCGGACGCCTGCGGCGGTCTGTTTGGGGCCCTGCTTCTGCCAACCCGCGAAGCGGCCGCCATCGTATTCGATGAGCAGGCGGAATGCGGCTGCATCCTGGGAGGGCCTTGACCCGCGCTGCGGGCCCACCGGACTTGATCCACCGCGTTGACTCGGGCCGGCCTTAAGGCCTGGCGGGAATCCTTTGGGAGATCCGCCCTGGCGGGGCTTCACGGCTTCGTGACCACGCTTTGCACTTCCCGCAAGAAAGTATCGGGATCGTGGATCGGCTTGGAGAGATAGCCTTCGGCGCCGGTCTCAGCGAGAAACTTCTCGCGGTCGCCGTACATGGCGTGGGCGGTGGCCATCAGCACGGGGACCTTGGCCGACTCGGGGTCCGCTTTAATCAGCTTCGTGATGAAAATCCCATCCACTTTCTTGCCCTGGTAACTGCTTCGGGCAAGGCTGATGTCCATGATGATCCCTGCCAGGGTGCCGCTCTTGGCCAAGGCCAGGATCTCTTCCACATCTTCGCTCACGATCACTTCGTAACCACCCATGCGGGTCAACACCACCTCGATGAACTTGACGTTGATCGGGTCGTCTTCGACCAGCAGAATTTTTTGAGCCATTGGAATCCTCAATTGCGATCTTACCAAGGATCGCAAACGCCACGTTCAAGCCGTTGCGACAAAAATGTCTCGATCATTGCGATGCAGGTCCAGCATGAGTAGATCTAGGAAAATAACCAGAACTTCACTGGGCATTCATTGGCATGTTCGACTTCATTGATACGTACTGAGCGGCTTCAACAGCCTAACCAGAAAAGCACCGGTGAATCTGCAACAGTTCCTAAATACCATTATCACAGGCGGTTTCCAATTCCGCCAACAGCTCGCTTGGGACCTTGAGGCCGCCCCAACCCACACCGAGTTTCAGGCCGGGCTTGTTGGCTCCGTGGTAGTCGCTGCCACCGCTTCGTGCCATGCCAAGCCGCACGGCCAGGGCGTTGAAATAGGCCTGCTCGGCTGGACTGTAATCGCCATAGAAGGCCTCGAAGCCCGCCATGCCGGCTTTCTGCAACACTGGCATGGCCTCGTCCCAGATGAAGCCCCGGCCATAGCGACCAGGGTGTGCCACCACGGGAATGCCACCGGCTTCACGGATCCAGCGGACGGCTTCTGAAGGTTCCAGCTCTTCGCGCTCCACGAACCCGGGGGCGTGATCGCCTACGTAGCGCTGGAAGGCATCAGGAGACGAGCTGGCGGCGCCGGAGGCCACGAGTGCCTTGGCGAAATGCGGACGCGCCACAAGGGCCGTGGGCGCCTGTGCCTGGACCAGTTCCCAGGTGATGGAAAGCCCCATGGCCTGGAGTTTTCCCACCATGCGCAGATTTCGGTCCTCGCGACGCTGGCGCAGTTCCACTAGGCGCCGCTGAAAAGTGCTGTCCCCAGGGTTCACGAAGAGCCCCAGCACGTGAAGGGACCGCCTCAGAAAACGGCAGCTCAGCTCGATGCCGGGGATCAATCTCATCTTCACCAGCGGTTGCTGCCCCAGGAATCGGGACAGGCCGTCGAGCGTGTCGTGATCGGTGAGTGCCAGGGCATCGAGACCAGCTTCCACCCCCAAGCGCACCAGCGCTTCAGGGGAATCGGTGCCGTCCGAGAAAAAAGTATGGCTGTGCAAATCAAGCATGGGTCGTGGCCACCGCGTGATTGTAGGCGCGACGCCCCATGCGCCGGCCGCGCTTACTGGATGAGGGAGGAAGCCTTTTCCTCGTCTTCCAATTCTTCCATGGCCAACCGCCGGAAGAGCTGGACATCCAGGAGCGAGAAGACGCTCATGTAGGCGAAGCCGTTGAAGAAGAGCACCAGGAAGGGCACCGAGGCCCACTTGCGGATGACCACCGAAAAGATGACCGCGGCCAGGTAGTAAAGCGCGAAGCCGGCCTCCAGGAAGGTGACCAGGCTCTTGGGCACTTTATAGGCCCGCTTGCTCATGGCATTGCCGTCGGCATCCATGCCCAATTTCGGAGTGCGCTTGAATTCCTTGTCGTCGGTGAAGAAGCCTTCCAGCACGGCCTTGGTCTGGTTCATGGCCAGGCCGATGCCCAGGCTCATCAGGGCGGGAATGTATTTCAAGCGCTTGGTCCAGCCGGTGTTGTCCGTGAGTTCCTTTTGCGACAGGCCGAAGTAGAGGCCCACGCTCACGGCGTTGAGCAGGAAGAAGGGCCCGTCCGTGGCCAACAGCACATACCAGGGTGTGCCGGCCCGCAGGATCATGCACGGCACCATGATGACCGCGAGGATGACCATGAGCAGGTAGTTGCAGTTCGCGGTGAGGTGGAACCAGCATTCCAGCTTGGTGTGCAGGCTCTCGTTGCTCATCCAGATGGTTTTCATGAGCTTGCGGATGACCTGGGCGTTGCCCTTGGCCCAACGGTGCTGTTGGCTCTTGAAGGCGTTCACGTCCACGGGCAGTTCAGCAGGGACGACGAGATCCTTGAGATACACACCCTTCCAGCCCTTGAGCTGGGCGCGGTAGCTGAGATCGGCGTCTTCGGTGATGGTGTCGTGCTGCCAACCGCCGGCGTCGGCGATGGCTGAAACCCGCCACATGCCCGCGGTCCCGGAGAAATTGAAGAAGGCGTTCGAGCGGTGGCGGGCGGTGTGCTCGAAGATGAAGTGGCCATCGAGCAGAATGCCCTGCACCTGGGTCAGCAGACTGAAATCCCGGTTCATGTGGGCCCAGCAGCCCTGCACGAAGGCCACCTTGTCATCGGCGAAGTGGGGCACGGCCTTCCGAAGGAAGTCCTCGGTGGGAAGGAAATCCGCATCGAACATGGCGACGAATTCGCCCTTGGCGGATTTAAGGCCGTTCGACAAAGCGCCCGCCTTGAAGCCGGTTCGGTCCGTGCGATGGATGTACTGGATGTCGAAGCCCAGCAGCCTGTACTTCTCGCAGACGGCCTCGGCGAACGTCACGGTCTCGTCGGTGGAGTCATCCAGAAGCTGGATCTCCAGTTTTTCCTTGGGCCAGTCCATGGCGATGACGTAGTCCACCAGCCGCTCCACCACGTTCATCTCGTTGAACACCGCCAACTGCACCGTGACCATGGGGAGATAACTGGCATCGCCCTTGGGCTGGGGCACATTTTTCTTATGGCGGTAATAGAGCAACAGCATCCACAGGCGATGGGCGCCGTAGATGCTCAGGATCGTGAGTATGGAGAAGTAGGCGACCAGAACGGTAGTCTTCAATGCTTCCATGATTGGGTGGGCCCTTTCCGCAAGGCGGGTTGAGTTCACATACACAAGAACGCCTTATTCTGGCAGGAATTCTTGGAAAATCAAAAGTTTTTATCGGCTTTATCAAGCGGAATCCGTCCTATTTCGGTACGATTTTCGAAGCCCCTTGCCTAGGTGACCATGGACGGACCCCAAAACCCATTGCCTGCTTCCATCGGCCGCTACGAAATCAAGCGGCTCCTGGGTTCTGGAGCAATGGGCAGTGTTTACCTGGCCGAAGACCCCCGCATCAAGCGGAAGGTGGCGGTCAAAGTCGTGAAGATCGATGCCCTCCGCAGCGATGCGGATCGGCAGGAATACATGTTGCGATTCCAGCGTGAAGCCGAGATTTCGGGCTTGTTGAACCACCCGAGCATCGTTGCCATCTATGATGTCGGAGAGAGCGAGCTGGGCCCTTTTCTGGCCATGGAGTTCGTTCCAGGCCAGCCACTGGACCACATCATCAAGTCCGGCGCTCCGTTTGCGATCAAGGACAAGTTGAGGATCGCTGCGGGGGTGGCCGAGGCCTTGGATCACGCCCATGCGGCGGGCATCGTCCACCGGGATGTCAAGCCGGGCAACGTGATGATCACCGAGGACGGCCGGCCCAAGCTCATGGACTTCGGCATCGCCAAAAGGGAGGACGCGAATCTCACCCAGACGGGCACGTTCCTGGGCACGCCCAGCTATGCCAGCCCCGAGCAGATCCGCGAAGGCACGGTGGATGGCCGCTCGGATCAATTCAGCTTCGCCGTGCTGGTCTTCGAAATGCTCTCCGGCGTCTCGCCGTTCCCCGGCAATTCCATCAACACGATTCTCTATCGCATCGTCAACGAACCGCCTGTCGAAGTGCAGCCGCCCGTCCTGGGCATTCTGCCGGGTGGCTGGCAGCGGATCTTCTTCCGCGCCCTGGCCAAAAAGCCCACGGACCGCTATCCATCCTGCAGCGCTTTCGTCAAAGACCTGATGGATGCCACGACTGAGATAGAGAAGGATGAGCGGCGGGAACTGCTGGGCATCATGCACATGGGTGGCAACGCCCCGATGCCGCCCATCGTCTCCAGGGCCAGCGATGAAACCGTCATGGAATCATCACCCTCGATCATGGTGGCGCCCCGCAAGGGCAAAGGCGGCCTGGTCGCTGCCAGCATCCTGATCCTGGGGCTGCTCACTGTTGGCGGTTTGTACCTGATGAAGGGCGGCCAGCGTGTGCTGGTGAGTTCTGTGCCGCTGAAGGCGGCCATATTTGTGAACAATAAAAAAGTAGAAGGCGAAACGGAAACCAGCGTGCAGCTCAAGGCCGGCGACGTTGTGCGGATCGAGCACAAGGGATTCGAACCGGAAACGCTCCCCCCCTACAAAGACGGCGACAAGCTCCAGCCCAAGCTCAAGGCAAAAATAAGCAACCTGACCTTGAGATCCGATCCCCCTGGCGCCACGGTGACCATGGATGAAAAGCCGCTGGGGGTCACGCCCGTGCCGGTGTCCTGGAATCAGGGGACCAAGCACTCGCTCTCGTTGCAGAAGGGCGATCTTATTTGCAACCTCGACTACCTCGTGGGCGACCCGCCACCAGATGAAGCGCCCCTCAAGCTCCGGAACCCCTCGGAGATCGCACCGCTGGATCCCAACGCACCGGCCACCTTGAAACTCTCCGGCGGCTTTCCAGTGCGGATCCGCATCGATGACAAGGATGCGGGCGAGTTGACCTCATCGAGCAAGATCACCCTGGCTCCGGGAATCCACAAGCTGGATCTCAGCAATGCCTCCGTTTTCTACCGCGATTCACGAACCATCCCGGTGAAGGGCGGCCAGATTGTTGAGATCAAGGTCCCCCTCATCGCTCGCATCACCGTGTTCACCTTCCCGGGTGTCGAAAAGGTCTTTGTGGACGGCACTCCCACGGGCGTCGAGAGCGATGGCACAGGTTCCATCCCCGTTTGCCGGGGTCGCCACGTCATCACCGTCAAGGGCACCAAACAGGCAGTGGACATCTCAGGCGATCAGCAGGTGAAGTTCAAGATCTGAGGGAATTCAGTTCCTGAAAGAACGAGGGCCTGCGATGCGGGCCATCGTTCCATTTCTTGAAATGCCGCGGACTAGAGATTCGCGATGATCACGTCCGCGAAGCCGCTGCATTTGACTTCGGCCATGGTGTTCTCCTGTGAATATCAACCAAGCAGCGCCCCACGGAGGCAGGACCGGATCTAGCATTCATTAGGTGTTTCAGGGCTCGCCGCAGGGGGTGGAAACTGGTTTCAAGAGAGTGCTTCCACCCTTCTCGTAACGCGGCGAAAAGGGGCAATGGCGGCATCTTGAGCCACAGCAATAACCCCGGCGCAGGTGGTGCACTTCGGTGAAGACCATGTAATGGCCTTCCCAATAGTGATCAGGATCACCGGTCACCAGACCGATGCCACCGATGCCGCCGATGCCGCTGACGCGACCAATGCCCCTGCTGCTGCCGGGCCCGAAACGGGAACCGGCATTCCACCGGCCGCGCGGACCTGGCCCTCGGAGATGGCGAAATCCATGCGGCCCAGATTGATGCCGCCCCATCCCACCTGGAACACCAGTGTTTCGCCGCTATCCTGCTGGATCCTGGTGGGCTGGTCCAGGAACGTATGGCTGTGGCCGCCGATGATGGCGTCGAGGCCCGGCACCAGCTTCGGCAAGTGCAGATCGTCGATGGCATCGCCATGGAGGTCGTAACCCAGGTGCGAAATGAGCACCACCAGGTCCACCTTTTCCACTTCGCGCAGATGACGGATGACCGGCTTCAGAGCCTCATCCGGGGAACGCCAGTCCACACCCTTGTGGTTTTCGGCTGAGACGAGCCCCTTGAATTCCACGCCCACGCCGGTAAGGCCCACCTTGAAGCCTGGGAATTCCTTGATCAGCCAGGGCGTGAGGCGTTTGGCCAGGGCTGGCGCGCCTTTGCAGTCGTAGTTGCAATTCAGGAAAGGGAACTTGGCGAACTCCATGGCCTCCAGAAGCATGCCCACCCCATTGTCGAAATCATGGTTGCCCAGGGTGGAAGCGTCGTAGCCCACCTTGCTCATGAGCTCGTAATCCAGCTTTCCCTTGTACTGGTTGAAGTAGGGCGTGCCCTGAAAGGTATCGCCGGCGTCCAGCAGCAGCACGTTGGGAATCGAGGCCCGCAATTGCTTCACCATGGTCGCGCGCCGCGGGATGCCGCCCTTGCCCGAAGCCGCGCCATTGCCGGGGCCGAAGGGCTCGATGTGGCTGTGGGTATCGTTGGTGTGGAGCAGCGTGATGCGCGAAGGCGTGCTTGAATCTGGACCCGCTTCAGCACCTCGCAGCGCTAACTGGCTGGCGGCGGTGGCGGCTAGTGAAGCGAGGAAATGACGGCGTTCCATATCAGCCTTTCGATCGTTGAATCTCTCAACTTTTCAACTTTTTCGATTTTTCAACTTCTCGACTCTTCAACTTTTCAACTTCTTCACTTCCCGAGTTTGTGGTCGCGGGCCGCGGCATAGAGCTCCGCTGGAATTTTATAGCGGCCCAGGGCAGGGGCCTCCAGCGGCTTTCCGGCCTTGGCCAGGTCAACGCAGGTGTCGAGCAGCATCTGGCGAATGGCCACGCCCGTGGTGAAGGGACGGCGGCCATTTTTCAATACGGGAATGGAATCGCCGCCGTTGTAGAGGTAATCCGAGGTGGCCGCAGTGACGATTTCATCCGGCTTGATGGCGGTGCCATCCTCCCAAGTGATTAGGAAATCGGGTTTGTCCGCGGTGCCTGACAAAACGAGCTTCACGCCGGAACTGGGTTCACTCCCGCGATGGAGGATGCCCTGCTTGATGGCGTCCATCACATCCTGGCCGGTCATTTCGATGGTCACCAATTCGTTCTCGAAGGGCATGACGCCATAAATATCCGACACTTTCAGTTGGCCCGCAGCGAGATTGGCGCGAAGCCCGCCACTGTTGGTCATGGCGAACTTGACAGGCTTGTCGAGCAACTGGGATGCCCGGGCGCGCATGGTGTCCGTTACCCAATAGCCCAGCAGATTCTCCTCGCCGTTGCGACCGCGAAAAATCCCCTTCGGACACATGCACAGAGGCAGATCAAAAGTGGCCCTGATCTCGGCTTGTTTGGGCGCGAGGATCGCCATGATCCCCGGATCATCCGCGAAATCCTGGATCACGCCGAGGGCCTGGGCCTGGAGCAATTGCGGGGCGGACTTCTGGTCCATGACAGCGCTCTGGGATGCGCTGGGTTTGGGCGCGACGGCCACTTTCTGGCAAGCCAGGGGAGCTAACGCGAGAAGGATTGCCAGGGTCGAATTATTAAGCCTCATTTGTTCCGCCGATCTCGCTGGCCTCCTGGAATACGGCCATCTTGGAGGCGTCATTAAGTTCAAGTCTTACATTCCGCACCTTTTCATCCTGCCGCCAGAAGAGGGCTGCCAGGCGCAGGAACCAGCCCAGCAGCCAGGCGTTGATCGCCGCAGAAAGCAGCTCCAGCAGAAGAAACAGCCGCACTCTTGAGGCGCTGCCGCCTCCCAGGTGCCAACCGATCCAGATCGCGAGGAACGCCAGGCCCGCACGCAGCGCCACGCCACCCAGCACCAGGCCCGTCCACTGCACCGGATGCATCCAAAGCCGCAGGAAACTGCGGCCCCAGTGGCGCAACAGGCCGCTGGACCCCGCGCCGCGATCCACGCGGCAAAGCCACCATTGCAGGCCGAGAGCCGAGACAAATGCCATCGTGATGAGCGGGATTCCGATGAGCGCCGCCCAGCCCAGGCCCTGGATGCCGGTGGCACCCAAACGGGACAGGACCCAACGGACCAGGCCGAATACGATTCCCAAGGGCAACAGGCCGATCAGAAGGGCGTCCAGCATTCCGAAGAACCAGTGCTTCAAGCGGGCGCGGAAACCCAGCAGATCAGCCTGCATGCACCATCCGGACCAGAAGACCCACACCAGGCAGATGATCGCGAGCAGCGGCAGCGCAGAACCAAAGGGTTCGTGTTTCATACCTCCGTTTTCCATCAGCTCCCAGATATCCTTCGCGGTGAGATGCTCGCCCCAGTTGTTCGGCAGGGCGCTGCCCCCCGGTGAACTCCCAATGCCCGCGAAACCACGCAGGTGCTTGGCCCACACCAGGCTCGTGAGCACCTGAAAGGCCGCCCAGGCCGCCATGAGCTGCCAGGTCCATTTCGAAAGCCCGCCGCCAGCGGCCTCCTTCATGAAACTCCAAGGCCCCCTGGGTTTCAAAGGGTCGTCGGTATGGATGGTCGATGGGCGTTCGGGGAGTTCGTCGGAAGGGGTCGGCAGAGAATCCATCCCTCCATATCAACATAGGTCGAGCCCATCGTCCCTAATGAACCTGTTGACAATTCCCGGTTAGGAATGATGAGATGGCTTTCATGACGTTCGTATCCGGCACTTTCGCTCCCGCGGCCTACCTGGGCTGGTGGTGGCGCGGCTGCTCGGACGGGGACGCTACCATCTAGCTGATTTTTTTCTCCCTTCCGAGCCCGGTTCCCATGTGGACCCGGGCTTTTTATTTGGATACCCCGACCCATGCTGCTTCGCCGCCTGCTCCCTGCGGATCTCATCACGCCCCTTTCGGCCTTTCTGGCCCTGAAGCCCGCGGGCGCCAGCCTGCTGCTGGAATCCTGCGATCTGGGGGAGCGGGTGGGGCGGCATAGTTTCGTGCTGCTGGAAGGGCAGGGCGAAGTGCGCCTGGAGCCGCCGGGGCGGGGCTGGGTCGGGGCCCTGCGCGAGCTGGCCTCCATCGGACCTTTGCAGAGTGAAACTGATACGCGGGCGGATCTCCCGGGCCCCCGGGATGCTTTTCCGATCGGCGTGGGCTGCGCGGGCTATGTGGGCTTCGAGGCCATCAGTGCGCTGGAACCGAGCCTGCCCCTGCCAGCGAAGAACAGCCTGGGGCTTCCGACTGTGTGGATGCGGCGTTTCGACGCCTCCCTGGTGATTGATCACCTGCATCAGGTGGCGGAATTGCAGGTGCTTTGCGCCGATCGAAGCGAAGGCTTGGCGCGGCTGGATGAATTGGCGGAACAGTTGAAGCACGTTGCCACGCCCGTGGAACCGGTGCACCAGACCAAGGCCAGCGCCCAGATCAGTCAGGGGCAGTACGAAGCCTATGTGAAGGCCACCCAGGAACGCATCCTGGATGGCGATGTCTACCAGATGGTGCCCAGCCATCGGGTCCGTGTGGACGATCCGCCTTCCCCCCTGGAGGCCTACCGGCGGTTGCGGCGCCTCAATCCCAGCCCCTATGCGTTCCTGCTGGAGTGGGGGGAATTCGCCCTCGTGGGGGCCTCGCCGGAAATGCTCGTCCGTGTCTCTGAAGGGCAGGCGGAAACACTGCCCATCGCGGGGACGGTTGCTCGGGGCGGCAGCGATGACGAGGACGCCGAGCGGTTCGAGGCGCTGAAGCGCAATCCCAAGGAACTGGCCGAGCACCAGATGCTCGTGGACCTGGCACGCAACGATTTGGGCCGCATTGCCGTCCCCGGGGGCGTGCGGGTGGAAAAGCCTCTGGCCTTGCAACGCACCAGCCACGTGCTGCACCTCACCACCACCGTGAAAGCCAAGTTGAAAGCGGGCCTGGATGCGCTGGACGTGCTGGCTTCCTGCTTCCCGGCGGGTACCGTGAGCGGCGCGCCCAAGCTGCGCGCCTGCCAGCGCATCGCCGAGCTGGAAGGCGACATGCGCGGCCCCTACGGTGGCGCCCTGGTGCGCATCGGGGCCGATGGCGCGCTGGACACGGCGCTCATCCTGCGCACCGCGATCTACGCCAGCGGCACGGCCTACCTGCAAGCCGGGGCCGGCGTGGTGCGGGCCTCGGATCCTGCCTCAGAATACCGCGAGACCTTGCAGAAAATGGGCGCCGTGGCCGAGGCTCTGGGCGTGAATCTTTCGGAGATGGCGAAATGATCCTGCTGATTGATGCCCTCGACAGTTTCACCTACAACCTGGTCCAGGCTTTCGAAACCCTGGGCGCGGAAGTGCGCGTGGTGCGCCATGATGCCATCACGCTGGAAGCAGCGAAGGCGCTGGCTCCCGAGGCTCTCGTGCTCTCGCCGGGCCCTGGCCATCCGCTTGAAAGCCCCGGCCACATGGCCATCGCGGGGAGCGATTGGAACATTCCGGTGCTGGGCGTCTGCCTGGGCCACCAGGCCCTGGTGGCCGCCACCGGAGGCCGCGTCATCCGCGCCCGGGAACCGCTGCACGGCGAGGCCACGCCGTTGCAACATGAGGGCACTGGGCTTTTCGAGGATCTGCCCCAAGACCTGCCCATCGGCCGCTACCACAGCCTCATCGCTGAAACATCCAGCCTGCCTGTGTGCTGGCATATCACGGGAATGAGCCCCGGCGGCGAAATCATGGCCATCGAGCACACCACCTTGCCGCGCTGGGGCGTCCAGTTCCATCCCGAAAGCATCCTCACGCCCGATGGGCCGGCCCTGCTGGAAAATTTCCTGAAGCTGGCTGGGGCGGGAGGGAGGGGGTAGTTGAGAAGTCCAGAGTTAAGAGTCGAGAGTTAAAAAGTCAAAAAGTCAAAAAGTCAAAAACCCCCAGCCCACCGCCTACCGCCCACCGCCCACAGCCAGAAAGAATTCCCATGACCCTGCTCACCACCCACAATCCCATCCAACCCTTGCCGCCCATCACGGCCAGGGAATTGATGAAGACCTTCATCGACCAGGACACCGATGCGCTGCTGGTGGGGGCCTGCCTGGCCTTGCTGGCCCAGCGGGTTCCAGAAGCGGAAGAACTGGCGGCCTTCGCCGAGGCCTTGCAGGATGTCGCCATTGCGTTTCCTGATTCCGGAATGCGCGTGCTGGACACCTGCGGCACAGGCGGAGATGGCGCCTCCACGGCGAATCTGAGCACGCTGGCGGCCATGCACCTGGCGCATCTGGGTGTACCCGTGCTGAAGCATGGCAACCGGGCCGCCACGAGCCTGTGCGGCTCGGCGGATCTGCTGGAGGCCCTGGGCTACGACCTGGCACGATCGCCCGATCAACTGCTGGATGATCTGCGAAAACAGCGCTTCGCATTTCTCTTCGCACCGGCCTATCACCCACTGCTGGGGCGCCTGCGGGAGATCCGCAAGCGCCTGGGCATCCCGACCATCTTCAATCTCCTGGGGCCACTGCTGAATCCCGGAAAGCCGCAACTACAACTCCTGGGCGTGGCGAAAGAGACTTTGCTGAAGCCCATGGCGGGCGCGCTGGCGAAGGGTTCCGTCAAACGGGCCTTCGTGGTGCATGGAAAAGATGCCGAAGGCCGGGGCCTGGATGAGGCATCGATTGAGGGGCCTACGATGGTCATCGAAATTTCGAATGGCACACTGAAACCCTTGCAGGTGCTGGTTCCCCGCGAACTGGGCATTCCACAGCCAGCCAAAGATGCCCTGCGGGTGAAAGACCGGGCCGAGGCCCTGCTGGTGGCCCGGGGCCTTCATGGTGGTGCCAGCCATCCGGATTACCGTGCAGCCGTCGCCGATGGCGTGGCGCTGCAAGTTGCGCTGGGGCTGGTATTGCATCGCGACGCCGGACTGGACTCCTTGCCCGGCTATTTCCGTGAAGCCAAGGCATCCCTTGATGGCGGATTCCCGTTGCCACTCCCGACCAACCTGGAGGTGCGCTGATGAGCGCCTTCCCGAATCCCTTGGACCTGGTGCAGGGCACGGGTCTGGCCCCCAGTTCGCATCTGCAAAAAGTGCTGCTCTCCGAGCTGGAGCGGATCAGCGAATTGCCTTCTGGGGTTGGCGCGGAAAGGGAACCAATTTCCGCGAACAAAACCGGGCCTTTCGAAGCAGCGCTGCGTGCAAGCCAGGCATCGGAAGGCTGCGCCATCATCGCGGAATTCAAGCAGGGCTCACCGTCGCTTGGACCCTTCGCCGCCGGTACCTCCTTGCGGGATCAGCTCACCAGCTACCGGGAAGGTGGCGCGGCGTGCTTCTCGATCCTCACCGAACCCAGGTATTTCCTGGGGTCAAGCCGCCACATCGCCCAGGCTGTGGAACTAGGCGTGCCAAGCCTTTACAAAGGGTTCGTGATCTCTGAAGGGCATCTTTTCGATGCGGCCGCCTCTGGAGCGAAGGCTGTGCTGCTTATCGCGCGGGTGCTGAAGGAACACACCGCCACCTTTGCCGAAGCCGCGCGGGCCTTGGGACTGGAACCACTCGTGGAGCTGCATGACCTGACGGAAGTTCCCGTTGCGCAGGAATCCGGGGCCCGGCTGGTGGGCATCAATGCGCGCGATCTTTCGACCTTCACGCTGGGCACGCCGTCTGCCGCACCGCTGCGGTCCGCGTTCCCAGACGCCGTCCTGATTCGTGAATCGGGTCTCGCCACGCCGGAGAATGCGGTGGAGTCCTTCTCGGCGGGATTCGATGCGGTGCTCATCGGCGAGGCCTTGATGCGCAGCGCGAATCCGAAGGGCTTCCTGGAACGGATTCTGGCGGGTTCCAGAGCGCGGGCGACTTCGTGAAAGTCAAAGTCTGCGGCCTGACGAATGCCGCCGATGCCGCCTTCGCCGCGGCTGAAGGCGCAGATTATCTGGGCTTCGTGGTGCATCCGCCCAGCCCAAGGCACTGCGCGGACCTGGCTGGGGCCTCGAGTGAAGTGCGCGACCGTGCCGTGCTGGTCACGGTGGCCGACGACGCCGAGATGATCATGCGGATGGCGAGCGCCGCGGGGATCAGGAACATCCAACCCCATGTATCCCGGGAGCACCGGAGGAAGGTGATCCAGCGATTGAAAGCAGAAGGTTATTTCATCCTGCTGCCATGGATGGACGAAAGGGGCCAGAAGGTCATCCCGGCAGATTTCCATATCTGGGATTCGGACCCCGGCGAAACAGGCGTAGCAGGGGGTTCCGGTCGAACCCACAGCATGGCTTTCCCACCTCCCGGACCCTTTTTCCTGGCGGGCGGCCTAGATGCCGAAAATCTGAGGGATCGGCTGGCCCTGATCCCTGAAGAAGCGCGCCTGAACCTGCGGGGCTTCGATGCCGCCAGCCGCCTGGAATCTTCACCGGGCGTCAAGGATCCCGCAAGGGTCAGGGCCTTCATCCAAACCGCCAAATCCATGTCTGATGAGGCTTAGCATGCACGCGACTGAATTCCTGCTCCCCACCCGTTTCGGCACGGTCGCACTTGGCGGCTGCTACGCGCCGGAGACTCTGATGCAGCCCCTGCTGGATCTTGAAGCAGCCTTCCGGATGGCTCTGGATGATCCTGCCTTCAACCTCGAATTAAAGAGTGAATTACGTCATTTCGTAGGCCGCCCGACACCTCTGACATCGGCCACCCGGCTGGCCGCCAGGCTTGGATTGGAAGGCCTTTTTCTTAAGCGCGAAGACCTCACCCACACCGGCGCCCACAAGATCAACAACGCCATGGCCCAGGCCCTGCTCGCGCGGCGCATGGGCAAGACGGAAATCATCGCGGAAACCGGCGCGGGCCAGCACGGCGTGGCCGCCGCCGCCGCCTGCGCCCGCCTGGGTCTGAAATGCACGGTTTACATGGGCGTGACCGACATGGCCAGGCAGGCCCCGAACGTGGCGCGCATGCGGCTTTTCGGCACCGAGGTGGTGCCCGTGGAAGCAGGGCAGGGGACCCTGAAGGAAGCCGTGAACGAAGCCCTGCGCGCCTGGGCCGCGCACTGCGACAAGGCCCATTACATCCTCGGCAGCGCCCTGGGCCCCCATCCCTTTCCGACTCTGGTGCGCACCTTCCAGACGGTCATCGGCGAGGAGGCCCGGGCCCAGATCCTGGAACAGACCGGCGCTTTGCCGGATGCGGTCATCGCCTGCGCCGGGGGCGGCAGCAACGGTCTCGGCCTGCTGGTGCCCTTTCTTGGAGATGATCTGCATCGTTTCGCGGTGGAAGCGGGGGGGCATGGACCGGCCCTGGGTGAGCACGCGGCGCGGCTGGATGGCGGGCGCATGGGTGTGTTGCACGGGTGCAAGACGCTCCTGCTGCAGGATCAGCACGGCCACACCGCCGAGACCGCCAGCATCAGCGCGGGCCTGGATTACCCGGCCCTGGGACCTGAGTTGGCCGCCCTGGCCATGGATGAAAAAATAGTCGTGCTGCGCGCATCGGATGATCAGGCCCTGGAGGCCGCCCAATGGCTATGCGAATCCGAAGGCATCCTGCCCGCGCTGGAATCGAGCCACGCCCTGGCCATGTTGCCGGAACTGGCCAGGCGGGGGATTGCGACGGTACTGCTGGGCCTTTCGGGCCGTGGGGACAAGGATCTTTCGACCTACCAATCGAAACTTGGAATTTAGGGGATTATTTCAATGAATAAATTGCTCCCCTTCATCATGGCTGGCGATCCTTCACTTGAGTCGCTGCCAGGCCTGCTCGCCGAGGCCAAGGCCTTGGGCATCGAGGCGCTCGAGCTCGGACTGCCTCACAGCGATCCCATCGCCGACGGCCCGGTGCTTCAGGCCGCCGCCCACCGCGCGATCCAACGGGGCGCCACGCCTTTGCGTGTGCTCGAAACACTGGCGGGATTGGTGGAAAGTCCGGACCTGATCCTCTTCACCTACTTGAACCCCCTGCTCCAGATCGGCGCGGAGCGCCTGGTGGAACTGCTGCGGCGCACACCCGTGAAAGCCCTGCTGGTGGTGGATCTGCCGGATTCCGAAGAACCGGAATTCGAGGCACTGCTTCGTTCAGCGGGCTATCCGATGATTCCGCTCCTTTCGCCGACCACGGATCTGGAACGCGCCAGGGGCCTTCTGGAACGTCGCTCTGATCCCGGCCCCGGCCATCCCTTCGCCCAGCGTTTCGCTTATGTGGTCGCGCGACTGGGTGTCACTGGTACTGGTGGCGCCACGGACTTGGCGCCGGTCCGGGAGCGCGTGAAAGCACTGCATGCCATCACCGATCGACCCCTGGCGGTGGGCTTCGGCCTGAGTGATCCGGAGGCACTGGCTGAAGTGCGGGCCATGGGCGCCACCCCTGTGATCGGGAGCGCCCTGGTGCAGGCGCTGGCCCAGGGGGAAGGCTTGGGGGGCTTCCTAAGATCCAGGATGGATTGAGCTGTTGATAGGTTCTTGTCATATTGATGGAAAACTGACAAGATTCTTTCAAACAATTCCCAGGCTGGCTTCACCTTCCATGGGTGGTTCGCTTGGCCAGCTTCGAGGTTTTCGTGCGAAACATGCGCCTTTGTTTTTCCCTGGCCGCCGCTGCCACTGGTGTTTGCGCCATCCAGGGATTTGCGCAGGCAAAGCCTCAGGACCCAGCCGCCACGACTGTTCAGGTCACCGCCACCCGCTTTCCCGAGGACCCGTCGAAAGTGCCGGCTTCCATCACGGTGATCACTGGGCAGGAACTCCGGGACCGCGGAGCGACTGATCTGCGCAATGCGCTGGCCATGGCTCCTGGAGTTTTCATCGCGCCCGGTGGCGACAACGGCCCGGCTTCCAGCATTCCCGAATTCTGGGGCCTGAAGGAATTCGACGCCTTCCTGCTGGTGGTGGACGGCGTGCCCTGGGGCGGAACCTTCAATCCGGCGCTCTCCACGCTGAATCTGCAGGATGTCGAGCGCATCGAGGTGCAGCGCGGCTCTGCGCCCGTGATGTACGGCGCCACGTCCTTTGTGGGCGTCATCCACGTCATCCACAAATTGCCCGCGGATGCGCAGGGTTCCGCGACCATCTCGGGCGGCAGCCACAGCAGCGGCAGCGGTGTGGTCACCCTGAAAGTGCCCAAGTGGGCGGGCTTTGATTCCAGCCTCACTCTGGACTTCGCCAAGAAGGGCTTTACCGATCCGCGGACCGGATTCGAGCGCAGCCACCTGCTCTGGCGCAACCGCATGGAACTGGCCGAGGGCAGCTTCCACTTCGATGTGGATTGGAGCTCCGTGGATCAAAAACCCAATAGCCCCCATCCCAGGGTCGGCAAGGTCCTCACGGATGAGATCGCCGTGGATACGAACCACAATCCCGCGGGCGCCTTCATCAACGACCGCCGTGTGGCCCTGAACATCGGCTACGACCGGGCCTTGGCGGGCGGCGTCTGGTCCACGACTTTGGCCCTCTCCCAGTCGAAACAGGATGCTTTCCGCGGCTTCCTGGTGGACGTGAGCGGGAACGATCCCAACGCCCACGGATTCCGGGAAGAGATCCAGATGACGGACATCTACTTCGACAGCCATGTGGCCTGGACCGCGGTCCCCAGCCTCAAGACCGTCCTCGGCATAGACCATCTCCATGGCCAGGGCAAGGGGCGCGGTGGCGATTTCGACTACTTTGTGAACCTGAACGGCACCAACCCGCCGGGTGGCGGCGAACTGCCTCCGGCCGCCGACATCCGCATCGATGACCGGCGCGACTTCTCAGGGCTTTACGCATTCGCAGAATGGTCGCCGACGCCGCGCCTGGTGCTGGAAGTCGGGGGACGCATCAACCGCACCGATGAATTCCGGCGCGTTCTTGGCGTGGATCTCGGAAGCGGGGACCCGCTCGATGGCAATGGTCCGGATTCCCATACGGTGACCCGGTTCACGGGCAGCGCCGGGCTCAGCTGGACCACCTGGCAGGATGGCTCCAATCAGGTCAACTTGTTTGCGAACTACCGGAATTCCTACAAGCCCGCGGCCATCGACTTCGGCCTCGATAGCAAACGGCAGCTCCTCGACCCCGAGACCGCCCGGAGTTTCGATTTCGGGATGAAGGCCCGGCTCATGGATGGCAAGCTGGCTTTGGAACTCAGCTCCTTCCTCATGGATTTCAAGAATCTTGTGACCTCCCAGCTCAAGCCGGGGGATTCGTTGCCGACTCTGAACAACAGCGGCCAGGAGCGTTTCCAGGGCGTCGAGGCGGACCTTCGCTACCGTTGCTGGAAGGACCTTTTCACCCGGGTTTCCTACAGCTACCACGATACGCGTTTCACAGATTTGCTCTTCGAATTCGATCCTGGCGTGCCCACCCAACTCAAGGGCAAACGCCTGGAGATGTCGCCTTACCACCTCGGAGCCATAGGCCTGCTCTACGCGCCGACGAGTGGCTGCACGGGTTCCTTGGAGTTGAATTACACGGGCGGCGTCTATCTGAACAAGCGCAATACCGCGCCTGTGGGCGGCTACACAACCCTCGCAGCCAGCCTCGGCTACCGGACGCAGCAGTGGGAGTTCCGGCTGGATGGCCAGAACTTGACGGATCGCCGCAACCCCGTGGCCGAAAGCGAACTAGGCGATTCCCAGTACTACCTGATGCCCGGCCGGAGCGTGAATGCGTCGATCAGGATGCGCTTCTGAGTCCGCTCATGGCCGCAAAATCGCCGGTTTGATGGGATCACGGTTCATTCCCCGGAACTCCAGGCCTCCAGCTTGCCTCCGGCCACGGCTGCTTTCAGCCGTCTCCAATCTTCGGTAGCCTGGTCCGCATAGTTGAGGGCAAAGGAGGAAAGAGCCTCCGGCAGCCCGCCGCCCAGGCCCAGATACCCAGCGATTCTGGCGGGATCCCCACTGCGGGCGTGGGCCTTCGCCAGCACTGTGCCGCAGAGTTCCAGATAGTCTCCCAGGACCGTTCCGGCCAGGTCCTGCACTTCGATGCTGGCCTTGTGATCGGACCACTGCTTCACCAGGAAAGGCAGGCCCGCGACGGTGGTCCAGCCCAGGAATGGATCCGCCCAGGTCTGCATCCGGTGTTGGCCTTCGGCGGTGCGACGGCCGGCGTGGGATGGAATCAACTCCTTTGAATAACCATCAGAAGCACTGCCATGTTGAGCCTTGATTTCAAGGAAAAGCGGATCATTGGCGCCGTTGCCATAAGCCAGGACCAGCACGTCCATCACACCGAGAGAACCACATCCCGCCACTCTGCGTCCGAAGCAAAGGGGCTCATAACCCTCCAGCACCTGTTGTCGGGCAGGCCCGAGCGTAGCGTGATACTCAACAAATGAGGCCAGGAAGGGGACCGCTTCGTCGTCTGTCAAAGGCCTCAGAAAAGGGCCCTTCGTCTTGAAGCGGGGACCATCCTCGATGGCCTTCTCCAGCAGTTTCTCGGGCGTGTCCCGGCGCGCCTTTTCGAAAATGGACGCCAAGGCGCCGCCATCGTTGTGGGGGCCGATCTCTTCCCGCGATAACGCGGCGATCCCCAGGTCCGCAAAGTGGTCCATGCCCGCCATGTAGGCACGGACACAGCGACCGGCAGCATCGAGGCAGTCGGCGTCGGCATGTCCAGCTTCCCGTCCCGCCAGCACCGCGCTGGCCAGCAGCCGCTTCAGATCCCATTCCCACGGGCCGCGGCAGGTCTCGTCAAAGTCGTTGAGATCAAAGACAAGGCTGCCATCCGGTTTGCCGAATGCGCCGAAATTCAGGACATGGGCGTCGCCGCAAAGCTGGCTGTGCAAACCAGTGGTGGGCCACGGCGCGAGGTCCAACGCCATCAGCGATGCGTTGCCTCGGAAGAAATTAAAAGGCGACTGGACCATGCGCCCCCACCGGATGGGCAACAGGGAAGGGTCCCTGTGTACCACAGCTGCGGTGAGCACAGCGATGGGTTCAGGCCGGTCCGCCGCGGCCTTCCACCGCCCCTGGTCGGCCCGCTTCAGGCCTTCCCGCAGGGCCCTTCCTTCCATCTTCCGTACTTCGGCGGTGGGTTTTGGCGTCATGGGCTCATCCGATGATTCCCATTCTGGCATTCAAAATTGTCTGGGGTTCTGGTCTCCAGTGGGCCAAGGCATCAGCGGACTCGAAGGCCCGCTGCATCAAACACAGAAGGCCCCCGATTGTCCCCGTTCTATTCAGTTGTCAGTTGAACCTCAACGAGACAGTGAAATGGTTTGCCGCGGCCCAGGAGGTGCCCGCGGTTAAGCCAACCCGGACGGTCAGCAAGTCCCCATCGATAAAAGTAATGGAACCGCTTGATGAGCAAAATAGGACGCCGGAGGTCAGATTGCAGGTAAGAGCCTGGGCAACGCCGTTTTTCATCAGCGTGTAGGTCCAGGTCGCACCTGCGGCGGATCACGTGGGCCTCGTCCTTCACAATCATGTTCAGGCAAAGCGTGCTCATAGGCTAAAGCTCAGCACAGTTGATGGATCCAGGGAAGGGACCGGGAGATTCGGGCCGGGGAAAGAGATTGCTCAAGAGAACAGCTCTGTAGGGTTTCTTTTCCCTGCTGCCATCCGTGTGATTGCTTTTTTCAAGCCGTATACCCCGTTTCGTGCACATCCATGACTGCCCTTCCTGACGGATCGACCATCTTCTGGAAGGCTTCGTCCCAGAGCAGGGCGGTGGCGGTGCTGCAGGCGATGCTCCTCTCGAAGGGCACGCAATTGACCGCCGTGGCGGACGGGAAATGGTGCTCGAAGAATTGGCGGTAGAGGTAGGCTTCTTTGGTTTCGGGCGTTTTCACGGGGAAGCGTTCGTGCGCCCCGCGCATCATGCTGTCGCTGATTTCATGCTCGGCGTGAGCCTTCAAGCCGTTGATCCAGGCGTAGCCCACGCCATCGGAGAATTGCTCCTTCTGGCGCCAGAGGATCTCGTCCGGAAGGGTGCCATCGAAGGCATTTCGCAGCAGATATTTCTCGATGGGCTTCTCGTGCTTGGCGTTGCGGGGGATCTTCAGCTCAGGATCCAGCATCATCGCCACATCCAGAAATTCGCGGTCCAGGAAGGGCACGCGCGCTTCCACGCCCCAGGCCGCGCTGGACTTGTTGGCCCGCAGACAGTCGTAGAGGTGGAGTTTTTGCAGCTTCTGCACGGTCTCATCGTGCAGCGCATGGCCATCCGGCGCTTTATGGAAGTACAGATAGCCGCCAAAGATCTCGTCCGCCCCTTCGCCCGAGAGGATCATCTTGATGCCCATGGCGCGGATTTTCCGCATCATCAGGTACATGGGCGTCGAGGCCCGGATGCTCGTGATATCGAAGGTCTCCAGGTGGTAGATCACGTCCGAGAGGGCGTCCAGGCCCTCCTGCACGGTGAAGTGGATCTCGTGGTGGATGGCGCCGATGTGGTCGGCCACCTTCCGGGCGGGGGCCAGGTCCGGGGCGCCCTTGAGGCCCACGGAGAAGGAGTGGATCCGCGGCCACCAGGCGGGGCCACGCTCGTCGTCCTCCACCCGGCCCTCCCGGTGCCGGGCGGCCATGGCTGCGATGATGGACGAGTCCACGCCCCCCGAGATCAGCACGCCGTAGGGCACGTCGCACATCAGCTGCCGCCGGACCGCGGCCTCCAGGGCCTCCCGCAGGACGACGGGGTCGAAGGGCTGCGAGGGATAGAAACCGGGCTCGGCCCACGCGGGCTCGTAGTACTTCTGGAACCCCTTCTCCGCCTCATGGCCAAGGAAGTAGTGCCCAGGCGGGACCTCGCGGATGCGCTCGCACTGGGGAATCAGGGCCTTCATCTCCGAGGCGACGTACAGGCGCTCCTCCCGGTCCCAGCCCACGTAGAGGGGCACCACGCCGATGGGATCCCGGGCGATGAGGTAGGTGCCGCGCTTGGGGTCGTAGAGCACGAAGGCGAAGATGCCGTTGACGCGGTTCAGGAACGCCTTGGGATCGCCTTCGTTGTAGAGGTACAGCAGCACCTCGCAGTCGGAGAGGGTCTGAAAGTCATGGTCGTTCCGCAGGGACTGGCGCAGCTCCTTGTGGTTGTAGATCTCGCCGTTGACCGCCAGCACGTTGCCGGTGAGGGTGTCCACCAGGGGCTGGGCGCCATGCTCCACGTCCACGATGGAGAGGCGCTCGTGGACCAGGATGGCCCGGTCGTCGCTCCAGATGCCGCTCCAGTCGGGGCCCCGGTGGCGGATCTTGCGGGCCATCGCCAGGGCCTGCCGACGCAGGTCGCCGGCGCTGGATTGGGCGGGATTGATGTCGAGGATGGTGAGGATGCCGCACATGGAGAATTCCTTGTCAGGTTGTGAACGGGGCCACAAGAAAAACCCCCGACCCGCTTGCGCGAATCGGGGGTGGTCCGGGGGATCTGATGTCTAGGCTCGACCCTTGCCGTCCCACGCGCGATTCGCGCGAGGGGGCCGATTATTGCCGTGGTTCGAGATGGAGGGGGTCATGGAGCGTCCTGTAGGACACCTTATCGGCGGATTTGACGGCAGGTCAAGTCCGGACAGGACGAGTCTGCGTCCTTGGAACCCGGACCTCTTGGTGTTGAAATGATCCGGTTGGAGGCGCCCATGAAGGCCCTGTTGAAAACCAAGCGCGAGGAAGGCATCTGGATGGGCAAGGCGCCCATGCCGGAAGTGGGGCCCAACGACGTGCTCATCCGGGTCCACAAGAGCGCCATCTGCGGCACGGATGTCCACATCTACAACTGGGACGAGTGGGCCCAGAAGACCATTCCCGTGCCCATGGTGGTGGGCCACGAGTACTTCGGTGTCATCGAGGCCGTGGGCGCCGAGGTCGAGGGCTACCAGCCCGGCGACCGCGTCAGCGGCGAGGGCCACATCACCTGCGGCCACTGCCGGAACTGCCGCGCGGGCAAGCGCCACCTCTGCCGCAACACCGTGGGCGTGGGGGTGAACCGCACCGGCTCCTTCGCCGAGTACCTCAGCATCCCGGCCTTCAACGTGTTCAAGGTGCCGGACAACGTGCCGGACGAGGTGGCCTCCATCTTCGATCCCTATGGCAATGCGGCCCACACGGCCCTCAGCTTCGACATGGTGGGCGAGGATGTTCTCATCACCGGCGCCGGCCCCATTGGCATCATGGCCGTGGCCATCGCCAGGCACGTGGGGGCCCGCCATGTGGTGATCACCGACGTGAACGAGTACCGCCTGGCCCTGGCCCGGAAGATGGGCGCGACCCTGGCGGTGAACCCCACCCAGAAGGACCTGCCCACGGTGATGAAGGACCTGGGCATGACCGAGGGTTTCGACGTGGGGCTGGAGATGAGCGGCAACGCGGCG
>JANXQX010000088.1 GCA_025353305.1 Holophagaceae bacterium
CCTTCTGGGGTTGGGGCAGTCGGTGTGATGGTTTCTGAGCCTGGGGGCTGGACATCCAGTCCCGTCCGATCCACCCTTATATGTCGGCCGGGACTCGTCGGGAGCCTGGACCAGGAGGCACCCATGCTGCGTCACTTTCTGCTGGGCAAGATCCACCGCGCCACGGTGACCCGGGCGGACCTGGATTACGTGGGTTCCATCACCCTGGATCCGTTGCTCATCGGAGCTGCGGGATTCATGGAAAACGAGAAGGTGGACATCTATGACGTGACCAACGGAGCCCGCATCTCCACCTACGTGATCCCGGGCATTCCGGGCTCTGGCGAAGTAGGCATCAACGGGGCTGCGGCGCACCTGGTCAATGCCGGGGACCTGGTGATCATCGCCAACTACGGCTGGATGAGCACCGAGGAAGGCGCGGCCCTGGAACCCAAAGTGGTTTTCGTGGATGAAAAAAACCGCATCACCAGGCTAGCCGCCCAGGAACGCACCCCCCTGGTTGAAAAGTCGTTCGCATAAGCGAAATTCCCCCCTTTCTTCCTGACCTCAGCCACAATGGTAATGCTCCCGGTCCGGTACGGCCCTGAGCTGCTGGGGATGTGGCTTGGAAATAGTAAGCCCTCCGCCGAATTCAACAGAGGGTTTACATGTACATCCGCAGGTCCTTGGTGGTCAATGCGACGCCGATGGAGACGCGAATCGCGCTACTGGAAAATGGCCAGCCGTGCGAGCTCTTCATCGAACGCACCACCCATGTCAGTCATGTGGGTGATGTCTACAAGGGCCGCGTGGCGAAGCTTCTGCTGGGCATGCAAAGCGCATTCATCGCCGTGGGCGCAGCCAAGGACGGCTTCCTCTACCTCGATGAGCCCGAGGCCCACCGCATCAGTGCCGAGGAAGTCGTCGAATTGGACGAGGACCAGCCGGACACGGCGGTTCTCGAATTCCCGGTCATTCCCCCATCCCTGCCACCCATCAAAGAGGGTGAAGAGATCCTTGTCCAGGTCGTGAAGGACCCTATCAACACCAAGGGTCCACGGCTTTCCCGGCACTTGAGTTTTCCCGGACGGTTCCTGGTATTCATGCCGAGCATCGAACATGTGGGAATCTCCCGCAAGATCACGGATATCCAGGAGCGGGAGCGGCTTCGGGAACTCATCCGCAGCCATAGTCTGCCCGGCGAGGGCTTCATCGTGCGCACCGCCGCCATCGGCGAGAAAGATGAAGATCTGGTCAACGATGTGGCTTTTCTACGCGAGCTTTGGCGCGATGTGCAGACCAGGGCCGAAGATCTGGCCGCACCCAACCTTGTCTGGCAGGATTCCCGGTTGCTGCAAAAAGTGCTGAGGGATCTCTTCCGCGAAGAAGTGGCGAGCTTCTGGGTGGATGATCCCGGCACCTATGAGGAAGTCATCGCCTTTGTCTCCAAGCTCCATCCGGAATGGGTGGAGCGCGTGAAACTCTTCACCTCCGACATTCCCATTTTCGAAGCTTTCGGCATCGAGCAGGAGATCGACGCTGCACGCTCTCCCAAGGTGTTCCTCAAACACGGCGGCAGCCTGGTCATCAACCAGACCGAGGCCCTGGTGAGCGTGGATGTGAACACCGGAAAATTCGTCGGGAAGAAGGATTTGGAAGATACGGTTTTCCAGACGAATCTCGAAGCCATCCCTGAAATCGTCCGCCAGCTACGGTTGAGGAATCTCGGCGGCATCATCGTCGTGGATTTCATCGACATGGCCGACGAAGCCCACCGGAACGAAGTCATGGCGCTCCTCGCCGAGGAATTGCTGCGGGATCGCAACCATGCCCGGGCCGAACGCATCAGCGCCTTCGGGCTCGTGGAAATGACCCGCAAACGCACGGGGCCATCCCTGGAACGCCAGCTCACCGAAACCTGCTCCCACTGCCAAGGCATGGGCCGCATGCTGAGCGCCGAGACCGTGATGCTCAAGGCATACCGCGAAATGGCCCGCCAAGGGGAACACTTGCGGGGGGCTACCGTCCGGCTCAGCGTCCATCCCGAGCTCCGCGCAGCCCTATCCCTGGAAATGCGTGAGGGCATGCTCGCCATGGCCCGTGCTTTCGGGGCGCATATCCTGTGGGTGGAAAAGGCGGACGTTCCACGGCACGGACTTGGGATGGAAATTCTGCCGCCAAAGGGATGAGGGGTCGAGGGCTGAGACTCCAAGTGGGAAAACTCGCCAAAATCACCGCAGGTAAATTCCTATCCCGCCCGATCTCCCGACCTGAGATTGGGACGTTTAGGGCGCCGTTCTGAGGTGAATATCAGGAAGCGGGACGAGACCTCCCCCAGGAACCTCACTCACTGCGAATTGAAAAGTGCTTGAGCAGAGATCTTCGGCCTGCAGGGCACGAATCCACCATCGGTAGAAAGGGCCCCCGTTGAAATTTATCGGGTTCCACTTGTTATTCTGGAAAGCGTCCGCAGACTCTCCCGAGGGGTCTTCACGCTCGTTATTCCAGAGCAGGTTGCCATGGGCGTTGGAATCGTTGTTAAGCCACCCTGAAGTGTGGGCCAGGGTATCCCCAAAGCGGTCCCATTCAGCCCTCCCCTGGGGGATGCTGACTCGAAGCACATCCAGTGCGGCGTTGGAGATTTTGCTGTGCGGCGAGTTGGTCCAGCCCACCGTGCTTTTCCAGGCCCGCAGAGGAAAACCTGCAATCAGGAGGAGCGTCAGCGTGGGAATCCTTCGCAGGGACAGGGGGAGTTCAAATTTTTTCGACACTTTCGATATCCCCCATTTCTTCGCATAAATATACGCGCGAGCCCCAAAAGGTAATCAACGCATACTCAGGTCTACATCGACTTTTATATTCAGATTCCTTCCATTCTTTTTTATCATTTTTATGCCTGTCCCTATCCTCCATAAATATTCGAATCTCGCTGGCTTTTCCTGGAAATTCGAGCGGTGCAAGCTTCAAATGTGCAGCATAAAGTGCCAGCTCAGCAGCGTTGCCAGTAGACATCCCATCCCCAAAGGCGACGGCATTGGTCCATGGCTTGTAGTTCTTCCGGAATAACGCCTCCGCCTTCGTTGCCAGCTCCTGAGTTAAAGCATCCATTGGGAGCTCGATTCCCTTCCCATCCATGTCGGGAGTTGTTTGGGGCCGGTGATTGGCATGCCAAAGCGCACAAAATATCCCTTCATGCGTGTCGAGCACGACGGTGTCTTTTGCTTTCCAAGGCTGGCCGGAGAACACGATCTTCAGGTCATGCTCCAAGGCTTTCAATATCATGGCGTAGGACTTGGGTCCGAGAAGAGGGTGATTGAAAAATCCATCTACGCAACGATTCAAGCCAACCCATGCGGCCCGAGTTCCAGGAAAACGAATGGCCTCATCAATGCCTTTGGCCCGCACAGTATCAAGGTCCTTCTCGGCCCCATCCATCACGGCCCAATTTCGCATCATCGCCATCCCCGCTCCGCCGTCCCCGAGCATGGCCAGTTCGATGGCCGCGTCCTGATGCTGGGGGGGAATGCGGGTGGACTGCCAAAAGGCGGCTTCGCCGCCGCCCTTGCCTTGCGCGATGGCCTGCTTGCGTGTGTTTTTATAGCGGTTCAGGGCATCAGTTCCGAAATCGGAGATGCTCGCGTCGGGGTATTTTCCGGGATGATCAATGATTTCTTTGGCGGTTTCCATATCGCCGAGCTGGCCCAAGGCCCGGGCGGCATAAACCTGAGTGACGCGGCTCCCCAGCAAGCTGCGGAGGGTGGCCCGCACCTCTGAATTAATTGGCGGAGGTGTCTGTGTTGTGGCGGCTTGACCCTGACCTGCAGGAGTCTTCGCATCCGCCAGGGCGGGGGCGCCATGGAAACCCATCAGACGAATTGAATGTTCGAAGAGCACCTGGTCGAAGGGTTTCATGTCTGGCTGGCCCATCCTAGGAGCCAGGGCTTTTGCCACACCCGCCACGAGAGCGATGCCTGCCTTTCCCTGTGGCGCGGCATAGGGCTGGACGTCCTCGGATTTGGTCTCCGTCTTGGTCTCCTTCGCAGATGGTTGGGGAGGAATCACCCCCTCATTGATTCCCGCGCCCTTGCCCGTCGCCAATTCCACCATCGCTTGAAAAAGCGCCTGTGCCGCGTCCGGTCCCTGGCGCTGCGCCATAAGGGCATCCACCGCTTTGGCGGCATCGCCGCCCTGCTCTTTTAGCATTTGAACTTTCAGAACCTGAGCCTTATCCGCGCGCAGGTCCAACTTGGATGAAGGCTTCGCAGGGTCCCCCCATACCAGCTCTGGCTCCTGTGTGAGGGTGGCAGTGAGGTCGTAAGGCCCCACCCAAACCGCTGGCATACGAGCATGGCCTAGGTTCGTGGAGGTCGCCACGAACAGGCCGACCAGGAAATTAAGTAACGATTTTCTGAACATTATCCCCCCTACCAAAAGGACTACGAGTGACAAAACTACAATCCGGCTTCGTTTCATGGAATCAACCTCCCCATCTAGCCACAGTTCCAGGACTACCCCTGTAAGGGTCTTGGCCAATGTTTTCCAATTTATAATCCTGAAATCGTGCAGCTTTCTCACCATAATAGTAGCGCAGAATGAATCCTGGTGCGGGTTTAAAGCATCCTAAAGATGGGTGGCCGGATTCACCCGCGAGGTGAAACGGGATGCGGATTAGATTGGTGCAGTCGAAGAAACTGGATTTGTTAAGCGGGGCGGGGCTGAACCTGGTGGCCCAGATTCTTGAGCGCCACACGGCGATCCGGAGGGATCTGAACCGGCAGTTTCCAAAGCAGGCGCACGGTCTGGGGACGGGCGATGTGGTGATTTCGTACCTGCTCTCGCTATGCACGGGCAAGTCGGATTTTGAGGCAGTCTCTCGGCTGGACGAGCATGTGTTGGGGCCTTCGAGCATCGGGCTCAGAGCTTTCCCTTCGCCAGCCACGGTGCGGCAGCGCATGGATGAGGGTGCGGATTTGTATCTGCATTACGCGCAGAAGGCCGCGGTGGACCTGCTGCTGAGCGCCAAGGCGCCAGTGACGGCGCTCACCACGGGGCATGTCGCGCTCGATGCGGATGTCACCCCTTTGGACAACTCGAACACCAAAAAAGAAGGTGTCGGCTGGACGTACAAACAGGTGGTGGGGTACGCGCCCATCGCGGCGTATCTCGGGCAGGAAGGCTGGTGCCTGGGTTTCGAGCTGCGCGAGGGCACGCAGCACTGCCAGAACGGCACGCCGGATTTTCTGCGCCGGGCGATCCAGGCCGCGCGCCGGGTGACGGACAAGCCGCTGCTGGTGCGGCTGGACGGCGGCAACGACGCGATGGAGAACTACGCGTTGTTCCAGGAATCCGGCGTGGATTTCCTGGTGAAGCACAACTGGCGGCGGGAGGATCCGGCGGTGTGGGAGGAGAAGGCCCGCGCCCTGCCGGAGTCCGCATGGAGCAGCCCCCGCGAAGGCAAACGCGTGGCGCGGATTTCCGAGTGGTGCGAGCGGGTGTTCAAAGACGGCGAGCGCGAAATCCGTGTGAAGTTCCGGATGGTGGTGGAAGTGGTCGAGCGCAGCATCGACCGGAAGGGAAACGTCCTGCTGATGCCGATCACCGAAGTGAGCGCGTGGATCACCAGCCTGGACCAGGCCGAGGAAGATGTGATCGCGCTCTACAAGGATCACGGCACCTCTGAGCAGTTCCACAGCGAGATGAAAAGCGAACTGGATCTGGAGCGGCTGCCCAGCGGCAAATTCGCCACGAATGCCCTGGTTCTGGAGCTCGGCGCGCTGGCCTACAACGTGCTGCGCCTGATGGGCCAACTCGGTCTCGAAGGCTACGCGCAGCGGCATCCCACCAAGCGGCGGCGGCTCCGGACCGTCATCCAGGAATTGTTGTACGTCGCGGCCCGCGTGATCCGAAGTGGCCGGGAAGCTTATCTCCAGTTCGGGCGAAGGTGCCGCGTGTTTGACCGTCTGCTGGCGCTCCAAGCGCGGCTCTGCCCTTCCTAAAAGATTCACGGATTCGTCAAAACAGCGCCTGGGCCGGGCGAAGCCATGCCTGTAAATCCCATCCGGACCTGAATTCAGCTAAAAGGCAATCCAAAAGGCCCGCGAAGGCTATGGGAAGGGCTCATAGACGGCCCGCTGCTACCTCGGATCACCCCTCAACAGCGACCACCAAGCGAAGTCGCGGAAAGCCTCACGGATTCAGGAGTTCGTTAAAAGTTTTCAAAGATTGATGACTAGTGGTCGTTTTCAAGATCACAAAATATCAAGTATTGAAACACCACAACACCGGCTAATAATTCTCAATTGATGAAGGAAATGGAACCGAAATGTAATCAGTATATTGGGGAAATTGAGATATGAGGGCCTCAGATTTTCTGACCACATAAACCATGATCTCTCCCTGTTTTCGAGATCTCGATACATTTAAAACATGTTTTATATTGCTTATTGGAATATCCATGAAATAAATTTTATCTCCCTTGCCAACTTCAAAATATTTCAACCTATTCATGGGGTCACCTTTCTCCCTAAAGAACACCCATTGATCCACTCGCCCGAAGAAGCGCACGTTGGGATTGAGTCCGTACTTCGCACTGGCATAGGTGAGGGACTGGAACGCAGTAATGTAGAGCTTCCCGTCCTTGAGTTCAAGGAGAAACTCATTAACCATCCCATGAAATTCATCAATACAGTAAATATCGTTATTATCACCAAAAATTAAATTGTTGGCCTTGCTTATATCGACCGGTCCCTTCCAAAGTATCGTGTCTCCCTCCCGAAAATGAGGGCCTGTCGCCGTATCGAATGCCTTGGCATCCACGATCATGCCCATGTAACACCCATCTGACAAAATCACATGAGGGCTTGATGGACCTTGTTCCCTTAAGAAAACCAGATCCAGCCCTTGGGTGGCCCGTAGGAATACCGAGTCTCCGGATCTCAGGGCTGGAGATGCAGCGAGCATGGCAGCCATGATACCGCATCGTATCAGTGGCCGGATCCAATTAGATAGTCTTTCCATGAGGGGGCTCCAAAGGCTTGTTGGCTGATGGTGTGGTCTTCGAAGACCACAGTAGGTTCGGTGATTGAAAGGGTACCCAAGTTCGTGTTAAATGAGCCTGGTAGCCGGGCGGTCTCCCCATTGTGTATAGGGTTTTTAAAAGCCCCATTTTGAGTGTGGGGACGAAGGGACCCCGGGGGGTTTAGACAGGGACCGGGTTGAAAAGTGGATGCGCAGAGGTCGACTGCAGCTTTCCAAGGGGTTGGCATGGGCGAGTTCCTGCTTGTTGATACGCGACGCGCTTGCCTGGGTCAAGGGAAAGACAGAGCTTCCGCGACCCGCAGCGATTGGCAGGATTCTCGTTCTGGGTTTTCAGGTTCTTCGCGCTCGCTACGTCGGTTGGGGTTTGACTTCGACGCATGTGAGGGTCGCCTGAAGGACGCGCAGGCGAGTGTGACACGGGCCCGTGGCCCCCGCCCCTTCGGGG